>PUMM01000069.1 GCA_003551365.1 Clostridia bacterium
CTGGCCGTGATCAGTCCCATAGTGAGTCGGAACCGCTTTGCGCTGATACTCAGGGCCATAGCTCAGGCGACGGAGGGTGGCCGGGTGGTGGTGCAGCTGTCCATTCCCACTGATGAAGTGGGGAACCAGGTGCTCGATGAAGAGGTCGCCACCTCCAGGTTGCGGCTGAAGAGCATTTTTCACAGTCTGCAGGAAATTCGCGGCAATACCCCACATATGAATGTTCTCATTCGTGAGGTGATTGCTGCATTGAAGCTGCAGGAGATGGGCTACCGTCTGGTGGGCATTCGTAAGATAACCGGTCAGGGCATGGCCGACCTCACGGTGCGAGACCCGGAAGGGAGAACCCTGGCGGTGGAGGTGGGGTTCGGTCCACTCGATCGGACAGCGGAAAAAGCCATCGGCATAATGCGCGACTCGGGGGCTGATGGTGCCCTGGCGGTGAGTGTGGATCTGCAGAGTCACATCATCACCCTTGCTGATGCGGTGACGCATCAGCGCGGCGAGCCCGATCCCGTATATACGCAAATGCAGTATGCAGAGCAGTTGTCAGACTATCGCGATAGCGAGTGCCTATTCCTGGATGAGCTGGCCGGGCTGAGTTTCTCGCACCCGATAACAGAAATGGACTATCCTCGTATGTATCGCGACGTGGTGCAGGAACAGGGTGCGCAGGTGGACATTCTATTCACCAATAATCCCCTCAAGGTCTTTGATCGTGCCTACATCGACGGGGTAATAATCGGTGCGGTGCATCAGGAGTCTGCCCTCAAGGAACTGCTGCTCTCGTTTGGCACGGAGACTCCGGTCACGTCAATCCGGGAGATAGGTCCCGAGCCCTGGGGGGTTATCGGCTCCAATGCCTCGGATATGGAAAACGGGATCATGAAGCTGCTGCCCGACAACGCAGATGAGACGGCGGATGATGTGAAGCAACGAATATACCGGGATACCGGTAAGAGCGTGGAGGTCCTCATTTTTGGGGATGGTGCGTATAAGGATCCGGACAGCGGTATCTACGAACTGGCCGATCCCCATCCGGCGATCGGATGCAGTGCCGGATTGCGAAAAGCTTCATTGCGCCGTGGAACCAAGCTCAAGCTGCAGGTAGAGACCCTGTATCGGCAGGGTTACAACCGGGATGACATTGAGAGCTTGATTGAGGAAGGAGACACCAGTCTCAGCAAGGAGAGCCTGGGTACGACGCCCCGGAGCGTGACTTCCATTTTGGGTACACTGGCGGACCTTGCTGCTGGCTCGGCTGATGCTGGAACGCCGATCGTCCTCGTGAAAAACTTTGCGGGTTGAGCTGCGCCAGGACATAAAACTGTGCACGGGACTCCCCGGATTTGCTGGTGTGAGGTCCCGTTAGCGTCCATTGGTATGGCTCGGAAGCCAGCGACTCTATGTGCAGATCCATAGATATTGGTGTAGAAAGTGGCCTGTAAGAATTGGCAGTGCATGTATTGAGGAAGAAGGAGGCCCAGATGATGACAGCAGCATATGCGGAAGATGCCCTGGGGTTGATTGGCAATACCCCCTCTGTCGAAGTTGAAGTGGGGGGACGTAAAGCGCTGGCCAAGGTGGAGTTCGGGCACCCCACCGGAAGCCACAAGGATCGGATTTACCTGCGCATGATCGAGGAGGCAGAGAAGCGGGGAGAGCTGCAGGAGGGCATGACCATCATTGAGGGATCAACCGGCAATGCGGGTGCAGCGTGTGCTTTTGTGGGCGGGTTGAAGGGTTATGCAGTACAGGTGGTCATGCCTGAGGGCATGTCGGCTGAGCGTATGAAGCTAATTGAGGCGCTCGGAGCAGACCTCATCCTGACGCCGGGCGGAGAGAGTGACCAGGACCTTGCGCTCCGACGTGTAGAGGAAATCGTGGAGGAAGAGCCGGGTCGATTTTGGTATCCAGCTCAGTTTGATAATCCGGACAACATAGCGGCTCATTATGCGGGAACCGGCCCCGAGCTACACGAGCAATCCGGAGGCGAGATCGATGTCTTCGTGGCCGCAGTTGGATCAGGCGGGACCCTGACCGGAGTGGGACGCTACCTGCGCGAGCAGAACCCGAAGGTGCAATTGTATGCAGCTGAACCCGCGGAATGTCCCACACTGTCGCGGGGCGAATGGGGCAGCCACGACATTCAGGGGATAGGGGACGGATTTGTGCCCCGCAATCTGGATATGAGTCTTCTGGATGGAGTGATAACTGTATCGTCACAGGAGGCAGTGCAGCAGGCCCAGCAGCTGTGCCGCGACCAGGGGTTGGTGGTGGGGATATCGACCGGCTGCAATTTCGCCGCCATAGGTAAGCTGCTGCAGCACCGTCCCGATGCCGGCCGGGTAGCAACCATCCTGTTCGACACCGGCCAGAAGTATTACAGCTCGCCGTTGTTCGGGGTGGATGAGCCGGTGGATATCCCGGAAAGGGATCATGCACTGGATGATTTCTCCCGGCAAGAGCGGGAGAAGCATGCCGGAAACTGGGAGATAATTCACTGAGGAGGCGCCCCATGTTTGACTCTCGCACACGAAGGCTAATCCATCTGACCCGTGAGCTTATCGAAGCGCGTAGTCTTTCCGGGCAGGAGAATCGGGCGGCAGCGGTGGTCGGACGATGGATGAGCGCGCTGAACTTTGATCGCGTTGTGGTGGACAACTTCGGCAATGTGTGGGGATGCATCACGGGAAATCGGGAAGGCCGCAGATTGCTCCTGGATGGGCATCTGGATACGGTGGATGTCGGGCAGAAGAACAGATGGACCCATGATCCATTTGGTGGCGAGGAATTGGAAGGTCGACTCTACGGTAGGGGCAGTTCTGATATGAAGGGTGCCGTGGCCGGCATGATTCTGGCTGCTTCCGATTTTGCTGCAGACCGGGATAGGGATTTTGCCGGCCAGATCTTCGTCTCATGCACAGTGTGCGAGGAGATCTTCGAGGGGGTGGCCGCCCGAAAAGTCAGTGCTGCGGTTCGGCCGGACTGGGTGATCATTGGCGAGTCATCCGATCTGAATATCAAGCGCGGTCAGCGTGGAAGAGCGGAGCTGCGGGTGCAGACAGAGGGGAAGTCTGCTCATTCATCCAATCCTGATATGGGCCGCAATGCCGCTTATGATATGATGGATGTCGTGCAGCGCTTGCGCCGCTTGCCTCCAGAGAGAGACAGTTTCTTGGGTGAAGGAATCCTCGAGTTGACCGATGTATGTTCGTTCCCATATCCGGGTGCGTCTGTCATACCTGAGTACTGTGTGGCCACTTACGATCGTCGCCTGCTGCCAGGCGATACCAAAGAAACAGTGCTGGAGCAAATACGGGCGGTTCTTTGCGAGCTTGTGCAGACCGACAGCGAGATTCGAGCCGAGGTGTGGTGTGCGAGGGAAGACATTACCTGTTATACCGGGGCGAGGATGGAGGCGGAGCGATTCTTCCCCGCCTGGTCAACTGCGGAGGATCATCCGCTGGTTGTTGCAGCGGAGGAGGGGCTGCGGGGCGCCGGACTGGATCCGCAGCTCTCTCACTATTCATTTTGCACCAACGGTAGCCATTACGCTGGGGAGCTGGGCCTTCCTACCATTGGCTTCGGCCCATCACCTGAACGTCTCGCACACACTACCGATGAGTACATACAAATCGAGGATCTGATTTCGGCCTATAATGGTTATCGAGGGATCCTCGGTGCGATCATGAGATAGGCGATCTTCTCCGATTCTGTGCTGGAAGTGATGCGGGAGATGGTCCGCTCACCGGGGCCTCAGGTGCACAGAAGACGATATGCGTATCCAGCCCGGGAGCGGACTGTAACGATGTAGTCTTTCTGCAGGTAGTTCGCGCCCGCGGATATGCCAGGCCTCTTACGACGTGCCGGGATTCCCGTCCATTCTCTGGGTGAGGTGCATGATGTTGCGTACATCTTGTCGCTGGCCTCGATGCCATCGTGAATCCTGCTGGATGGGTGGCATACTGGTCGGCAATCCCTTGCACCCGGATATGTACTTCAATAGTTTGGAACAACCCCTGGTCATCCTCTCTTTGGGGATGCAGTCTCGCACCCCGATATCGCTCATCACGCTTGATCGTCCGCGGGTGAACGCGAAGATCACATCCAGCAGTCACCTAGTCCATGTATTGAGCTCGTGCGCAAGCTCTCCGCCCATATCAGTGGGCGCGACCGGACGGGTTCATTTCTGTACGTGGAGCACTGCGACAGGTCGTCTCATCAGTAGCAGGAACATTACCTACCACATGCCCGCTCGCTCGGATTGTGCCAACCTGCGGGGTGCTGCAACTCTCAGGAGCTGTCCGGGTGGACTTGACGACGCACCGCGGCCATCTCCCTGCCTGAACCGGAGGGGCGTGACGGGGACCGAATTGGACCTGGGATAATCTGTGGGGACGTGCAACTGTCTCAATGCCGATGCCGGCTATGGTAATATTGTATCCATCGGGATCTCCTGGAGGGGAGCAATGATGTGGCGTCAGTTTAGTGAGATATTTGCGAGTCTTTCCGGGTGGCGCAGACTGGTTGTGGTTTTTGCAGTGCTGCTGCTGGTGGCGTTCATATCGGCGCACCTGCTGCAGCCGGATATCGGCTGGTACGGGAAGCTCGATGATTGCACCGTAGTAATATTTGTGAGCAGGATCAACTGGAATGAGCAGAAACTGGATCGCATCTACCAGGGCCTCACCCAGCACACGAGGGCAGAGCTGATCGTCACTTCAACAGTTGAGAGGCTCCCGGCCCTGGAGGGGCGGTATGATCGCAGGTTATCATTTAGCGCATTGGATGACATTTCCGTTCAAGATGTCGATGCAGCGATCCTGATTGGAGGTCCCGGAGTCAGGCATCATTATGGCGAAGCGAGTCTGCAACAATTTCTGCGTGATCTGGCGGAGCGAGGCCGGGTTTTAGGATCCATCGGGTCCGCCGGCGCACTGCTGTCCGATGCCGGGATAGCCACCGGGGTAGAGTTAATTGTCTCGCGCGATGTTAGGGATAAGGTTGCTGAGGATGGCGCCCTGCCCGTAGATGGGAGAGTGCATGAGGAGGGTCTCCTCATTACCGCTTCTGCCGGATCAGAGCGGGATTTCCTCCGTCGATTTGTTTCTCTTGTGCAGGAGACCCTGGACGATCCTCATCGTTGATGTCACTGTGCAATCAACTCAGTTGATGTCAGGGTGCGATCCACTGCAACAAGAGCGTGCGTGCCAGCAGCTGCCTCAGGGTTGATATTTGCCGAAGCCAGTAGTATGTTCCTCGCAAGACTCTGTTTTGGCTTACTCGAATGGTGCCTCGATTGTTTGCACAGCCCTGGAGATGGCAGTCACGTTGGTGATGCGCAGCCAGTCGGCGGAGGCACTGTAGGTGCCTGAGGGGTCCCACCTGCCCCGATGATTGAGTACCGGGGGTGTCGATGTGTCGAGCACTCGGGGACGCAAATTACTGCACCGGCTGAAGGATTTTTGCGAGACTGCGGACACTCTGGGGGCACTGTATGTTTACGTGGTGGACGGGAATGACCGGATTTCTGGCATTGTGGCTCACTGGAAGGTGGGTGGCCAGATGCTGGCCCAAGGCAGGATTTTTCTTGTATGGAGCTGCCTGCGGCCTGCTCGTCCGGGGCCTTGGCGCAGGTGATATGCTGCAGTTAGCATCTGTTGGTTTTGCAAGTCTGTTTTCGTATTTATGGTGGCGCAGCTCTGGAGAATGAGCGCATACCCTTTTTCGTATCAGCGTGGATCCTGCCTTTCCAAATGGAAGAAGAGGCTGGTCAAAGATTCTCACTTCCGTGTGGCTACGATGTCGTGGTTGCCCTGCGAGTGACCTCGCCGTGAGACCGGCCAGAGCTGACAGCGCGCAATGTCTGCTGCAGCTCACTCCCTCGCTGGTCATATTGTGCGGCCGCTATGCCGTCCCCATGCGAGATGGAGGATGTGCAGTTGCTATGGTCGGAGGTCTCCTTTCGCTCCCGTATGCGATGGTCGAGAAGGAGTGCGTAGGTGCTTCTCGAAACCCTGTAGGCGGCCGAACATGGGATTTCACATAGAGAGGATAGAACTCCGCCTGGTCGCGAGTTGGGAGGTTCTGGAGCCATGACCAGTCCAGTGTACGGGCAAAAGGAAAAGAGCATCCAGGAAGAAATCGAGGGCAAGCATGAGAAGCTGCGAGGTTTGCTGCAGACCGGTGGATACGAAGCGGTCCTCCTGCGAAGCAATGCCAACTTCAGCTGGATCACGGCGGGGGGCCTGAACATCCTTTCGGCCTATTCATCGGGCGGTGTCAGCGATCTAGTGCTTACACCGGAGCACAGGTACGTCATAGCCAGCAACATCGAGTCCCCCAGGATGCAGCTGGAAGAACGCATGGAGGAAAAGGGGTTTGAACTGATCAGATATCCCTGGTATGAGGAGGCAGACCTGTCCTGCATAATTGAGGATAGGATAGGCCCAGTGAAGCACCTGGCCTCCGATACGGACGTGCCCTCGGCGACAAATATTGCAGGACAGATCCAAAAACTCCGCTACCAGCTCACTGCAGGCGAGAAGGAACGGTACTTCTGGCTGGGAGATCGGGTATCGAGGATCATAGAGCGGGTTGCCGTCCAGCTGCATCCGGGCGTTCGTGAGAGCGAGGTGGCAGCGCAGCTGGCGGGAGAGCTGTGGAGACAACGGATTGAACCCTTAGGTTTTCAGATTGGAGCGGATGAGCGCGCCGAGAATTATCGGCACCCGATTCCGACCATGAAGCCGGCTCATAGTCTTCTGCTGATCAATGTGATTGTGCGCTATGCTGGACTTATTACCACCGTTTCGCGGGCCGTACATTTTGGCCAGCCGAGCGACACTTCACTCAGGCAGTACCGGGATAACGTGCGAATCGAATCAGAGATGATTGCCTGTACGAAGCCGGGCGCAGAGGTGCAGATACCGTTCAATCGAGCAGTGAATTTGTATCGCGAACTGGGATACGGCGAGGAGTGGAAAAACCATCACCAGGGCGGAGCAATGGGGTATGCCCCCCGCGAGTACCGCGTCGATTTCTCCACCCAGGCAACTGTTCTGGAGGGTCAGGCTTTTTGCTGGAATCCCTCGATTGCCGGCACCAAAACAGAGGATGGCTTCATTGCAACTTCGGAGGGTCCGCAGTTCATCACGCATCCGGTCCGCTTCCCCACTCTGGAGTTTGCAATTGGTGGACACCAGCTGGTCAGACCGGACATGTTAATTCTCTAGAAATCTTATGGGAGGTGCTGTCCTTGCCGCGAGCAATCAACTTTGCCATAGCCGGTTACGGAATGGCTGCACGGATGCATGCGCAGGCCCTGCGGGAAGTGGAAGATGCCAACCTGAGGTACGTGACGGGGAGAAGTCAGGGAGAAGTCCGGAAGTTTGCGAGTGAGTTCAATGCTGAAGCCGGTACACTGGATGAGATGTTGGCAGATGATCGGGTGGACGCTGTAATTGTCTGCACTCCCACCGGCACACACCTGGATATTGGCCGGGAGATCGCCGCGAGTGGCAAGCACATGCTGGTGGAAAAACCCCTGGAGAGCAATACGAAAAGAGCAGAGGAACTGATAGAGGTGTGTGACGAGGCTGGAGTCCTGCTGGGCTCCGTCTTTCAGCACCGCTTCAATGACGCATCCCTGCGGATGAAAGAACTGCAGGAAGGAGGTCTACTGGGTGAGCCCGTCCTGGGCAGTGCGTACATCAAGTGGCACAGGGGGCAGGACTACTACGATGAGGCTCCCTGGAGAAAGGATGAACAAATGGCAGGGGGAGGCGCACTGGCCATTCAGGGACTGCATACCATTGATCTGCTGCTGTGGTTTCTCGGTGAGCCGGCGGAGATCTGTGGATTCACTGAGACCATGACGCATGACATTGAGGTTGAAGATGTGGCCGTGTCCTCCATCAAGTTCACCAACGGATCTCTGGGCACGGTGGAGGCCAGTACCTCCGTGTACCCGGGGTTTCCCGAGAGACTGGAGTTGCATTTCGCGCAGGGTAGTGCGATTCTTGAGGCGGGCGAACTGGTCTATTTGCACACGCGGACTGATGACGTCGATGATGTGCAGACGGACAAGAAGGGAGCGACGGGAGCGAGCGATCCCGCAGCCGTCGGGATTGAGCCGTTTGTGAGGACGATAGAGGCTTACGTGGATTCGCTGCTGAACGCTACACCCTTGATGCTGGATGGCAGGGAGGGTGCCAGGGCAGTCGAGTTGATGGAACGAATCAAGGCCCCGTCAGCTTCCAGATAGACCATGTGTCCATTTCAGGCCGGGACATCATCGATCTGCGCACCTTCATTCGTCGGATTGGGTGTGGAGATAATCAGTCCCGACTGTTGCATGGTCCCGTTGCGTGATCACTCCTGAAGGCACATTGGATGGGGTTTACTGCATGTGCGAATGGTCCTGCGGTCTATCCATGGTTCAGCCGTCCATGGGTGAGAAGATGATCTGTGGCATGTAGAGACAGTGAACGATATGGGAGCTGGCCGAAGCAGAAGATTCAGGGTTGTTACAGGGGGGCAGTGCACCGCTGCCAGTCTCCCGTGATCCCCCTCACCCAGCAGGTTTGACCAGCGTTCTGCCGAATCAGTCTTCGCTGGGATGCCTGGGGCTACCGGGGGCTTTGTAAATGTTTTCCGGGGATCTGCCCGGCCGATTACTGCAGAGAGGAGTTTCCGAGTTGCGACAGAGCGAGCATGTGCGGGCTGAGCGAGTGGGCTTTGGGGCAGTGGATCTGGCACTTATGGGCGGCATGACCATCTGGGGAGCCAATATGATAGGTGTCAAGGCTGCCCTGGATGAGATGCTGCCGCTGGCCTTCAATGCCATGCGGTTTGCCATAGCAGCATCAGCCATGTTCATCATATTGATGGTTGTAGAGAAGGAGATACGCCTGCGGCGGAAGGATCTCAAGTGGCTGCTGCTGACGGGCATTGTGGGTAACTGCATATACCAGTTCTTTTTCATCAATGGCATCAACCTGTCCACCGCCGGCAATACTGCATTCATGATGGCCACCGCCCCCATATGGGTGGCCGTGCTTGGTTCGCTCTGGGCTGGCGAGAGGCTGAAACCAACCGGGTGGGTTGGCGTATTCATGGCGTTCTGCGGTATTACTCTGATCATCATTGGCAGCGGGGACACAATTGGCATCTCGCTGGATACATTGCGCGGAGATCTGCTCACGCTCACTGGTGCCGTATGCTGGGCCACCTACACACTCATGACCAAACCAGCTCTCCGGCACTATTCCCCGCTGTGTGTAACGACCTGTGCCATGGTCATGGGGACCGGCCCACTGTTGCTTCTCAGCGCACCAGCTCTGCAGGCACAGAATTGGGAGGCAGTCTCCCCGCAAACGTGGGGGTTGGTGCTGTTCAGTTCACTGGGTGCACTGGTTCTCGTCTACAATATCTGGAGCTGGGGTGTCAGGATCATCGGGGGTGCGCGAACCGCTGTGTACAATAATCTGGCTCCCATTATGGCCGGCGTCCTGGGATATTTACTGATGGCTGAACAGTGGACTTCCCTGCGATTTGTCGGAGCAGCTACCATTCTGACCGGCGTGTATCTGGTGCGCACGCGTGGGCGATGATCTTGCGCAGCGGTTGGTTCGCCAGTTGCGCTCAGTGCTCACTGAGCGGATTGAGTGAGAACGATGTCTACTATATAATGATTCCACCACCAGCATTGTCCAATTCTAAGGACTGGAGGCAAGATAATGACAAGGGATAAACTGCTCAGTACCGCCGTTGACCTGGAGCGGAGAGGACACGAATACTATTCTGAGCACGCCGAGAAAACGGAGAATCCTCTGGCCCGGCGAGTTCTCCTGACCCTGGCCGAACAGGAGCTGGAGCACATTGAGGTGTTGGAAGAACTGGCCGGAGGAGAAACAGATACTGCCGAGCTCGAGACGTCTGGCCGCAGTGACGACATTGAATCTGCTGCGCGCGAAGTCTTCGAGCGGTTCACTGAAGAAGAAATCGCTGGCTGGGAATTGGAGGACAAGGGAGTTTACGAACGGGCGCGACAGATGGAGATTATGTCCATTCGCCTGTATTCCGAGATGGCGGAGGAGACAGACGATGAGTCCGAGCGTGACTTCCTCCTGCAGCTGGTAGAGGAGGAGCGCCGCCACCTTGATTCAATTGACAACGTGCAGTTCTATCTCGAGAGTCCTGGTGACTGGTTGTCCATGGAGGAGAGCAAGCGCTGGAACTGGATGAACATGTAGACGTGTCGCCCGGCGGTTCTGGTTGGTAAAGAGCGGATGGTTTGCTCAAGACTGAGGTGTGCGGCTGGGCAGAATGGTGCCCTTGCAGCTGCTGCAGTTTGCATGAAGTGGGAAACTCTTCGGATGCAGGCGCGTGGGCGAGACGACCCTTTGACTTAATCTGACCATTGACGCAACTATCTCCATTCGGTTAAATGTGGACACGGGAGCCTGTGGGATTCATATGAGGTTGGTGGTCAGTGTAGCTGAGGTAATCCGCAATTGTGGCAGCTGAGCATAGCCAGTGCTGATGTGAGCAGTCGTTGCAGCATCTCAGGGAGGGACACCAATGACTCTGGATATGAAGGCACGGCTGACGCAGCGGCTCGCACGAATGGGATTCAGACAGGTAATCCGAATGATGCGGAGCAATCCGGAAGAGAACTTGGGTCGTATGCTATCGATTGCGCGCCAGTTTGCCCGCGAGCCCGGCCACAAGGAAGCCATCGAGGTCTTCTCTGAGCGGGTCCGGGGTGACGATAGGGCAATGCGCAAGATCAGGATGATGTTCAGGGACCCGCACATTGCCGAGAAGTTTTTCATCAATTTTATCCTGAGCTCTACTCTATTGACGGCTCCCAGGAGACGGCGAAGAGCGGAACAGGGAATGCAGTCACCCACCACACTTCAGATTGATCCCACTTCTGCCTGCAATCTTCGTTGTCCTGGTTGCTGGGCGGGTGAATACCAGCAGAGTGATCGCATCGAACCGGACCGGCTGAATCGCCTCCTGGAAGAGATGAAAGAATTGGACATGTATTTCGTTGTGCTGTCGGGAGGTGAGCCGTTCCTTTACCCCCATCTAATGGATCTGGTGCAGGAACACGATGACATGTTCTTCATGGCCTACACCAATGGGACTCGCATAGATGAGGGTATGGCTGACGCAATGGCGGAGGCCGGCAATATTACCCCCGCGTTTAGCCTGGAGGGGCGCAGAGAGGTCACCGATGCCCGGCGCGGAGAGGGCGTCTACGATGAGGTCATGGCTGCTATGGACCGTTGTGCACAGCGCGGCATTCCCTTTGGATCTTCTCTGACGGCCACGAGAGAGAACGTGGAAGAGATTTATTCCCATGACTTCATATCCATGCTTGATGAAAAAGGCGTTTCCTACATGTGGGTGTTTCATTACATTCCCATCGGCAGAGATCCCGATCTGGACATGATGATTACCCCTGAGCAGCGGCTATGGATGGTTGATCGCACCGACGAGCTGCGCAAGACCTACCCCATCGCCATAGTCGACTTCTGGAATGATGGCCACCTCATTGATGGATGCATAGCTGGAGGACGGGTCTATGCGCACATTACGGCAGCCGGAGATGTAGAACCTTGCGGTTTTGTGCACTATTCGCTCGACAACATCAACGAAGTCTCTCTGAAGCGGGCGCTGCAGAGTCCGCTGTTCAGGGGATTTGCTGAGCGTCAGCCTTTCAGTGATAATCTGCTGGCACCGTGTCCATTTATAGATAATCCGGCTGCTCTCCGGGACATTGTGCGGGAGTCGAATGCTGAGGAAACCCACGCCGGGGCCGCCGATTCGCTCGCCGGGGATGCTGCGGAATATCTCGATGAGCAATCCGAGACCTGGCATGGACTATCACGACCGAAGGCGGAGGAAAAGAGCGAGAAGTTCCGGCGGGCCAGGGAGCGCCGCGATATTGCCGAGTGACAGTGTATCGAGGTGTATAAGGAGGTAATCGGCCGCCGGCAGGGTGACCTGTCCGGTGGTCGTTGCCTGCGGAGGCAGATGCCACAGCAGCAGTGCTGATTGACGCACCTGAACGATTCCACAGGGGATTTCGCCTCCACGTCCGTGCTGGCTGGAGTTTGTCTGCACATTGTGCTGTGCAGGAGTCGGCTACTCTGACTGTCCTATGCAGCCAAGAGGGCGAAAGGCAGGGGCATTTGGGGTTTTGTCACCATAGATGACTATCGGGGTGCCGTACATCCTCATCCCGCGAGATGTGGGACCCGGCCGGGGCAGCCTGACATCGCCCAGCCGTTCAGTTGCCATGGGATCGGGCATGGTTTGCGTGGGAGCGCAGCAACGGCAGCGCGATGTATGCACGCCTTTTCATGCGGATCTTATGCGCAGACGAGGCTGCGTCGCTACCGAAATTGGTGCCTCGGGCCGCAGAGGGACCGCGCTCGACGTGAGACAGGAGGAGGAATAGTGAAGTGAAATACGACCTGGCTGTACAGAATGCACTCATTCTGAGTTCCAGTGACATGACACAGGCTACTCTTGCGGTGAAGGACGGCGTTGTCGCTGCAATCCTTTCTCCCGATTGTTGCGTTGATGCCGACGAGACTATAGATGCCACTGCTTGCTGGCTGCTGCCGGGGCTGGTAGACATGCACGTGCATATTCGGGAATCTCTGCCAGGTGGTAGTGAGCGCATTCAGGCGGAGACCCGGGCTGCAGCAGCGGGAGGCGTTACCACTGTGGTGGTGATGCCGGATTCACGGCCTCCAGTCGCTGATGCCGCATCGCTCAAGGAGCGAGCCGAGCTGTTCCGGGAGCATTCAGTCGTCGACTTTGCTCTGACCGGAGGGGCTGGGGGTGAGTCACTGCGTCAGATCGTGGATATGGCAGATGCAGGGGCCGTTGGATTTTTCGGCTGTCTGGGTGCCTATCGTGATAGCGGATCCGGGCTTCACTGTGCCAGCACGGCCGACATATTTCAGGTTATGGAGCGGACTGCTCAGTTGGGACGTTTCATTGGCTTTCACTGTGAGGATCCCGATATAGTCAGCCTTTTTCGTTCGCGTGCCCATGAAGCCGAACTGACTGGTTCATCGGCTCATGGCCAAGGTCGTCCGGAGTTTGCGGAAGTTCTTTCTGCTCTTACCCTTCTGGAGACGGCTGAGGTTACCGGAGCTCGTCTGCACCTCATGCACCTGTCATCGCCTCGCGCCATAAGCATGGCTGACCTGTGGCGGGAGGAGGGTGCCCCTATCACAGTTGAGACTGCTCCCCACTACCTGGCCCTGGCTGAGGAAGATGCAGAGGATCTATCTGTACCAGCCAGGACTGCGCCTCCCCTGCGTACTGAGGAGAGTCGAGGCGATCTCATCGAATTGCTACAGGTTGGGAGCATAGATGTTGTGGCCAGTGACCACATTCCCGGCTCGGCCGGGGATGATCTCGGATTGCCCGGTCTAGAGACGGCACTCCCCGTGATTCTGGACGCAGCAATTGCTGGTGAGTTGACTGCGCAAGAGGTGGTGCTGCTTATGTCCGAGAATCCTGCGCGCGTATCCGGACTGTATCCCGGCAAGGGGACACTGCAGCCAGGTGCGGACGCGGATTTTATCATAGTAGATCCGTCTGAGACTACCCGCGTTGCCCCACAGGACATGTATACTGAGGATCCGGGCGGAGCCGAAATCTACCATGGACTCGAGCTGAACGGGCGCATTGAGCATGTTTTCGGACGGGGGCAGCCTCTGTCCCGGCGCGGCGAGGTCATCAGCGATCCCGGCCGGGCAAGATGGATGTGGTTGTCAGATGAGGGGTGACTACTCACTTCCCGTCCGGGCGAGGACCACAAACACGACCTGATGCATGCATGTGTCCGGGGCGACAGTGTCGCCCCGGACACATGCCAGATTCTATACTGAAATGGTCTGGTCCTCCAGTTTCTTGCTCCATTTTGTCACTACTTCTGGTTCATCAGTGCCGACTATGACCGTATCATCATGCCGGAAACCGCCCACCCCGTAGATGTAGATTCCCGGCTCTGCTGACCATACCTCACGGGCCTTGAGAGGACGATGGTTGAACGCGACGTCGTCCGGCCACTCGTGACCTGCTATTCCGATCCCGTGCCCAGTGCGGTGCCTGATATTTTCTCCGAAACCGTGCCCTTCAATGACGGCCTGGGCTGCTGCGTCAATAGATGACACGGGGTTACCTGCCACCATTTGCTCTGTGGCTGCCTCAGTAGCCTCTTCAGCCGCCCTGAATGCCCTGGCTTGCAGCTCGGACGGTTCGCCGACCATCCAGATCCGTTCGTTCTCTATGACATAGCCATTCAGACGTACGATGATTATATTGACGATACCGTGTCCTGCCTCAATGGTCATGTCTGACCCGGCTCCAGTACCGTGCGGAGAGGCGGAAGCCGGGCCCGTGAGGCTGGACACGCGACACTCGACTCGCGATTGCGGGAACATCTCGGCTCCCTTGACGATCATTTCATTCAGGGTGCGGGCGTCGACAGACGGCATGAGTTCTCCCGGCTGGACCAGGTCGCGGAACACCTCCTGGCCAAAATCACTTAGCGCTGCTCCCTCACGTATGAAGGACAGTTCCAGCTCATCCTTAACTGTACGCATCTGTATCATGAGTTGCGGCTCGAGTGTAAGCTGGATGTTGCGGAGCTCTCGACGCAGCGGTTCTATTGCATCATAGGCAGAGTCGCAGGCCAGTATACCCCGATCAATGCCGCGCTCCTTGAGCTTGGCCGCCAGCAGTTCGGTCCACTGTAACCTGGTAAAGGTACGGTCACTTGAAGACGGATGCTCACGCCAGAACGAGACATCCTCGATGGCCAGGGATCCACGTTCATGCGCCATGCGCACGTGATTGGTGGAGAGCTCGTTCATGACCATGAACGGCTCACCCTCAAGCGGAATAACCAGTGCAACGGGTCGTTCCCACGTTTGCACATCCAGGAAGAAGCCCGACATGTAGTAGAAATTGTCGGGATTCAGGACCACGTAGGCGCGGTAGCTTTCTTGTTCCAGAAATCTGCGCACCCGCCCGTGGCGTTCTTCGAATATGTCCTTTGGAAGGAATTGAACCGTCATCGCAATGTGTCTCCTTTCCTGAAGAAACCGAAGTTCACTCCTGCCTCAGGATTTCGACGTTGTCGGTTTTCTTCCTGCGCTCACAGTGGGCATCGTTCGGTGCATATATGCGGCGAAACCAGACCTGACGATATATCTCTGGGGCGAATGCGGGTGAATCTCGGCGAATATCGCGTTTCCCGGAGGATTAACGTACGCTGGAGTGCGATGGTATAATAAAACTTAACTCTGTGAGCTGAAAGGGGAGATCGACGTGTCTGATAGCGGAGACTTCTTTGTGGGTATCATGGTCGGTGGAGTCATGGGCTTTGTGGCAGGACTCATGGTGGCTCCCGAATCGGGTGAGGAGACGCGGGAAAGATTGCGGGAGCAGGCCCGCACGATGGCCGAGGAGTTTCGCGAGGGAGCAGAAGAGTTCCCCATCAAAC
>PUMM01000007.1 GCA_003551365.1 Clostridia bacterium
ATGGTGCGCGCCTGGTCGCCCTTCCGGAGCTCTGGAGTGCGGGTTATGTCTGGTTGGCCGGTGCGGATTACGTGGGTCCGCGCGATGCCACGGCCGTGGCGGAGGAATTTGCCGAAAGCGAGGTTCTCTCCGCCGTGTGCGCCGCTGCCAGGCGGCACAACATATGGATAGTCGCCGGCTCGTTACCGCAGATGGACGGGGGTCACGTGTTCAATACGTCTGCGGTGATCGGCCCGGGGGGCGAGCTGGTGCACAGCTACCGCAAGATCCACCTCATTCATCTGATGCAGGAACCGGATCATCTCTGTCCCGGACGCGGATGCGACCCGTTTGCGATCGATGAGATTACTGCTGGAGTTGTCATATGCTATGATCTGCGGTTCCCCGGATTAATCCGGCAGCTGGCAGCGCGGGGGGCGGAAGTGGTGTTCGTTCCGGCACAGTGGCCCCAGCCGCGCATCGACCACTGGGCCACCCTGCTGCGCGCCCGGGCAATCGAGAACCAGTGCTATATGGTGGGAGTGAACCGGATTGGCAGCGGCGGTGGGAACACATTTCCCGGTGCATCGATGATAGTTGATCCGTTGGGAGAAGTGCTGGCCCGGGGAGGTGATGATTCCTGCGTCCTGACAGCGTGCATAGAGCCAGATCGCGTGGCAGAAGCGAGAGAATTTCTGCCAGTGTTTCGGGATCGTCGTCCGCATGCCTACCGCCTGGACCGGTGATCATCAGCGCCTGTCTGGCCGGGGCGAGCTGTGCGTATGACGGCGGCCACCGGCGTCACGCGGAGATCCTCCGAATCCTGGAGGATCATCCGGTACTGCCTCTGTGTCCGGAGCAGCTGGGTGGAATGCCCACGCCGCGCGATCCAGCCGAGATTTCCGGGGGTGACGGGAGTGATGTCCTGGCCAAAAGAGCGCGGGTCATAACCAGTTCGGGAGGCGATGTTACGGGTAATTTTGTGCGCGGGGCGCGGGAAACAACCGCTCTGGCCCGTCAGTTCGGGTGTGCGAGTGCGATTCTGAAACCGCACAGTCCGGCGTGCTCACCGGAAGGTATCTATGACGGAACCTTCAGTGGGTGTATCGTTGGCGGATGCGGCGTGGCGGCGCGGGCGCTGAATGAGGTGGTCCGGGTGATTCTCACTCCGGATCAGCTGCTGCAGTGCCCGACTGATCAGAGGATAGATGGGTCCGAAAGAGGGTGAAATGTGTGCATGAACGGGGCGCATCGGGCGATGAGCCGCAGATAGATCTGGACAAGCTGGTCCAGCAGTACAGAAAGGCCATCAGGAATCGACCCGAGGATGGGGGCCTGCAGCACGATCTGGGACTGGTTTACATGCAGAAGGGGCAGCCGGAACGGGCGGTGAAGGCGTTCCAGAAAGCTCTGCAGCTGGATCCCGATATGACGCAGGCCAGGCATTTTTTGGCGGTTGCCCACGCGGAGACGGGAGATGTAGATACGGCGGAGAAGGAATGGGAGAAGGTAATCGCCGAGGAACCGGACCACGGTATGGCGCACTATTTCCTCGGATGGATTCACACGGCTCGCGGCAGTTGGAAGAAAGCCATCGACTATCTCGAGCGCGCTGCCGAGCTGGATCCCGAACAGCCCAGGGTGCATCATGCTCTGGCGGAAGCATATGTCGGGGCGGGGCGTCCCATGGATGCAGTCGGAGCCTGGCGCAATGTGCTGCAGCATGAACCAGAGGATCTGCGGGCGCGCCACAACATAGGGGCGGCGCTTTACGACCAGGGCTACTACGATGAGGCTGTACGGGTGTGTGAGGAGACGATTGAGATGGGCTCGGATAGTCCGATTCCGCGCGTGAATCTGGCTTTGGCCCAGTTGGCCAAAAACCGACCTGAAGAGGCGGAGCGGTCGATGCGAGAGGTACTCCGTATGGCCCCCGACGATATGGATGCCCGGGTGAACATGGGCGAGATCCTGGCGCGACAGGGCAAACTGGATGCGGCCACAGCGATGTGGGAGGAAGTGCGGAAACGGGATAGCAGCAACCCGGATGCCCTTTTCAACTTGGGGCAGGTGGCTCGTGTGCGCGGTGACCGGGAGCGAGCGCTGAAGTTGTGGGAGCAAGCCATGGACGCGGCGGCAGACCTGCCGGAGGAGATTCGCACTGCCTACATCGACCAGCTGCGGGCCAACCGGGCTCTGGTTCTCCTGAGTGAGGAGAGGTATGATGAGGCTCTGGAGGAGTGTTTGGCGGCGGCTGAGAATCGTCCGGGTGAGCCGATGAACTGGAATCGGGCGGCCCTGGTCTGCATGCGTGCCGATCGGCTGGAGGAAGCCCGGGATTATGTGGACCGGGCAGAGGCGGTGGCGGGTGAAGATCACCTGGGAACCTCTTTCATCCGCGGTTCTCTGCAGCTGGCGCGGGGTAATTTGCGGGATGGGGCGAAATTGTGGCGGAGAGTTCTGCAAGAGGAATCAGATGCTCCCGCGGTGGTGCGAACCCAGCTGCGCGCGGTGTTTGCAGCAGAAGACCTGCAGGCGTTTGCGGCGAAACTGCAGGCGGAGGATCACGAGGCAGAGGCCGAGGCAGTACTTGCATTCAGTGCAGAACTCGTGGGAGAGGATGAAGGGCGGTAGAGACCGGTGGATACGGTGGCTTTGATAGGTGCAAGCGGCACGGGCAAGAGCCAGAGAGCCGTCATCATTGCTAATGAGATGGACACTCCGCACATCATCGACGACGGGCTGTTCATTCGCAATGATCAGATTGTGGCCGGTCATTCGGCCAAGGCGGAAGCGACCAAGATGGCGGCCGTGCGCAGAGCTCTGTTTGTGAACCCCGATCACGCCTCTGAAGTGCGGCGGGCCATCGCGCGGGAAGATCCAGATAGAGTTTTAATACTGGCGACGTCAGAACGCATGGCGGAGCAAATATGCAGTCAGCTCGGGCTACCTGTCCCCGGCACACATTTATTCATAGAGGACGTGGTACCGGAGAGCGAAATACGTGCGGCCCTCGACGCCCGACGGCGATACGGGCGGCACGTGGTGCCGGTGCCGACGCTGGAAATCAAGAAGACATTTGTCGGGCTGGTGATCAACCCCTTGCGTCTGCTGTATGGTGGAGGCAGGGTGCGGCGTTCACTGATGATCGAAAAATCACTTGTCCGGCCTCCGTTTACCTCTATGGGGCGGTTCTTTATCTCGGATCGAGTCATGATGCAGATTGCGGAACATGCCGTGGCCGAGACGCCCGGCGTAGAAACTCTGAGTCCACCGGTTATGAGCATGGACAACGGGCAGGTGAGCATTTCCGTAACCTGTCGGGTGCAGGGTCAGGCTCTGTCGAACGCTTTGCTGCGGGGAGTACAGAAGACCATTGCTGATGATGTTGAGAGGATGACTTCGATCGAGGTGTCCGCGGTCAACATATGCATTACGGAAATTGAGATGAGTGGACCGGGCAGGGACGAGAAATGAAAGGGAGGCGATGATAGTGGTCGGGGGAGTAGGGATTAACGGTTTTGGCAGGATAGGTCGCCAGGTGGTTCGTCAGTTTGTCGGGCGCGATGATGTGCAGGTTCGTGCGGTGAACGGTCTCTGGGATCTGGAAACTTTCATGCACATCCTGCGGCGAGACTCAAATTACGGTGAATTCCCCGCTTCAGTGGAGATGGCCGAAAATGGCCTGCGCGTGGACGGTCGTGAGATCATCTTCACCCACGAACGGGATCCGGTCAACATTCCATGGGAAGATATGGGTGTCGATGTGGTGGTTGAAGCCACCGGCGTATTCCGGGATCGGGATAAGGCGGGTGAGCACATATCCGGCGGGGGTGCCAAAAAGGTGATCATCACTGCCCCGGCGGATGATCCGGATCTTACTGTGGTGCTCGGGGTCAATGAGGACAGTTATGACCGGACAGAGCATCACATCATCTCCAGCGCGTCCTGCACTACTACCTGCCTCGCGCCCGTCGTCAGGGTGCTGGACGAGAGTTTTGGCATCGAATCCGGACTCATCAACACCATTCATGCCTACACCCGGGATCAGAGCCTGCTCGACGGCCCGCACAAGGATTTGCGGCGCGCCAGGGCAGCGGCGGTGAACATGATCCCCACCACCACTGGTGCTGCGCGGGCCGTGGGAGAGGTCATCCCCCATCTGGAGGGCAAACTGAACGGTTTTGCCGTGCGCGTTCCAACCACTACGGTCTCCCTCCTGGATCTCACCGTGCAGGTTCGCGAAGTGGTTACGCCGGACTGTGTAAATGAGGCCATGCAGTCAGCGGCAGACGGCTCCCTGGCTGGGATCCTGCAGGTTTCCGATGAACCGCTGGTCTCCGTCGATTTCATGGGCGACACCCATTCGGCAGTGGTGGACCTACCGTTTACCAGCACCTCGGGTGAGCACATGGCCAAGGTTTTGGCCTGGTACGACAATGAAATGGGCTACGCTGCGCGTGTGGCTGACCTGGTGCATCTTCTGATCAAAGAGGGTGTCTAATCTAAACGGGTCAGCGAGGAACGAGAGGAGGTTGCTCTGTGGATTACCTGACCGTGAAAGACGTATCAGTTGCAGAGCGGCACGTCCTGGTACGGGTCGATTTTAATGTGCCGCTGTCGGACGATGATAGTGTAGCCGATGATTCGAGAATAAAAGCGGGACTGCCCACCATCGAGTTTCTGCGCGAACAGGGCGCCAAACTTATTCTGGTGTCACACCTCGGCCGTCCCGGTGGCCGCGAGGTCCCCGACCTGAGCCTGCGGCCGGTGGTGGACAGACTGTCCGAACTGTTGGGGGAGGATGTCTCCCTCCTCCGCGAGATAACCGGGCGAGAGGTGCGCACCCGCCTTGCGGACATGGAGGCGGGGGAAGTTGTATTTTTGGAGAACATACGTTTTCATCCCGGGGAGACCGAAAATGACCCGCGTCTGGCCCGGCAGCTGGCGGGGCTCGCTGACATCTATGTCAACGATGCCTTCGGAACGGCGCATCGGGCGCACGCATCCACACACGGTGTGGCGGAATACCTGCCCGGTGTAATTGGCCTTCTCATGGAAGAGGAACTCAGGGTTCTGACCGGCCTGCGTGAAGGTCTGCGCAGCCCATACTGTGCCATTCTGGGTGGGGCCAAGATCTCGGACAAGCTGACCGTGTGTCGTCGCCTGCTGAATAAGGTGGATGCACTGATGCTGGGGGGTGGACTGGCCAACACCTTCTCACTGTGTCTGGGATACTCGGTTGGGAACAGTCTGGTCGAGCCGGAGATGATTCCCGAAGTACGCTCGATCGTAGCTGAGGCCAATCGCAAGGATGTGGATCTGTTGATGCCGCTTGACGTGGTTGTGGCGAGGAACATTGCCCCGTCAGCGGAGAGCCGGGTGGTTGATATCAATGATGTGGATCCTAATTGGAGCATTGTCGACATCGGACCGCGTACGGTAGCCCGCTATCGCGAGAAGCTGGGCGAGGCCAGAACGGTTTTCTGGAACGGCCCGATGGGCATATTCGAGATTCGTGATTTTGCGGACGGTACGCATCAGATCGCCCGAATTCTGGCCGGATTGGAGGATGCCGAGACGGTAATCGGTGGTGGCGAGTCAGTGGAGGCCGTAACCAATATTGGGGTCTCCGACGAGATAGACCACATATCCACGGCCGGGGGGGCCGCTCTGGCTTTTCTGGCCGGTGAGGAGCTGCCGGCTCTGGGAGTGCTGCAGCGCGTTGAGCGCCTCCGCATCCCCTGGGTTGGTGGCAACTGGAAGATGCACACCAAAATGGAGGATGCGCGCGAGCTGGCCGGGGAAATATCGGCCCGGTGGGACCGCGCCGAACCGGAAGTGGTGCTCTTTCCTCCCCACACCTTTGTGCAGCAGGCAGCACAGGAGGCGTCCGGGTCACCGGTGGCGATCGGCGGTCAGGACTGCCATTGGGAGGATTCGGGTGCTTATACTGGCTCAGTCTCCGCCATCATGCTCAGATCCGCAGGAGCCCGGTACACCCTGGTGGGGCACTCGGAGTGCCGGGAGTACCTCGGTGACTACGATGAGAGGGTCCGGGACAAGCTGCAGGCCGCCGTGGATGCCGGGCTTTCCGCAGTGCTGTGTGTGGGCGAGCAGCTCACCGATAGGGACCGGAATCTGCATCGTGAGAGGGTACGGGAGCAGCTGCAGATTGCCATTGGCGACAGGCCAGATTACCCCGCGCGAAAGCTGATTGTTGCCTATGAACCCGTCTGGGCCATCGGTACCGGTCGACCGGCCGGACTGCAGGACGTGCGGGAGATGACGTCTGTGATCCGGGAAGAACTGGAAAGTCTGTTGGGCACTGCCACTGCCGAACGGATTCGTGTCGTGTACGGGGGCAGCGTGAAGGCGGACAATGTGGGTGACTTCGTGGATCTGCCCGATGTCGATGGTGTTCTGGTGGGTGGTGCCAGTCTGAGGGTCAAGTCGTTCGTTGGTATCTGTGAAGGAATACGTGAGCACATTGTGGGCAGTGGTGACGACGGATGATCTCAACTCGGGGTCACTGTTCGCGGCGGCAAACGGCCGTTACCCTGCTGGTTCTGGACGGCCTTGGCCTTTCGTCTGATTCCGAGGGGAATGCCGTGAGAGCCGCCGCCACCCCCACGCTGTGCGAGCTGTGGGAAAACTATCCGCGTTCGACCCTGCGGGCCAGTGGGCGGGCCGTGGGCCTGGTACCCGGGCAGATGGGGAACTCCAATGTGGGGCATCTGCATCTGGGCGCCGGACGCATCATCTTTGGTGAGGCCGTGCGGATAGACCGGGCCATACGCGAGAAGAAACTCGGCTGCAATGCAGTGCTCCGGGACTTGATGGATCGGACGTGCGACCGCGGCTCCACTCTGCATTTGATGGGGCTCCTATCTGATGGGCTGGTGCACAGTTCGCTGCAGCATCTTCTGGCCCTTCTGTCGATGGCGCGTGAGCGGGGAGTGCGTCGGGTAGCCCTTCATGCGTTTTTGGACGGTCGCGATGTACCCCCGCGCAGTGCCGAAGAGTACCTGCGCACGGTGGAGGATGATCTGTCCGTAACGGATGATTACCGTGTAGCAACAATGGGCGGAAGGTACTGGGCCATGGATCGGGATGAACGTTGGGATCGGGTGGACCCTGCTCTGGCCGCCATTTTGCGGGGTGAAGGAAGGGTCGCCGAAGATGTATTTGCGGGTCTGGAAGCTGCTCGTGCACGGGGAGAGGATGATGAGTTCGTCACTCCCACTGTCGTAGGGGATTATGCCGGCTGGACATCGGGCGACACCTTCCTGTTCTGCAACTTCCGGGCTGATCGGGCGCGCCAGCTCACCAGAGCGCTGCTGGAACCGGGGGATGTGGACTGTGACTGCCGGCCGCTGGATGGGCCGGCCGACCTGGTGACCATGACCCAGTATGATGTCCGATTTGATTGTCCCGTCGCATTCGGCCCGCCTGAGGTCGGGGAAACTCTCGGGGAGGTAATCAGTTCGGCTGGCCTATCGCAGCTGCGCCTGGCTGAAACGGAAAAGTATGCACACGTGACCTACTTCCTGAACGGCGGCAGAGAGGATCCCTTTGCCGGCGAAGAGCGGGTGATGATTCCTTCGCCCGCCGTGGCCACCTACGATCAGTGTCCAGCCATGAGTGCGGAGAAGGTAACACACCGCCTGGAGGCTGCCATCACGAGTGAGCATTATGATTTCATTGCGGCCAACCTGGCCAATCTGGATATGGTGGGCCATACGGGCGTTTTCTCAGCTGCTGTGCAGGCCGCCGAGGCGGTGGACGCGTGTCTGTATCGAGTAGTGCAGGCCTCGCTGCAGATGGAGAGGCCCCTGCTGGTGGTGTCTGATCACGGCAATGCCGAGAAGATGACCAACGGAACGGAGCCGCATACCGCTCATACGGCCAATGATGTACCGGCCATTCTCGTCGGGCAGGACAATCTTTTTGCGCTGCGGGAGGAAGGTGGATTGACAGACGTAGCACCCACTGTCCTGGACCTCATGGGGTTGCCAGTTCCGGAGGAGATGACCGGCCATTCGCTATTGCGGGAAGGAGACAGGTGACTGTGCGAGGAGATGATCACACCCGAATTATCGAGAGAGTGCGTGCGAGGGAAATAGTCGATTCGCGAGGAAATCCGACTCTGGAAGCGGACGTTCAGCTGGATGACGGTACGGTGGGACGCGCTGCTGTGCCTTCGGGAGCCAGTACGGGGGCTGCCGAAGCAGTTGAACTGCGAGATGATGACCCTTTCCGCTATGGAGGTCGGGGAGTACGGCGTGCTGTGCAGAACGTGAAAGAGGACATTGCAGCTCGTCTGTGCGGGCATCCCGTGCATGATCAGCGGGAGATTGATGGGTTGCTGGTGGAGCTGGATGGCACGACGAACAAGAGCAGACTGGGAGCCAACGCCATTCTGGCCGTTTCCATGGCCGTTGCCAAGGCGGCGGCGAGCGCACGACAACAGCCCCTGTACAGACACCTGGGGGGTATGCATGCAGCCACCCTGCCGGTTCCACTGCTGAACATACTGAATGGTGGGGAACATGCCGACAATAACGTGGACGTGCAGGAGTTCATGGTGGTGCCGGCCGGAGCGGAGTGTTTCGGTCAGGCCCTGCGATGGGGGTGCGAGATATATCACGCGCTGGGAGACCTGCTGTCGCGATACCGCCTGGGAAGCGGCGTGGGTGATGAAGGAGGTTATGCTCCGGATCTGGCCAGTGATGACGAAGCCCTCGATCTTCTCATGGACTCAATAGAAAATGCCGGTTTTAAGCCCGGTGAGGAGGTATGGCTGGCGCTGGATGTTGCCGCCAGCGAGCTGGGTGGCAGTGAGGGATATTCACTGCGCCAGCAGTGTCTGTCTGCCAGTGACCTGACCCGCATCTATGAGCGGTGGTGTCGAAGCTATCCCATAATATCCATTGAGGATGGCATGGGTGAGGATGACTGGGCCGGTTGGCAGCACATGACCGCAGAACTGGGCGCTGAAGTGCAGCTGGTGGGCGATGATCTCTTCGTTACGGATGTTGCGCTCCTGCGGGATGGCGGGGAGCTCGGAGCGGGGAATGCTGTTTTGATAAAGCCAAATCAGATTGGCACGGTTACTGAGACGTTCGAAACTATCGAACTGGCAGCGGAGCTGGACTACGGTGTATGTGTGTCGCACCGGTCGGGCGAGACAGCAGATACATTTATCTCCGATCTCGCGGTTGCCTGCGGTTGCGGGCAGCTGAAGAGCGGCGCTCCCTGTCGGTCGGAGAGGGTTGAGAAATACAACCGTCTTTTGCGAATCGAGGAGGAGCTGGGGCACTCCGCAGAATTTGCCGGGGTTGCGGCTTTCGTGCTAAAATGATGCGAGTAATATGAGGGGGTGTTCTCACTGGTAAGTCAAATTCTTATGGTAGTACATTTTTTCGTGGCCATCGGTCTGGTAGCAGTGGTTCTGCTGCAGCCCGGCCGGAGTGCCGGTATTTCCGGTGCCATCGCCGGTGCTGGTGAATCGCTGTTCGGGCGTCAGAGCGGTATGGATGAGTTTCTCTCCAAGATAACCACATATCTTGCAGTGGCTTTCATGAGTCTATCCGTTCTGATTGCAGTGTTGTTGTGAAGGAGGAAGGTACTGTGAATCGGGAAGAGGCGCTGGATCTCCTCAGGCAGCATCTGACGACCGAGAATCTACTGAAGCATACCTACGCTGTTGAGGCTGTGATGCGAAAGCTGGCCGAACGCCTCGGTGAAGATCCCGAACGCTGGGCTCTGGCCGGTCTACTGCACGATATTGACTACGATCAAACGGCGGACGATCCCTCGTTGCACAGCATAAAGGGAGCGGAAATGCTGGAGGGAGCCGGTTTTGATGACGAGCTGGTGGAAGCTGTCCGCGCGCACAATGATCATCATGGCCTGCCGCGTGAATCAGCCATGGCCAAGGCTCTGTATGCAGTGGACCCGCTTACGGGTCTGATTGTGGCGGCAGCGCTTGTGCATCCGGAGAAGAGTCTCTCAGCATTGGATACCGAGTTCATCCTGAACAGATTTGATGACAATTCTTTTGCGCGCGGGGCCAACCGGGATGCCATACGTACCTGCGAGGAAGAACTCGGGCTAGGCCTGAACGAGTTCATCGACCTGGCCCTGGAAGCCATGGTGGAGACTAGTGACGAACTGGGACTGTAGTTTCCGAATCCCGGTCGCGGGCGGTGTCATGGAGATTGAGCCCCGGTGCTGATGGTGCGACTGGCCCGTCTGCTGCATGAGTGAGAGCCAAATGAGAGTCATCCGTGCATGTTACCCGCCCCTCTTACCGGTCCGGT
Organism: Clostridia bacterium; assembly: GCA_003551365.1. GTDB lineage: Bacteria > Bacillota > Sulfobacillia > SLMV01 > SLMV01 > PWGR01. The sequence goes on from PUMM01000007.1 coordinate 10,305, forward strand.
CATACGGGAGATGCACCGGGGTGCACTGGGTCAGCCCAGCAGCCAGGTCGGTCAGATGAGTGGTTGCTTCCCAGTTCCGACCGAATAGGAAGTCCGCGATCGGGCAGTCTGCTACTCACCCGTGACAGGAGAACTGTATATGGATACTCTGCCCGCAGTAGTGCTGACGGGATATTTGCTCGGTGTATTGCCCTCCGTCTTTCGCCCGCTGGATCGATACTTGCGGGGAACGCGGGAGCAGCTGGCCTTTGCCGCGGCACAGGCTTTATCGGCAATGTTACTTGCCAGTCATTTTGCACCAACTGCAGCATCGATGGCTGCCGGTGGCGTCGGCGCTCTTCTCGGCATTCATTTTCCGCCCCGCGCCAGAATGTCTCCTGCTCTGCATGTCACCACAGCAGCTTCTGCAGCAGCGCTTTCCCTCATGATGCCCCGTGCATTGGGGATGGGAGCAATCGTATTTGCGGCATTATTTTTGCTTACCCGACGCCTGACGTTGTCGGCCGTGATAGCGCTTTTCGTCGTTCCCTGGGCAGCATGGCTAATGCGGGGCAGTGACATTCTCCTCATCTTTGGGGCGATCGTATGGCTGCTTCTGGTCTACGGGCATCTGGATCTGGCGGAACGTCAGATTCGTATCCTGTTGCGGTTGCGTCCGGGGCCGCTGATCTTCCGTCGCGGTATTCGCCGCGCATTTTTTGTGGGGACGCTGGCGGCGTTGTTTGTACTGTTTTTTCTCAGCCGCTACGTATATCATGGCTTTGGCCTGCATCCGGAGATTTTTCGGGCAGGCAGTCCCGATTTGGAGTATATTGCCATGACTTTTGATGATGGCCCGCATCCGGAGTACACGAACCAGATTCTGGACGCCCTCAAGGAAAGGGACGTGCAGGCCACCTTCTTTGTGGTCGGGCGACACGTTGACAGATACCCGGAGGTGGTGGAGCGTATGCTGCAGGAAGGTCACGAGGTCGGTTCGCACACCTATCATCATCGCAATATGCTCAACGCAGGCGAGGCGGTGACACTGCAGGAACTCGGCATGACGGAGGAAGCTCTGCAGCGTGCCGCCGGACATCAACCGCGTCTGTTCCGTCCGCCCCGTGGTTTGTACAATTCCACTGTTCTGGATGTCTCACATGGTCGCGGATACACGATGATTCTGTGGTCTGTCAGCTCGCGCGACTGGCTGGGAATACCCCCTTCGCGCATCGTGAGTAGTCTGAGTGCCAGCGTGCAGGGCGGAGACATCGTGCTATTTCACGACAGTGGTGATTTCCTCACCGCGGCGGGAGCGAGCCGGGGTAACACGGTGGAGGCCATCGGGCCTCTGGTCGACGAGCTGCAGGGCCGAGGGTATAGGTTTGTTACCGTAAGCGAGCTGATGGTGCTCAACCTCATCTTTTCGGCTGATCTTCCATGAGCTGCCCGGATGTGGTGGTTCGTCGCAGCGAACCGGGAGATATTGCAGCCATGGCGCGGCTCTTTGAAATCTGCTTTCCCGAGAGCGTATCGCAGCTGTTCCCGGATGGACTGCCAAAATGGCCGCTGGAAGAGCTGATGCTGGCCATGATCAAAGCCGAACCGGGTTGTGGTCATGTGGCGGAATTTCGTGGAGAGGTCGTCGGTTACTGCCTGTCCCCGAGCGATATGACCCAGATATGGGTTGGGGTGCTGCGGAGTGCCGGGTTGCGCAGGGTGCTGTGGGGGATTGTGCGCGGTGAGGTGCCCCTGGCTGTGCGGAGGGTGCTGGCTCTGTTACGTGATAAGGCGGTTTTCCTCTTCAGCTTTCGAACCTTTTCTGTGCGGCGAACCGGGCAGATCCTCTCCCTCGGTGTGGATCCGGGAGTCCGCGACCGGGGGGTGGGTACTCTGCTGCTCCGCCGGGCGATTGAGTACCTGGATTACTGTGGGGTATACCGTGTAAAATTGGAGGTCAGGCCCGACAACACACCGGCCCGCCGACTGTATGAGAGATTCAACTTTCGCCCGGTACAGCGTACTCGTGACAGTCGAGGGGGATGGGTGGTCATGACCCGTCTTATGGGTGATGGAGAGTAGATGTCAGGGTCTGGTCAGAATGGGTGATGCTGTGGGGGGATTATGCGGTGAGTAAGAATACTGAAGAAGAAGTGGTGGCCACTAACCGGAGAGCCCGGCGGGATTTTCACATAGAGGAAGTGTATGAAGCGGGAATCAAACTGCAGGGGACCGAAGTGAAGGCTGCCCGCGCGGGCAATGTGAGCCTGCAGGAGGCCTACGCTGTAGTTCAGGCCGGAGAGGTCATAATATTTGATATGCACATCGGCCCGTACAGTCAGGGCAGCATATATAATCACGAGCCCAAACGTCCTCGCAAACTTCTCCTGCACCGACGGGAAATTGATAGGCTCTTTGGGCGCACGAGAGAGCGGGGCTACACACTGATTCCCCTACGCATGTATTTCAAGCGTGGCTGGGCCAAGCTGGAGCTGGCTGTAGCAAAGGGGCGGCGGCAGTACGACAAAAGGGAGAAGATTAAGAAGGAAGAGGCGGAACGTAAGATGCGGCGGGCTATGCGTCGTCCGTGGTGACGCGTCTTGACATCGTTTTTGTGCTATACTTATAATGAAAGATCCCAAGGGAAGGGATGCATGAAGCCGCAATCAAAGATTTGTGGGGGTGAGTAGTGTCGCTCCGGATCCATGGAGCACGGGCAGCAGGCCGAGCTCGCCGCAGGCTCGAAAAAAGGCGGCAAACTCGATTTAAGTGCCAACGAGAACACTGCTCTGGCTGCTGCGTAAAGTAGCCGCGTCCACCCGCCTTTCGTCCATCGGGGCGGACTGGGCGACACTCAGATGGACTGGCACAACGGAATGCCCGTGACCGTTGTGTGAGACCCATTCGGGCTTGCGCGGGCGAGATTCTGTCCGTGGAAGCTCGCCGGCGCGAGAAAGAGAACGCGGACTAAGCCTGTAGCGGTCTGTGTTGCAGGATTCGGACACTCGGGGTGCAACTCCCCGACACCTCCACCAAATTTCATTTTCTAGATTCTGGGGCCGGGTTCGTATCCCGGCCTTGTTGTGGTGGTATGCCCGGCATGGGCGAATGCTGAGGGTGAAAGTCCCCCGTGGTCCGTGGGCACGTAGGGCCACTAGCGCTAACAGTCGGCGAGGCCCCGGGTTTATGGCAGGAGCCCCGCTCGACGCCATTTTCAGCCTTGACTACTGGTGCAAACAGGATCTGACGTTCCTGACTGACCGCTATCCGCTAACATGTATGGGCATTGACAGTCGTCCCCTGCTCCTGCGCAGCCCACCGATCCCTGGCCGGTGACGATGATCTTCAGGGTGTTGTTGCCCCCGAGGACAAGACCGACGATGATCCCCAGGAATGCTCCGGCCGCGAACCCGCTGCCGAACCTTCCGCTCTGTGGCATTGTGTATCCTCCTCCCGTGCAAGGCTTCCCTGGTCCAAGAGACATGGTAGCGAACTTCTCCGCAGTTCATCGGTGACCGGGCATTCGCCTTTCTGTAGTCGGTCTGGCATTCGTTTTGAGCATAATCTTCACAGGGCCGGGACATGACCCCTGGCCCATCTTCACGATCTACGGAAATATCGCCCGATGGTCTTGAGGAGTTTCGGCGCGAACTGGAACGGTACCGGGCCCCCGGTGACCTGGCTGACGTCCCCGGCCAAAAGCATATCCAGGGGAGGACAGTAGAAGAGCCATGAGCCCGTTGCTCCGGTATGCCCGATTATCTCAGGGATCGGGCGAAAGGGAGTTAGGATGCGGGGAGGCAGCATTCGCATCATGCCCAGGCCGTACTCGATGGGCCAACCAGGACCGACGGGGCTCATGGAGAAGCCGAAGCGGTTCCACTGGCCATGCATGAGTTTGACGGTGGCTGGATTGTCGAAAACCTCACCGCGAAGCAAGGCTCGCAGGAACACCAGCAGGTCCCCGATTGTGCTGAAGGGATCCCCAAAAGCGGCCATGGCCTGGGGGATATCCAGGGCCTTTTCCCGGTACCAGGCACAGGCAGCGGGGGGAACAGGGCCGACCGGTTCTCTCCCCGGATGGTAGGTATGTTTGAGGCCCAGGGGTCTGTAGAACATTTCCGCAAAGACTTCACGAAGGCTCTGCCCGGTTACCTCCTCGATGATGGCTATGAGGAGCTGGAAATTCGTGTCGGCGTAGCGGACCTTCTTGCTTTTCTCCTCCAGGGGCTGGGGGGGGGAAGAAGGGAGAGTCAACATCCCTCACGATCCCGAGGATCTCCTCGAGAGACCACGACATGTCTCCCTCTGCAAGGATCTTGTCAAAGAGGCTCTTTTCTCCCTTCCGGTGAATCTCGATGTAATCCGGGAGGCCTGAAGAGTGGCCCAGGAGGTGAAGCAGGGTGATCTTGTCGGTGTAGTCCACACCTTCCAGCCGATGCAGGCCGCGGATCAGGCTCCCGGGTAGGTAAGCCGCCATCGGGTGACCAGGGGATACCTGCCCCCGTTCCTGGAGCTTCAGGATGGCGGCGGCGGTGAAGAGTTTTGTTATGCTGGCAATCCAGAAGGGACTCTCGGGGGTCATGGGTGTTCCGTCGGGTTGGGCTAAACCCTCCGCCTTCGACCACCGAAAGGAGCCGTCCATGCTCTCGACGGCTGCTACGGCATGGTGGATATGCCTCGATGCGGCGAGGCGATCCAGGTGCTGCCCCAGGATCATCTCCAACTCGTCGGTCTGGATGGGTGCCTGTCCAGGTGTCCGCCTCTTTGCACCTCTCATTGCTATTCCTCCTCGGGGGTAACTCACGGGAAAGTCGCCCTGGCAAATGAGTCCGTGTAGACATAATCGGCACCCCCCGGGTCCATAGGAGCCATGCACCGTGGGGATGGATCATATCGCTTATGTACCCCGCGGGATGCCCAATTTCCTGCCTCAGACAATGAAAATGGTTGGCAAGGCCAGTGTGCCCTGGTCCTCCCAAATCTGCTCCTGGTGCCTCAGGGAACAGGTCCACCTGCCCGTCAACAGCGGGGGCTCCGGAGGCGATGATCACCCCCATGGCAGGTAGTGCCCCACAGGCGGGCCGGCGCGGATGATATGCAGATCATCCTGGAGGTCTCGGGGGGCTACACGGGGTAGCCCCCGAGGGAACAGCAAGGGCCTGTACAATTGTACAATATGGACGCGGCAGAGATGA
>PUMM01000006.1 GCA_003551365.1 Clostridia bacterium
CATGGTCTGCAGATACTCTTTTCGACTAACCATTGACATTTTCACTGATCTCCCCTCGGTAAGATTTCTACATGGGTTAGCCGGGGGCCTCTGGGTAAGATTTTAGGTGAGGTATTGCGGGTGATAGTCGGTTGCACCGGGAATGTGCTACACTATAAGGGAACGAGTTGGCTTTGATTGCCATGCAGTTTTGCATCCAGCCGGGGAGCAGGTTTGTAGCAGGCGCCCGGGGCAAATGCTTCATTGGTGACTCCTTCAGTAGTGAGCTGGTTCCGCGCCGCCAACCGGGGAGCATCCGTGATTCCCCGTTTCAGGCTGACAGTAACTATTTGCCAGTGGATTAGTGGGCCCGACCCGCTATCGGAATTGTATCCCTTGTGGGAGTACATCTTAGGTGCAGTGTTGCTCTGTTACCGGTGTGAGATCATAATTCGCCGGTAGAGAAAGGGGGACGCATGAAAAGCAGCAATACCAGATTCGCCGTGATCGGTGCGGGTGGCGGGGGACAGGCTCTGGCCGGTTATCTGGCGCTGCAGGGTTATGAGACGCGCCTGTACAATCGTTCATCCGGGCCCCTGCGGTCTATTGCCCGGGAAGGCGGCATCTTTTTGGAGGGTGAGTTTACGGGTTTTGCCCGGCTGGCCCGGGTTACCACCGACCTGCATGCGGCGGTGCGCGGGGTTGAAGTGATCATGGTGGCTCTGCCGGCTTCCGCCCATCGTCCAATCGCATCGCAGATGGCCCCGTATCTCAGGCCGGGGCAGGCCATTATCCTCAATCCCGGGCGAACTGGCGGGGCGCTCGAGTTTCGCTTCGTGCTCGACGGACTCGGAGTGTCGCAACGGGTCCGGGTAGCGGAGGCCCAGACGTTTCTGTTTGCCAGCCGGATATCCGGGCCGGGGCGCGCTCGCATACACGGGATGAAGCGCACCGTTCCGGTTGCTGCTCTGCCGGCCGCCGAGACGGATCGGGTACTCGAGTCACTACATCCGGCACTTCCAGTGTTCGTGCCGGCGGAGAATGTGCTGGAGACCAGCTTTGACAACATAGGTGCCATCTTTCACCCTGCCCCGACCATTTTGAACGCCACCAGGATCGACCGCCGGGTTCCTTTCGAGTACTACCGGGAGGGAGTGACTCCTTCTGTGGCGAGGATCCTGGAGGAGATGGACCGTGAACGGAGAAACGTGGCGCGGGCCCTGGGGTTGCGGGTGCGTTCGGCTCTGCAGTTTCTCCGTGAGGCGTATGGGGTGCAGGCCGATGATCTGTGTCGGGCTCTGCAAACTAACCGGGCCTATGCCGGGATTGCTGCTCCCTCCAGTCTGCAGCACCGCTATATTCTGGATGATATTCCAGCGAGTTTGGTGCCGATGGCTTCCTTCGGCGATCTTGTTGGAGCTCCCACACCCACGATGAAGTCAATCATTCATCTCGCCTGTGTCCTGCACGGCACCGATTACTGGGGAACGGGTCGCACGGTGGAACGACTGGGACTATCGGGTATGGGAACTGAAGAGATCTGGGCTCGCGTTGCGGGGCGGGAGACCGATGAAATGGTGGGTGATTGAGCATGAATCATAAGCGAGATCGAAGCATACTGGCAGCTACCCTGGGTGACTGTGTTCACGTAGCCGGCGTATTTGCCTTTCTCCGCCTGGCCGAGGCCGAGGGATACGAGACGGACTTTGCGGGTACGCGGGTCACTCCTGCGCAGCTGCTGGGGCGATGTCGGGAGACGAAACCGGGCATTGTGGCCATCAGCTATCGGCTGTCCCCCGAGTCGGCGCAGATGGTTTTTTCCGAACTGCAGGAAATTATGCAGGATTCTGACGTGGGGGAGACAGAGTTTCTCCTCGGCGGCACTGGTCCGGTATGTCGCGTCGGGGAAGAGCTGGGCATATTTGCCCGCACCTTTGATGCGTCCTCCGGTCCGGAGGAAGTGGTGCATTATCTGCGTGGCGCGCGGGTAGATAGTCGGCATCAGCGGCCGCCGGGAACCCTGGTGCAGCGGATTCAGGGCAGGGGCGGGAAGCCGTTGATCAGGCACCACTATGGAAGACCCACACTGCAGGAGACTCGAGAGGGGATTGAGCAGATTGCAGCTGCGGGGGTCGTTGACATCCTATCCCTGGGGCCAGATCACAATGCGCAGGTGGCCTTTTTCCGGCCGGAGGCGAGACATTCCTCGCAGGATGGTGCCGGGGGTGTTCCCATCCGTCGGGCCGGTGATTTGGTCCGCCTCTTTGCGGCGAGTCGGTGCGGAAACTACCCGCTCATGCGCTGCTACAGCGGTACCCGCGACGTGCACCGATTTGCTGAGGTTTTGGTGAATACGGTGCGAAATGCCTGGTGTGCAGTGCCGCTCTTCTGGTACAACGTGCTGGACGGCAGGGGACCGCGCGGGCTGGAGGAGAGCATTCGTGACGCGCAGAGCCTGATGGCCTGGCACGGCCAGCGCAATATTCCCGTAGAGGTCAATGAGGCACATCACTGGAGTCTGCGGGATGCGCACGATGCTGTCGCTGTAGCTGCGGCATACCTCGCCGCCTACAATGCCAGAGCTGCGGGAGTGCGTGACTACGTATCGCAATACATGTTCAACACTCCTTCGGGCACTTCCGCCCGGATGGATCTGGCCAAAATGATGGCCAAAGACGAGATGATTCATTCTCTTGCCGGAGCGCAGTTCCGTGTTTACCGGCAGACGCGGGCGGGCCTGTTCAGCTTTCCGCCCGATCCCGAGATGGCCCGGGGACAGCTGGCGTATTCCACCGTGCTGCAGATGGCACTCGATCCCGATATAGTCCATGTGGTGAGTTTCAGTGAGGCAGACCATGCCGCTACGGCAGAAGATGTCGTGGCCAGCTGCCGGTTGGTTCACCAGGTTATGGACCGTCACCTGGAGGGTTTTCCGGATCTGTGTGTCGACGAGAGGGTTATCGGGAGAAAGGAGGAGCTGGTGCAGCAGGCCGCGATGTTGCTGGATGCCCTGGGCGTACTGGGAGCGGGCGTGTCTGACCCGTTGGCCGACCCCCGTACTCTCGCCGCGGCTGTGCGGGCTGGATATCTGGATGCTCCTCATCTTGCAGGTAATGCTGTGGCGCGAGGAGAGCTGCAAACCCGGATGTTGGACGGCGCCTGTGTCGCGGTGAATCCGGAGGATGGGCGCCCCGTCGACGAGGCGGAACGACTGCTGGCCCTGGCCGCAGGGGGACGCAGGGGAGTCCGGGCGGGGACGGCACCGGGTGAGCAGTAGAATCAGAACAGCCAGACCATAAGTCTTGCTCCGATGTGACCGGGAGAAGATAACCCTGCCACTCGTACATCGACCCGGATTTCTGTGCGCACCAACTGGGGATCGGATCCACATGCTCAGACACATTAGAATCGATGAATGATTGCTGCCCCTGCCCGCATACGGGTCTCTGACATCTGCTCCGTTTTGCTGTGGAGATCCTGTGATTGGGCGAGCCCGACTCCCTTTCGATATTACGCGTTGGATGTCAGAGATTTTGATGTAGTCACCCGCGAGTCTGGGTTCGGCGGG
>PUMM01000055.1 GCA_003551365.1 Clostridia bacterium
ACCGTGACCGGACCTGCAGGAAAGACGGTGAAGACCGCATACCAGGGGGCCAGGGGTGTCGCCGGGGGTGTGGGAGAGGGACTCGCAGAGGGCGGTAACTATGTGCGCCATATTAGCCGCGGGGCCATGGATGGTGCCAGTGACATCGTTGAGGGTAGGCTCAAGGGACCGACCAGAACCATCTTCACCACGTCCTCAGAGGCTGCCCGATCTGGCCTGGATGCCTACCTCGATGGAGAAGACGTCGGAGCTGCTGCTACCAGAGGGGCGATCCGCGGCGGCATTAGAGGAGCTGGCAAGCAGCTGGGCGATAAGTATCTACCCACCACCGACCTGGACGTGGATTACTCGGACGCACCGGTGGGATCCGTCCTCGATATACCCGAAGATGTCGGCAGAACCGTCGTCAGCAACACGATCAGGTCCGAAACCACCACTGCTGCCACGAATGTTGCCCGGGGAGAGAATGTTCCCTTCACCGGGTGGAATCACGGCATGCTACAGGAAGGGAGCTAGTAAACTCTGATGAATTTGACAGGCACGTTTTCCCCACAGGCCCTGGGTTGGCTGGGAGAGGCCTTCGAGGACTGCTCCACCGTGTCACCATTCTCCCGTCTGACCGCAGATGGCTTCACCGAAGAAGAGAAGAATGACTTGCTGGAGGTGGGGGTTGTTGACAATGAAGACAACATCACATCGGCCTGGTCTGTAGCTCTGACCTGCCTCGCCAGACCGCACTCCTTTGTTCGCTTGCGGTTTCAGACGGACATACTCGGGTCAGAACGGGTAATGTACTTCGGCGATGAGGAGCTGGACAGCATATCGTTGACCTTCACGCAGGATGAGAAGATCAGGGTAGAATATCTCCCTGACAATGAGGGGTTTTTGGCGGAAATTGCACAGCACACCGGCAACAGCACGTTGCTGAACAGCAATTTTGACTGCCGGATCGGGTTTCACGAGGCACTCCTGCTCCTGGCTGCGGTAGACTTGAACCGCCTTCAAATACTCCGGTGCATCGCCGACGAGGTCCAGCCCTCATTTGTCACTTTTACAGAGGACGCCCTATACAATGCGGCCTTCATCGATGGGGAGCAACCGGTGCGTTTGACGAAGATCCTGCGAGCAATCAGGAACCGCCCGGAGGATCTTCCGCGGGAGGAGCTGGGCGAATGCCTGCAGTCGCTGTGCGATAGGGAGCTGTTTGTCACAGCTGAAGAGGGATACGAACTCGGTGATGCGGGTAAGAGACTCGCAGGAAACTTCCTGATCATAGACCAGGTGGTGCAGATTGATTGTGGTTCAGCCGGTGATGAGGACGATCTGAGCTTTGCCCAGGCACTCTTTCTGCAGGCCGGGCTTCACGACATCCTCATGATCGACCCCGGTGGAGGGTCGGTGGCTCTAGAAACAGTATCGGCAGCCGTTCTGGGCGACTATCTGCAGACCTGGGTCACCGAAGCTCCGCGCTGAACACTGAACGTCAGCAATCTCATCCAGAAGGGGGAGGGCCTGAGGCTATTGACAGAGGCCAGTCCCCGGCGGGCTCCGCAGGGGCGGGGGACCCCCGCCCCTGACGGGCATGGTCAGACTCCGGTTCCGGCGGTTAAGCGGGAGATGGTCGGGCTGGTGTTGTCCGCTTCAGACTCCTGAGAATCAATCGAGCTGCATGTAGTATATTCCGCCACCGTATACCATCACCAGGTAGTCTCCCACGACCGCAAATCCCGTGGCCACCTCAATGTGCTCCGGTCCCTCATCCAGCACTTCCCATTCCTCGCCGCATGATGAGGTTAGCACTTGTCCATCTCTGCGGCAGCCGATAAACCCGTCGCCGCTGTATTCGATGGTGAGAAAACCCTGGTCGTCGATCTGGACAACGCCCTGATCAGTCAGATGGAAAAGGCGGTAGCCGTCCCAGAACAGGACTTTCTGATCTGTGAAGAGTGAGTTCAGCCCCTGCATGGAGTCCCTGCCAGTAGGTATCTGCTGGTCTGGTGCCTCAATTGTCCTGCCGATCTCTATGACCTCATCCTTGATGGTCCAGTAGTTTTCCTCATCGTGGTCATAGGTGAAACTCTGCACATCCACGAGCCGCATATTCCTGGTTTGCCCTTCGGCCTCGTATCTGTACGTCTCCCAATTCCGGCCATCCTCGGAATGTAGGACGTCATTTCTTTCCCCCCGGGCGATATAGCCATCGTGGGTGTGCATTATTGAGATGGGAGGATCGAGACTCCCCATGTCAAACTCGGTCCAGGTGATTCCGTCGCCGGAGACATACTGAGATCCGCGGGAGCTGGTGAACGCAAAGAACTCTCCCCCGGATACACGAAATCGGGTGGGATCCACATCGAATGACGGCTGCACTGCTTCCCAGTTGGTGCCGTCGTCCGAGGTGGCCAGGCTCCCCCGGTAATCGTACACCAGAGCTCGTCCCCGGTTTACCTGCACCCCGCTGAATCCATTCTCTGGAGGTTCTACCGATGCCATGTGCCAGCTACCTGACCTGCCTCCCGGTATGGTCTCCTCACCCGGGATTCTGATCGCACCGTCGTGGTCCACCAGTGACGATGCGTGTGTGTCGTGGTTGTTGATGGCAAACTCTATGACTTCCTCTATCTCCCCGCCAGTAACCAGCACCTCATATCCCCCCATTGCCCATCCATTTTCTGGTCGTGCAAAGGTGAAAGAGGCGCTGCCGTATTTATCAGCTATTTTCACTTCCTGCACCTCTCCCTGTGGGTCACCGGTGGGGGAGAGGAGCTCCGCGGTTATCACCTCCGCCGATAGATCATCGTAGGCCACCCAGGTGGAGACGTCCTCCACTGAAGTGTTGAAGGAATCGACGGAGTCCACCGGGGCGCCACCCTCCAGACGAGTGGTCATGGTCGCGGTCAGAAAGCGGGGCTCTCCACCCGTCCCCAGTTTGCCAAACAAATCAATCACTGCATCCATTACTGCGTCTTCGCTGAGAGTTGCGTCATCGTCCTCTTCTGCACTGTCGCTGGGCGGGTCTTCCGTAGTGTCTGTATCTTCGACGGTTTTGACTGGTTCATCTTCCGCATCGGCCTCAGTCGTCACCTCTTCGCGGTTCTCGCATCCAAATGCTAGCAGAAGGGTGAGTATGAGTGCAGGAATGAGCAGATTCAATCTGGACATTGTTCGCCTCCTCGAGTAACCGGCCCGAGCGTGCCGGACCTCAATAGTTGATGGTAAACAGGGCGCAAAATAGATGCATTGCGGTCCAGTATAGGAACGCATGGTGATCCGATGTCATCACCCTGTGGGGTGATATCTGCGTTAGGGTGCCCTCGATTGTTGTCAACGGCCATCTGGGCGTACCCATTTTCGGACATCAAGAGTACCCACTGTTTTAGGCAGTTAGTAGGTTGAAGTGGGTAGATCAGATCACGGTATCCCCCTCCTGGTTGAGATGCTGCCTTAGCCGGTAACTATCACCCTTCATGTTGAAGAGGTGGGCGTGGTGCAACAGGCGGTCCAGGATGGCGGAGACGGTGATGGCATCATCAAAGAGTGTC
>PUMM01000145.1 GCA_003551365.1 Clostridia bacterium
CATCACCTATGTAAGCCAGGTACTCCCCCCGGGGTGACCAGGACACGCCCCAGATACCGCCGTCGGAGTGCACCAGCCTGCTGCAGGCATCGTCAGCAGATAAGTCCACCTGCCAAACATCGTTTCGCATCGAGTAATCCGCATCCTCATCTCGGTTGGCCAGAAAGGCGATCCTGTCACCGTCGGGATGCCAGTCATAGTCACCAACATCGAACTGGCCCGACGTCAGTAGACGTCCCGGCCCGTTGCAGTCGGCGCACTGCTGCGCGGAAGCGGGCAGAACATACAGGTGGCGACGCCGATCATCAAAGTAGCCCATGCCATCAACCCGGTAGCGCAACCGACCCGCAAGCCGCAGCTCGGTCTCGGGCTGGGCCTCAGAAAATCGGTCTGCCCCGTCCTCTTCGTCGGCCAGCGCAGACCGCAGATCCTCCGTCGACTCATCCGGTTGACACTCGGTCACCAGCAGACTGATCTGCTCTCCATCTGGAGACCAGCGGGGGTTGGATGCTCCCCTGAGATCATCGGTCAATTTCTGTGCTTCACCACCGGCAACCGGAATTACGAACAGCTGGGGACCGGCATCGCCATCTCGCCCGTTCCGGCCGGAGAGAAACGCAATCCTTTTCCCATCGGGAGACCACCTGGGAGAGTTGTCCCGCTTTCCCGTGGTTAGCTGCTGCGGATCCTCGCCCGCACGCTGAATCCATATATTGGCATGATAGGTATCTGCATCCTCATCCGGGGTGCTTACGACAAAAGCCGTGCAGCCCCCCTCGGGCGATGGCTGAATGTCCCCGATGGTAGCAAAGCGAAACAGGTCGTCATACTGCACTGGTCTTGAACTCATGCATTCATCTCTCCCCCCTGCATAATGGTCTCGTCTGCAGCAATATCCCGAAAGTATCTCACGGTATTTCACCAGTTTGGCCTCCGTCGGACAGATGTCGGGGCAGAATATCTGCTCCCAGCCCTGCAGTGGCAAGTGATAACTCGTGACTAAGCACCTGATGACATATCGACCGCCCGGTGGTACAGCATGCTGCTGCACTCACCGCCGCGTCAATGCTTCTCCACCTCCCGCGCAAAATCCTGCGCCGGCCGCTGCCGGATGACCGGGGGCGATACTGGAAAGTGTCCCGAGGGGACGCACCTGAAGCATAATCCCCGGGTGCGCCTCACAGTATGCCGCAAGGAATACGGCGCACCTTCCCGAAGAGTAGACTGCAGGATGAACATCATCGCCCACCCAGCTGCTCCCCGCATTCAGCGTGGGAGTGCAGTTACAGGTGCAGCAGGGACCACATGGGCGACACACAACACCAATTTGCGGAAGGAGAGGAACACTGTGCAGTGCGATCTGCTTCTACAGGGTGGACGAGTGGTCGATCCAAAAAACGGAGTCGATGAGTGGGCCGATGTGGCTATAGAGGACGGAAGGGTATGTGAGGTGTCTGCCGGCCTTGACCCCGGTGACGCCTCAGAAGTACATGACGTCTCCGGCATGGTGGTCATGCCGGGGGTCATTGATCTGCATGTACACACCTCCCGCCGTCACAAGGGTTACAATGCCCACCGTATGATGGCCCGCGCCGGCGTGGTGACTGCTCTGGACATGGGCGGCCCGCTGGACGAGTTTCTGGAGTTTTCTCGCTGCAATTCTGCCGGACTGAACATGGCAGGACTTCAGGCAGTGCGGCCCGGGTACACCACGAAAGATGAAGACCCGGGCACCTCTGAACTCACAAATCTGCTGGAGGACTCGTTGCAGAGGGGCGCGATTGGGCTGAAGATTCTCGGAGGACATTATCCACTCACCCCGGATTCAACTCGACGCATAATCGAAATATGCAACCAGCACAAAAAACACGTTGCATTCCATTCGGGAACGACCCGCACTCCTGGTAATGTCGATGGACTGCTGGAAAGCATTGAACTCGCCGAGGGTCTACGCCTGCACCTTCCCCACATTAACAGCTACTGCCGCGGTGCAGTACGGGGTGCCACGCAGGAGATATCGGAGGCATTACAAGCCCTGCGCGGACAGGACAACCTGTTCACCGAAGCATATCTGGCCATCATCAATGGCACCAGTGGACGGTGTACGGACGGACTGCCGGAGAGTCTCGCGACCCGCCGGTGCCTGGAAGAGGGGGGTTACGAGGCTACAGAAGAGGGACTGCGCCGGGCTATTGTCAACGGTTACGCCCGGGTGGGCAAAGAATCGGGGGGAGAGAACGTTAACGTCACCGGGGAAGAAGCTCTGGAGGAGTGGGAGAATCACGACAGTGTGGTTTCCGTCAACTTCCCGGTAAATCCGGCGGAAGGTCGGCTGCTGTGTGCGGTGGCTCGTGACGAAAATGGAGACTTCATTGTGGATGCCATATCCACAGACGGCGGAGGACATCCGCGCAATGTGGCAGTCGAATGCGGTCTGGGATTGGTACGCTCCCAGGGATTGACCCTGCGCGACTTCGTGCAGAAGACTTCCTGGATGCCGGCGGAGATCCTCGGACTGCCAGATAAGGGACACCTGGGACGCGGAGCAGATGGAGACGTTACGGTGGTAGATCCCGGACGATGTAGACCGGTCATGAGTTTCAATGGGGGACGTCTCATCATGCACCGGGGCGCAGTAGTGGGTGACGACACGACAATCATAACCACCGAACACGGGCGACGGGCCATAGAGGAGCTGAATCTTCGCGCCTACGTCGCCGATATGCGGGACGGCATATTCTATGCAGATGATCCGCGTGCCGTCCTGCGACAATGACCGGACATAACGCGAGGCGGGCCGGCAGCATCTGACGAGACGATCGGTGCAGCATCTGTTTTACGAAGAATGAAGCAGAAAGCCCTCGGCTTCAGCCGTGGGAGTATGTCAAATGCCCGCCCCGGTCACCCGAAAGTCGGCCCGTGCGGGCATCACCAGCCGGCGCCTGCGGGGAGCAGTGAATGACGCCGCCACCTGCTCCCCGCAAATCCGCAGCCCATTTCCCCCTATTGGAGTGCTTCCCGCGGGCTTCGCGGCCCGTCGAAGCACTTCCAGGCCCAATAAAGGAATTCAGCCGGCCCCACACATGCAGCATTGACATTCCCCCCCGTTCGCGTCGCTCACGAGCGAGGATTCTGGGATAACTTTCGAGGTTGCCTGCCAATTGGCGGGGGGGCATATCCATTTCTGTTTGCCGCGGTGTGACGCAGACCTGATCGGTGAGGCTCTCTCGCGAAAAAGCAGTGGCGGAACATCACTTCACCGCAGTGATGCGGGGATCGTAACTCAACGGACACTCGAGACTCACTGCCAGCTCCACCGCAGGGCGAACTGAGTTGTCCACCCCAGCAATGTCCAGCGGTCGATGTGCTTCGCCCATCCAATCATACATTACCAGTGCTCCGCGACTTCCTTCGTGCGTCCCCCGTACCGAAGAGAAACCTGCCTCCTGCAACCATTCTACCCACGTCCGGCCGCAGGGATGACTCGTCTCAACAACCCCAGTCCCGATGACTGCCGGCTC
>PUMM01000043.1 GCA_003551365.1 Clostridia bacterium
GCTACCGCCGACGGGGAGCGGCTACTGCGAGCCGCAGAAACTCGCCGGCATCAGCCCCGCCCACTCCCGGAGCGGACGCCCAACAGCATCAGAACGCTCCCGGCGGACATCGCCAGCAGACCCAATCCCGGCTGGGCACCGATGGCCGTAAACAGCGGGACCAGTCCCCCGAGAAAGAACAGAAACACAGTCAGGGCAACAAAAAATGACAGGCCGGCCCGGCGCCGCGATCCCTGTGCCCCCTCACCCGTGAGAATCAGGATGACCACAACGAGAGCAGATAACAGGCCAGCCAGGCCAGGCACCGTCAGGTAGCCCGGCACACCTCCCGGGCCCAGGGGAGGTAGCAGATCCTCACCGATGACGCCAGTCAGCTGTTCGACCCACGGATAAATGTGCCAGGGCAGAAATGCACCTGCCACGCAGAAAAATGCCCCCAACAATATCCGATTTTCCTGTGATCCCATCTGCAATCCGGCCCCTCTCCTGTGACAATAATCTCAGTATAGGTGGGCCCGCATACGTCGTCAATACTGGCGTCCCACATCAACTCTCCGCACAGCAGCACCCGACATCCACGGCAGAAATGCCGCAGAGATGCTCATTCTCCATTGCACACACGAATGCTACCCTGTCCGGCATGCCTATCACCCCATCATGAGACCGGGAGAGACCGCCGCCGCCACGCGCAGCGCGCGGCGAATCCTCTCCGCCTCTTCCGCGTGCGGCCCGGGGCTGAATCCAGGATAGAGGGCCAGGCTGACCGCCTTCACCGCCAGCATGTCAGCCAGCACCTGCCGGGGCGGAAGAAAGCCGGTGATGTCCGCATAGACCTGCAGAAACTCCCGCCCCGCACCCGCACGTATCATCCCATCCGGGGGCGCCCCGCGGTAACGCAGGTGATCCGGATCCCATACCACCGCCCCATGCAACCCTTCAATCAGATCAACGATGGGGGGACCGCTGATGCAGAAGTCAAAGTCGACCATACCTACGGGAACGCCATCCGACAGGAGGATGTTGTCCTCGCTGAGATCATTGTGCAGCACGACGCGGGGCATCTCTGTCATCCGGGACAGCAGATAGAGGCTCTTCTGCAGGAGGTCGACCGCTCGCTCCGCCACCGCGCGCAGTTTCTCATCACCAGTCCTACAGAACACCTTCGCCCGGCGCAGCGGTGCCAGGAAGTACTTCTGCTCGAAAGAAATGGGCAGCTCCCCGAGCCACGCGGGCTTTTCAATGTGCAGGGGATATTGCCGCGTCAGGCGATGATAGCGACCGATCAACTCGGCCAGGGGAGTCCAGTCATCACCCGGACCAAATTCGGCCAGCGTCGAGCCGCAGTCGTGCGCAACCCAGCTGAGAAGTTCTGCCCCCCGCGCCCCTCCCTTTCCCTGCACCACTACAACCGAGTCGCCGCGCTCTGTCAGGATGGGCCGTGGAACCCCCGTGAAACCCCGTGCCCGCAGGTAGTACAGAAGCGCGTGATCAGCCCGGAGGTGTTCCGGCTGAAAGGCCGGTGGACGCAAACGCAGTGAATACCTCTTCCCCGCGAAATCAACGCAGAAGACGGCACAGATATGTCCCCGCCCCACCGGTCTTAACCGGCACCGGTCGACAGCAAAACGGAAGAATTCACCCAATACCCGCCGCGCCTCGCGCACATCGACAGAACCCATCCTCCCACCCTCCTCCCGGACACCGGCACTATGCGCAGGGGTGCAGGCTGCACCCACCCTCTGTCCTTCTCCGCCTCCGCCTCTCTCCCTGCCGGACTGCCGGGCCAATTGTGCCCTGACCCGAGAGTCGTTGAGCTGCCCACAGATTGGCGGCATGCCAGCCAGAACCAGTCTGTGCATCGGGGAGACGCGTCTCTTCAGAGCTGGATGCGACCGGACCACCGGCAGAAGCAAAATGGGATGACCATGGAGAAAGACCCCGTTTCGAACCCGGGAGTGACGACTGGGAGTGAACTGGTGTAAACTCTTTTTGTACTGTACAGTCGACCGGCACACGAAGCTCGGTTATCGCACGCCGGCCGGATCAACAAGCCCGAATGGAAGATCTCATATGACCAGTCCAGCCGTCGATGCACTCAGCCCGGCCACAGCGCGGAAAGCGCGCAATTTGCTCGTTCTATCGCACGGGCTGCAGCACATTGCATCCACGGCCCTGCCTCCCCTCCTCCTCTTCATTGCAGCCGACGTCGGACTGACCGGCACGGAGTTGGGCTTCATCATCGGGGCGGGTGCCCTGGCCACTGGCATATTTCAGGTACCGGCCGGTTGGCTCGCCGACCGGTTCACCGCACGACAACTGCTCATAGCCGGCTACTGCCTGACGCTCGGCGGTCTTTTCCTGCTGTCCCGCTCTGCAACCCTGTACGGTTTCATTGTGGCGCAGGTCCTTTATGGCATGGGCAACTCCACCTTTCACCCGGCCAGCTTTGCGGACGTGGGGCGTGCCGCCCGCATCAGCGGCGGGCTGGCCATGAATATGGCCATGCATAACATAGGGGGCAACCTGGGAACTGCAGCGGGCTATTCCGTCTCGGCTCTGCTCGCCGCGCTGTTCGGCTGGAGGAACGCCCTGCTCGCACTCGTATTCGCCGGGGCAACCCTGGTCATTCTGTTCTATCTCAGCTATCCAAACCTGGCGGAACTCGATGCCCGGGAGACGGAGAGTTCCGGTGCAGACCGCAGGCCAGAGAACCCACACGCGGCCGAGGTGGGGGCCGGCAGTCCGGGCAGGTGGACACCCATCATGATCATAGCGCTCGCGGCCATGTTTTCCGGAATCTTCGATGCCGGCCTCATGAACTGGCTCCCGGCATTCTTCGCGGAGACCCGGGGAGCTTCGGAAACCGCCGCTGCCCTGTTTGCCACCATTATGATGGCCGCTGGTGCCGGGGGATCCCTGGTCGGGGGCTCGCTGGGTGATCGGTTTCACCGGGGAAACCTGGTTCTGTTCTCCACGCTGTGCACCGCAACCCTGCTGGTGTCGGTGGTTCTGCTGCCGGTGGAGAGTCTCATTCTCACTGCATTGGTCATGGGCATGGGGTTCTTCCATTCTCTGGCACGCCCCTCTCTCAGCGCCATCACCACACAGGCCTCGCCCCGCGGCAGAGCTGCGACCAGCTTCGGGATAACCTTCGGCGTGATGGCCATGGGGGGATCCCTGGCCGGGCCACTGGTGGGCTACATATACGATGTGGCCTCGCTGAACCTCGCCTTTTTGCTCCTGGCTGCTTTCTGGGTCTTGTACGGACTGGCCATCGCCGGAGTCACCCGCAGATTCGGCCTGTCCGGACAGCCCCCGAAGCCGGTTCGGGCACCGGCAACGAAAGCGTGACCCCGCCCCCGTCGGGGGATGGAGGCGGGATCCTACACTGTACAATGATCAGAAGATCCACGTTCTCCGGGCGTTGCGCAGGCTAACTGCAAACAGGCCCAGGGTGAAGGCGCAAAGCAGTCCCAGATTCAGCAGGGGACTGAGCTGCCCACCGCCCCACAGGGCCTCCCGCAAAAGATCATTGCCGTAAGTTAGCGGCAGTGCATACGAGAGGGGGCGCAGAAACACCGGCAGGTGTGCCAGCGGGAAAAATAGCCCGCAGAGAAACACCATCGGAAAGCGGAAGAAGTTGGAGAACGTCTGGGCCTCAAAAACCTCGCGGACGGACACGGCAATCACCAGCCCCAGCAGGGTAGAAGTTGCCGATATCAGAACGACTGCTGCTATGACCATGAACCAGTTTGCTGCACTGAGGTCGACAAACCACATACCCAGGATGAGGGGCACCGCAGAGTTGACGATGCCGAAGATGATCGCGCCGGAAGTTTTGGCCATCAGAAGAACCGGCAGACTCAAAGGTGCCAGCAAGAGCCGTTCGAAAGCGCGGCTCCTCTTCTCGAAGGTCACGGTAACCGCCAGCATGGATGTGGTACCGAAGAGGACCGCCAGGGCCATCACTCCGGGCAGCAGTTCCTGAATCTCCACATCGCCGGGAGAGCGGATGAAGAACATCAATGTCCAGGCCACGGGGAAGATGATTCCCCAGCTGATGTTCGGGGGCTTGAGGTAGTACGCCTGCATATCCTTGCGCAGAATGTTAAAGACGGCTATCCAGATATTCACGATCCACCACCTCGCTGTGCAGTCATCTCGTCGGCCTCTATTCCGGTCACCCGCACGAATACATCCTCCAGAGTGGGGCGCAGCACCCGGGCCTCCCGCACAGCAAAGCCGGCATCGTGCAGAACCCGCACAGCCGGCGTCAGATCATCCAGTCTCTCACCGCGCAGCAGTATCTGTCCATCACCGCCCGCAGAAACCACGTGATCGGGGTAGGCCGCAGTGAGAATGTCAGCCGCCGAGGTCGCTTCCCCACCCACGACAAACTGCAGGGAACTCTCCTCACCGACCTCCTGCAGCAGCTGTTTGAGCGGGGCGTCCCGCACGATTTTTCCCGCCACGATGAATGCCACCCGGTGACACAAACGTTGGGCTTCTTCTATGTAATGGGTGGTGAGGAAGACCGTTGTGCCCTGCTCATTCAGCCGCACCAGCATACGGCGGATCTCGCGCGCACTGGCCACATCAATGCCGCTGGTGGGTTCGTCGAGAAACAGTATACTGGGACGGTGAATGAGGGCTGCGGCAATGGTGAGTTTCCGCTTCATGCCGCGGGAATAGGCTGCGAAGCGCCGCCCGGCAACGTCGGCGAGGCCGAAACGCTCCAGGAGTTCTGTGGCCCGCTCCCTCCGTTCCTCCGCCGGTATACCGTAGAGCGCCCCGCAGAACGACAGATTCTCCATGCCGCTCAGCTCGGGATAGAGGTTGCTCTCGTCGGGAACCACCCCGATACCCTCCTGCGCACGGCGCAGGTTATCGGGATAGGACTGATTCAGGACACGCACCGACCCCGCCGTCATGCGGGCCAGTCCGGTCAGGACGTTGATTGTGGTGGTCTTGCCCGCGCCATTGGGCCCGAGAAAACCAAAAATCTCGCCCTCCTGTACGGAAAAGTTGATCCCGTCCACCGCCCGTACGTCTCCATAATACTTGGCCAGGTCCTCTACTTCTATAACCGACATCGCATCACTCCCCAGTCATGGGACAGTTCTCTCCCCCGGGACAAACAGCCTCACCTTCGGAACACTGACAGCGCCGCGGCGCCTCTCCCAGCTCATCTGCCAATTTGCTCAGCTGCCGGCTCAACGCACGCAGGGCACCTGTGCGCGCGCGATAGTGGGTCCAATAGCTCCGCTTCTCTCCCTGAACCAGGCCCGCCTCACGCAGACGGCGGAGATGTTGAGAGACGGCACTCTCCGACAGATCGGTCGCCTGCGCCAGCGCACTGACGCAGAGATCCATGCGCAGCAGGGCGAAGATCTTGACCCGACTGGGATCGGAAAGCACCCGGCACAGTGCGGCCATCTCCTTTTCATCCACGGGGATCCCCCTTTAATTCAGCTTATACTAAATTGAATTATACACTGCTGAATTGGATGTAGCAAATGCCAATGATACGAACAGAAGGGGTCACCCTGCAGAGCCGATGCCGTCATACTATCAGGCGACCACGCCGAAGAGATATCCGGGGCCCGACGCACTGCAGGGCAGCATCGGGCAGCCGGTGAATGACACCGCCGTTGTAAATCGCAAGCTGCCAGCAGGAAAAGCCAGACATCGAGCCGGAATCGCCGAACAATGACGGCGGCCCCCCGGCGTCAGACGCACAGCTGCACTGTAGCGTCAGTGTTCCCCTTCCCTCTCAACGGGACGTATGACCGACGGACTGCCCCAGTCGGCGTACCCGGGTTCGTGCGCAAGCAGGATTATCTGCCGCCTTTCCGCCTCGCGCAGCAGCACCCGGCGCACGGCGCGCTTCCGGTCCCGGTCACAGGTGACGAACGGATCATCCAACACCATGGGAAGTCGTCTATCGTCGGCCAGCAGGTCGGCCATAGCAAAGCGGAGAGCCAAATACAGCTGGTCTCTGGCCCCGCGGCTCAGCTGCTGCAGCACGTGAGGCGCTCCGGCCCGCTGTACGCCGACGGTGAACTCCTCGTCCAGAACGATGCTCCGATGCTCCTTCCCGGTTATCCGGGCAAAATGCGCCGCCGCCCGCCCAGCCAGGTGCTCCCGGATCGAATGGTGGAACTGACGCGCTGCTTCCCGCATTTCCCCGTACGCCACGGAGAGGGCATCGGCCAGGAGGATGAGCCTGTCACGTTCCTCCTGCAAATGCTGCATTCGCCGCTCCGCCCGGGCAATGTTGACCGGGTCGCGCCCCTCCAGGGCGCTCTGCCGCTGGGCCAGTTCGCTCCTCTTTTCATCCAACTCCGCCACATCCCGTTCCAACCTGTCTACCTCATCGTCCAGCGCTGCGAGGCGACGCCCAACCGCCTCATCGTCCTCCGATTCCTCCGCGGCGGGCAGTCCCGGATTCTGGTCAATGAACTGCATCCACTCGGAGAAGGTCGCCCTGCTGCGGTTCTCCGCATCGGCCAGCCGTTCATCCAGCCCCCGCACATCGGCTGCACCGAATTCGTCCAGCCGGGTGGTGAGTCGATCGCTGAGGGTATCCCGCCGATCCCGCAGCTGTTCGTACTCCCTCAGTCGATCCCGCGCCGCCCGGGCATCACCTCCCCCCGCACGCACGATCTTCTGCAGGCCCCGCATAAGCTCCACCTGTCGCGCCCACACCCATTCTGCAGCCCCGCAACACTGATCCAGAGTCTCCCGCGCGGCCTGCATGCGGGAATGAAGATCCGAGATGTTGCGCAGGATCTCCGAGCGCCGGCGCGCATCATCGATCCAGCTGCGCCAGCAGGCTGGCTCCAGATCGCGGAGCCAGCATACCAGGTCCATGATCCGACCACTGCCCTCATCGGCAGAGAGGAAGCGGGCAAACTCGGCCAGATCCCTCCAGCGGGAGTCCTGCGCACTTAGAGGATCGATACTTTCCAGCTCGTCCGGCTCGCAGGCAGAGTGCGCATGCGCGAAATCCTCCAGGTGCCCGACCAGACGGCCCCGTTCCTCTCGCAGTCGGCACCATTCAGCATATGCGGCCTGCACATCCGCGAACTCACCGCGGAAAGGTCTGGTGAGTTCGCAGAACTCCTCCCTGGCCCCGCGAGCGCGCTCATACGATCGATGCAGGCTGGCCAATTCCTCTTCATCCGGCAATGAGCGGGCGCGCTCCCGCAACCGCTCGCGCTCCTCCTCACGGGCCCCCAGCCGCTCGCGCAGGCTGATGAGCTCCGATCGGTCCCCGGGGAGCTCTGACAGATCGGCCAGCTCCTCCCGCACTCCGGCCAGCTCTGACTCCACTTCCTCCACCCGCTCGCGCAGTTGTGGCTGCACGAATACGGGGAGCCGCTGCGCCAGGAGGTATCCGCCTACAGCGGCGACAGGTACGAGGGCCAGCAGAGTAGCGGCGTAGTCCGGCCACATCAGTGCGGGCAGCGCAGCCGCTGCAGCGAACACCACGGGCACTCCCGCCCGCAGCAGAGGCTGTGGCCGCAGGCGGTTCTGCAGATGACGCCGGCTCTCTGCCAGCTCCTCCCGCTGCTCCAGAAGCCGCAGCTTGTGCTGGGCAGACTGCAGGGCGCCCGCACAATACTCCCGCAGATCCGAAAACCTCTCCTCCCAGTCTTCCCACCGACCGGTGAGATCATCGTGTGCCTCGCGGGCCCGCGTCAGTTGTACTTCCGCCTCCTGCTCAGTCATCCGCAACTCGGCCAGCTGCCGCTGGTATCCCGCCGCTGCCTCCAGTGCCCGCTCTCCTGCCTCGTCAAAGACAGCGTAATCCCGGCACAGAACTCGATCCAGTTGCCGCACGCGCTCCCGCTTCCGGGCGAACTCCTCCCACTCGCGCAGCAGCCGTTCCGCCCGGTCCCGCAGCGCCAGCACACGTTCAGCCGGTTCCCGGAATAGTTCCTCCCAGGGTAGGTGCCCGGCGGCCTCGCATTCCCAGTGGCCCAACTCCTCCCGAATTCTGTCCAGCTGATCCCGGGTGCGCCGCAGATCCCGCCGCACCCCGCGCCAGCGGTCGTCCAGCGTCACCAGGGCATCCAGCCGCCCTGCGGCATCTGCCGGAACCTGATCCATCCCCGGATACTCATGTTCCAGCTGCCGGTCGAGGCTCGAGATCTCTTCCTGCAGCCCGGATACCTCCTGCCGCACCTCCCGCAGCCTCTGCTGCCTCATCAGCCTGCTCCGGTAGCTGTCACGCAGTCTTCGCCACTCGGCCCAGTTGGCCCGCGTGGTGCGCTTCTGCCGCAGCTCTCGACGCGCCTCCCTGAAATCCGAGCTCACCACCGCGGCGCGCGATTTCACTCCCTCCAGCGCATCAATGGCATCGCGCCCGGCTTCTATCTCCCGCCGCAGCTCCTCCATCTCCTCCTCCACTTCTTCCAGCCTGCGATCCTTGATCTGATTCCGGGAGGTCACCCCGCAGTCTGCGGTGCGGCGGGTTACTGTCTTCAGCTCCTCCTCGAGTCGCTGCAGGACCGCACGAGTCGCCACGCCACCGCCCGTCAACTGCTGCTGCACAGCTGGTCCCACCTGCTGCTGCTCTGGCAGGGGTTGGCGCACGCACAGGCTGGCCTCATAGGCAGACCTGCGTCGGACTCCCAGGTTCTTTTGCATCCACTCCTCGTATCGGACGTTCCGGCGTTGTGCCCGCGGGTTGTGCGTGCCGGTAACCAGCTGCCGCTCATCATCCTCGTCCACCTCCCGCAAGTCGATGCGGTGGGTGGAGAAGTCGCGCTCAAGCACCAGACGCCGGTCGTCGATGCTCAGATGCAGGCAGCCGCGGAACCGACGGGGGGCATCCCAGTTCCGGAAGCGGGCCGTACCGCGCCGGGTCGGATCAGAGAGGTCGGGGAGACCATACAAAACGGCAATAAGTCCCTCCACCACTGAGGACTTACCACTCTCGTTGCGCGCCACGATGTTGTTCATGCCGCGCGCAAGGTCCAGCTGGACCGGTTCGCGAAACGGACCGAAGCCTTCCAGAGTCAGGCGCCGGAAGAGAATCTCACTCACTATCCATCCCTCTCTCCGAAAGCGGCCAGTCCCCGGCTCAGGGCCAGCTGCAGAACCCGCCGCTCTGTAGCGTCCTCTGTCCGCTCGAGACGGTCGCGCATCCGTCGCACGAACTCACCCCGCACGGTGGGGTCATCTTCGTACCAACGGGCCATCTCGTCAGTCACCAGATGAGTGGCATCGGTGACCGACAGGGCAAAGAAATCATCGCGTAAGTTGTCGGTCAGCTCGGCAGTGTCGAGCGGAAAGCCCACAGTGCCGGCGAGCTCCAGACGCACTGCGGCTTCCGGGTCCGCCTTCCCCCGGCACAGTGCCACCGCATCCTCTGGCAACTCCGCCGTGGACAGGTCGACGGTCGCCCGATAATGCGGCCGGACGGATATGGGGTTGGGCTGCACTTTCGCCCCACCTTCATCCAGCTCCACCAGGGTAATGCAGCCGGCGCTCTCCTCGCCCGGCCTCTTGGGCTCAATTATGCCCGGATATACGGCGGGGCTGTCACCCACCCATTTCACCTGATGTCCATGCAGGTGACCCAGCGCAACGTAATCATATTGTGCCGCGGCAAGATCCGCCGAGGACAGGGGGAGGCTGCGCTCACCTGTGTCTGCATCGAGGGAGCCGTGGAAGCAGGCCACGTGCAGTCCCGCGCCGGATTCTCGCGGGAATGGCGACAGCGACCGCACATCAGTCAACCCGCCGGTGTAGGCTAAAGAGTAAAGGTGCAGAGGTACGCCAGCCACCTCATCCCTCCAGGTCATCTCCGGCATGGGTGCCGTCACCAGATGACCGGGCCATTCATCTTCCCATCTCCTGTATACTGAGTTGTGATAGGAAATCTCATCGTGATTGCCCGGAACGGTCACCACGCGTATACCGGCCCGGGTAAGGCGCGCCAGCTCTCCGATCACCTCGTCGACCAGAGCTTCCTCCGGGTCGTGCACATCGAACAGATCCCCAGCAATTATGACCAGATGCACGCCCCAGTCGGGACGCAGGGCCCGGTCTGCGGCCCGGCGCACCAACGAATCCCGCTCTTTTTTCCGGATCCCAGCTGCCTCCCGGGGCAGCCCGCTGGGCTCCCAACCGAGATGCAGATCCGCCAGATGCATTAGACGCAGCACAAAATTCCTCCTCCGGTCGCGCTGATCAGCGGGGCGGACGCTGCCTCCGGCTCACCGGGCAGGCTGCGACCACCCCACCGCCAGAGAAATCTTCTTTCCCACGGTGCAGTTCTCCTGCCCGGAGAGCGACCCAGCTGGACAATGCGAACGGTTAGCGAGTAAAAAGAGAATATGGACCCCACTGTGACGCACGGTACAGAAAAGGGGCAAGCAGGGTGGACGGGAGTGATAACTTGCAGCTGGTTTCAGGCAAGAGAGTAGCAGTGGCCATTGCCGTGCTGCTGTGTGCACTGGCCCTGTTTACAACTGCATGCGATCACCTGTTCTCCCCCGCCCCAGAGGAGAGCGTTACGGATGATGCCGTGCTCTTCAGCACCTTCGTGCAGATTCAGATTCATGAATGGCCGGAAGACACCGACCCGCAGGCCGTTATCTCGGCCGCTTTTGACCGGATGGAACGAACCGGTTCCATCGTAAGCGTGTACGATGAGGATAGTGATATCAGTGCCGTGAACCGGGCACGGGGAGAGACCGTGCAGATTTCCGAGGAGGCCTTCTTCCTGCTGGAGATGGCCTACAAAATCTGGGATATGACCGATGGGGCCTTCGACCCCACCATCGGCCCGGTGGTGGATCTGTGGGGATTTTACACCGACGATCATCGCGTACCGACAGATGAGGAGATCGAGGATGCACTGACCCGGGTGGACGCAGAGAGGGTGCAAATGGATGCGGCCGACCGTACCGTTCGGCTCCCGCAGGATATGCGGCTGGATGTGGAGGCCCTGGCCAAGGGATTCGCCGCGCGAGCGGCCGCAGAGCACCTGATGGAAAGTGGAGTGACCAGCGCCCTCATCACCTCAGGACAGAGCAGCCTCAAGGCGGTCGGCGACGGCCCGGAGGGGCGCGCCTGGCGCGTCGGACTCCTGCATCCACGAACGGATGAGGAAGTCTACGCAGCGGTTGATCTGTACGACGGCGAGAGCGTCAGCACCAGCGGTGACTACCAGCGCTACTTTGAACGGGACGGCGAACGATATGCGCACATCCTGGATCCGGACACGGGCAGACCCCCGCGCACCATCAAGAGTATCACCGTCATAACCACGGACACGGTTCTGGCCGACGGACTCTCCACTGCCTTCTTCGTGATGGAACCGGATCAGGTCCTCAGCCGGGTGGAGAACATGGATGACGTCATGGCAGCCATGATGACGGCCGACGGAGAAATCAAGTACTGTTCACAGATGGAGGCCCGCATAAAACTCACCGGCAATTGACCCGCCCGTCTCAGGGGCGATCTGCCTCGCGCTGCACCCGACGGGCAAATAGTTCCGCCGCGCGCTCAATGTACTGGGCGCACCTGGCCCGGCGGGCCGATTCACCCTCCGGAGGTCTGCCATTCTCTACGTTGAAGCCCAGCAGATCCTCACACTCCGTACTTCCGAACTCTCCGGAAAATTCGCGCAGAACGTCCCGGCTCAACTCAGCAACCCGGGCATAGCTCTCCTTATCGTCGGGATCCACCCGCCCAAACAGATATCCCAGGGCCAGGACTCCTCCGGTCAGGGCCCCGCACGTGCGGCCGGTTCGGGCAATTCCCCCGCCAAATCCCGTGGCCAGGGGCAGGTCGGGTTCACGCCCTCCAGGCGGTGAAAAAAGACCAGCTACGGACAGCAGAACGGTCTCCGCACAGTGGTACCCCTCATCGCGTCGTGCCCGTGCCGCAGCGGCTGCCCTGGCCATCACTTCACCCTGCGGATCTTCACAGCTGCACATTGTCTACTCTCTCCTTCCTGCGATCCCCCGGGGTCGGGAGACCTTATTCCTATCCTTCTGGGTTCTGCACCCGCGGGCTCATTCCTGTGCATCGGGTGTGAGGCGCGGCCATCCCAACCGTCGCCCGCATCATCGAACCTGCGGGCCCGCATCCGGTGATCCTTCGTCGTTTCATCACAACACCCATATCTCCATAGCATACGGCCCACACCGCGCAATTGGTTGGTGGGCGGATACATTGAGATGAATTAGACAGTTAGGGGCATGGAGAATCGACAGGTGAGCTAATACGTGAGATAACCTGGATCAGTGGGGGGCCTCGCCACACGGATCCGTTCCGTACAACCAGCGAGTCTCCCGCCTGATGGTCTCAGAGAAGCGGCCCCCACGCCGATGCAGATCTCGCCATTCCGCCAGCGTGTAGACCAGGATATCCGCCGGAAGAGGCAGTTCCTCCGGAGCACCAATAAAACGCCGGTGGAGGGGACGTTCATCCTCCCGGACCAGGATGATGATATCCAGGTCACTGCCGACACCGGCATCACCCCGACCGTAGGAACCGAACAGGCCAATGGCCAGAACTGTCGGTTGTGACTCCGCGAGATGACTGGCCCACTGCCGCGTCTCCTCGAGTACTCTATCGGGATCAGGCCATTTCCGCACGGACGAATGCAAGGATCTCACTGGCATGACTGATCGCCCCCTCGCTCTGCCAGAAACCGTAGTGCTCGGCTGGAGCCCCTTCCGCATGTCCGTTGGGATACCGCGTGGGGATGTAATAGTTGTCGAGAATGCGGGCCCGTTCCCTGCAATCTTCAGGGACCTCGACGGGCAGATCGGTGAGCAACCGCACAAGAACATGCCCCCAGGCCTCCTGGTAATGGTGAAGGTGGAGAGCCTTGATGGCCTTCTCCGCCGCCTGATGAGCGGCAAAACAGGCCCACTCGTGGTATCCATTGTCCGCACTGCTCTTTGCCATCTGTAAATCTCTCTCAGCTTGCTCCATCCAGTCTGCAGCTCTTGATGGCACGGGTCAGCACCCTCTCTCGCCTCACTCGATTCCAATTATACAGCGCATGAGGAAATAGATACAGCGGCTCTCCCGGATCGCCGGCAGGCTGTTGACAGTCGCATGCAACATCTCATTCCCGTTAACGATCGGTTATACAGTCGCGACCCCTGCGCGGGATGGTCTTCAGGTAGTGCCGGCGTTGCACGCGAGTCGCCACCAGGCCCCCGCGTACTCACCGCCTCCTTCGGACGGTCAGATCTGAGAGAGTTCTCTCTTGCCTCTGCGCATCCGTCGAACTCACCGGAGCCGTCCGCCCGAACATGTTCCGTCCCCCGGCGTGAATTGACCCCCGCCGATTGTGACCTCGAATTGATCTGTGACCTGGGTGAAGATGACGATGAGATGCTCCGCCGTACCCCGCAATCTCTCGCGGACGAGTTGGATTTATGCGTGCGCCGGGAAACCATCGGGTGACAGGCGACAACCGCAAACCGCCGCAGGCCGGCCATGTTCGACCGCCCCGCGGGTGGACCCGTTCCCCCATCCGGGACTATCTCCCGATCACCCTCCGCTTCCCCTTACTGTGTTCGTGAGGCGAGGCAGTTGAGGCGGGCAAACGATGATCTGCGAATGGAAACACCATCATCAGCAACCCATTGACCTGCTAGCGCCTGCGGGCTGTCATGAGATGTCAAAAGAGACGCGTCAGAGAAAAATAATGTGCTGGTGGCGCCATTGCCTTAATGTTACTCTGATAGTGACCAATTCTTGGTTCCATTCCATTGGGGAGGGGATGCAAATGCACAACACCTCAGTTGATACACACTATTGTCCCTCGCTGTGCTTCAGGGCACTGAAGCGCCTGGGATTGGCCGGAGGGGAATCAACCGGCGAGGATGAAAATGTGGCCGAGGAGCTCGGCGAGGTGGGAGAGGCATTCAATTTCGCCCCTCCAGTGGCCGGAGGACCGATATTCACATTGGTCTATCAGATACCAGGCTACCTCGATCCCGCGCAACCCGAGCAGATGATGGAAATATTCGAGCTGGTGGGTGACTTTGTCCAGACTGGGAACATAGAACGCATTTGCGGGCGATTTCCCGAAAAGACAGAGGAATGGGACCTGTGGTACATTGAATCGCTGATAAATGTTCTCTTGCATCCGTTTGCGGGCCGTGAGCAGGATGTACTGCGGCTGGTAGGCATTTTTTCCGGGTATCTCGAGCAGCTATGGCCCCAATACCTGGATGAGTTCAGCGGGTGGTCCAAAGAGTTCGACACCGACGCCTGGGAGGCTGAGCTGCAGATGAGCAGAGTCGTGGATAGCTGGGAGGCAGTTATGGAAACCTCCTACCCCTACCGCGGCTTCACCATGGTGGCCTGCCCCGAAACGCCATCTACAGCCAGCAGTCTCGGACCCGACAAGATAATCCTCGGGGCACGCCACGGCATTGACGGAGCGAGAGACAGCCTGGTTCACGAGGTAGGTGTCAGAATGCCAGGACTGCACCGGCTGGTAGAACACCCGGCGACTACCGGACTCATGGCCGATGATTACGTGGGAATGCTGAGATTGCTCGAGGCCGAAACCTGCTTCCGTAAGCCCGAAGTTATGCAGGAGCTCGGCTGGGAGTACGATGCACAGGGGGACGGCTTTCTGCACGGAAAGATGGGGCTGCAGAGCCTGGTGCAGATCAGAGAGAATCTCTGCACATCGGGCGACTTGCCAGAGATGTTTGCTGACTGGTATCAGGAGGCGCGCAGAGAGGGGTATCTGTAGTGAAATCTGGCAGGGGTGAGGACCGGGATTGATCCCGTCACCGTTGCCTCAGCAGATCAGACGGCCTCGAGAACGCCAGCTATATCGCCACCCTCGAGAACCATAGGGGATTTGCACCCCCCAGCGCAAAGGACACATCTCCCCCGCCCGAAATGTCCGGACGGGGGGATGCAGATTGCTATGCAGCTCCGCAGATCTCATCGCGGTGGAATGCACAGCTGCTCACCCGGGTAGATAAGTGCGGGATCGGGGATCCAGCTATTCACGCGCACCAGCAGATCCACCGAAACCCGGAAACGACGGGCAATGGTGAAAAAGCTATCGCCCCGCCGCACCGTATAAAGCCGTCCGTCGGGACAAAGGTCAGATGCCACATCCGGAATGCACAGAATCTGACCGATCTGCAGACGGTCCGGGTCGATATCCGGGTTGGCCCGCTCCAGATCCCGCAGCCGTACGCCGAAACGGCGGGCGATTGAACTCAGGGTCTCACCCCGACGCACCGCATAGAGAATGCCTCCGGGACAGTCCGGAACCGGGGGAGCCTCGGGCGGTGGTATGCAGAGC
>PUMM01000016.1 GCA_003551365.1 Clostridia bacterium
CGCTATATCTCCGCTCCCGTCAGGTGCTGCAGCTCTTTCGATCCCACCACATAGTCCTCATTGCGATGGGTCTCGAGCACCGCCACTATCTGCATGTCCCTCTCCCTCGCCCGCTGTAGGTACACCCCGACGTCGCGCCGGGGATCAATTACCACCGCCTCGCCCCCATCCCCCACCATATAGGAATAGTGAGCGAGACCCGGAGATTCAATCTGGGCAAACAGCACTGCGCGCACCTCCCATGCACATTAGGTGACCCGACCGCGAAACAGTAGGGCCAGGCGGGAAAGAGAACCCACCCGGCCGGATTGCCGCGCGATCAAATCTCTTCCTCACTCGTCCAACGGCCGGTGACACAGCCACCAGTCGAAACACTCGATCTTGCCCGCCTCGGCATCACGCAGCCGCTCTTTCATCTGCTCTTCCGTTCCGGCGGGTGGAACGATGACATTGGATCCCAGATCCTCATTCTCCGGCCAGTTCGCCGGAGTGGCCACGCCATGATCGTCACTGGTGCGCAGGGCGCGCACCGCGCGGAGAACCTCATCCATGCTGCGACCAATCTCCTGCGGATAGTAGAGAATCAGGCGGATGTTACCGGAGCCATCGACTATGAATACGGAGCGAACCGTATTGGTTCCCTTGCCCGGGTGAATCATGCCGAGCTGCTTGGAAACCTCGCCCATCTCATCGGCGATGACCGGAAACTTGATCTCCACTCCCCGCTCTTCCTTAATCCACTCGATCCACTTCAAATGGGAGAAGACCTGATCCACCGATAGACCGATCAGTTCGGCGTCCAGAGCGGCAAAATCCTCGCTCCGGCGCTGAAAAGCTATGAACTCGGTGGTGCAGACTGGTGTGAAATCTCCCGGGTGACTGAACAGTACGAACCATTTGCCCTTGTAGTCGTCCGGTAGGGATATCATGCCCTGCGTGGTCTTCACTTCCATCGCGGGAAACTTGTCCCCCAGCAGGGGAATTCCTCCATTTTCGGGCATCGACACATCATCCTTTCTGTTGTGCGACGTGCCGGGCCGGACCCGACACGGTCGTCCCGCCCCACCGTCCGGTGAGCACAGCGGGTATGTTTGCTTGGGTCTTACCCACAGTTTCGTGGCCGACTATAACTATTCCTGCCTAGTATTAATTCCAACCTCGCACCCTACACTTCCGACGGCAGGGAAGAATCCCGGCAGTTGCGTCGGGCTCTGCGGGCGGCAGTTCTCTGCATCGGGTCCAGTTGCTAGGTGGATAGGAACATGCGCACTGCATTCAGCAGCGGTTCCCGACTGAGGTGCCAGATATAGGAGGTGTCCACCACATTGGGATTGTTGCAGCTGATGCAGCCCTCCGCAGCTTCGAAGCATTCCCTGCGGCTCCACCGGCGCAGGATCTGGTCCATATTCACCCGTCGCACGTTGCCGTAGGGGTTATCACCGCGGAAGCAGTTGACCACGTCTCCATTCGGGTTGACGGTGAGAAAGACCAGGGGCGCGCGGCACTGGTAGGGCTGGCCGCGCAGCAAGAAACGCCTCAGGTAGGCGCGGGAGTTGTTGATGGAGTGCTTCCTCTTGAGCTGCAGCAGCTCTTCGGCCACCCGCTGCTCACTCTCTCGGCGCTGCACCGCAGCGCGATTGGACTCTCCCGTCTCCCGCACGGTGCCCTCCTTGGCCGGGCAAACGTACAGTGACGCCCCCAGGGAGGTGGCCAGCTCGGCCATATCGGTCATGACCGATTCATTGCCCCGGTGCAGGAGACAGTTGATGATTATCTTGGGAGCAGACCTCATACTCTGCAGGGTCTGAATACCCTCTACGGCGCCAGCGAAGACCCCCTCCCGACCACGAAAGGCATCGTGCCGCTCCCGGTCGGGGTAATCGATGGATACTATGAGAGAGTCAACCACGCCGGCCAGTTCGCGGGCCCGCTCTGCCAGGTAGTATCCATTGGTAATTACCGTGGTGATCATACCCGCCTGACGCGAAGCCCGACACAGCCGGGCCAAATCCGCACGCATAAGCGGCTCTCCACCCCAGATGGCATTGGCCACGAATCCGGTGCGCCCGGCCGCACGGTAGAGCGATTCCACCTCCTCGGTACACATCTCCTCCGACTGGTTGTCCCGCCACAGACAGGTCGGGCACCGACAGTCACACCGCCCCGTTATCAGATGGGACAGGTGGATGGGACCACCGAGTCCCACTCGACTCGCGGCGATCCGTCCGAAGAATCGGGCCGTCTTTCGGTAACGCTTCACAGCTCACATCACCTCCCTGCGCTCCGCACACCCGCACGTCCCGGCAGGTGGCCGGGGCCCGCTGCCCTTGCGCAATACCGTCGGTGATGCGTCCGGCAACGTTCGGCCTCCCCCTCATCCGGGCCGCAACTTTTGATTGTACGAGAGAATCCGCAGCTCATCCTGAGCTTATCAGATGACCTGCGCAGAGTCAGCAAATCTCCGGGAGTGAGGGGCAGGTCGGGCCCCTGAATCCCGGCTCACAGTTCGGCCTCTGCCCGCGGGGCCCCATCATGCAGGGGAATTACCAGGCCAGCATCTCCGTCCAGACGCACACGCTGCCCGTCAGTGAGGATCTCCGTGGCATCGGCGAGGACCACGGAGGGAATTCCGTACTCGCGCGCCACCAGGGAACCGTGCGTCATGACCCCGCCCACACTGGTGATGAGTCCACGAGCATGCAGGAACAGGGGTGTCCACCCCGGGTCAGTGTGCGGAGCCACGAGAATCTCACCGGGCTCCAGACTGGCGTCCCCCGGTCGATAGATGATCCGCACCCTTCCCTCGACTGTCCCACCCGAGGTCGCAATGCCGGAGAAGCCCTCTTCGGCACGGAGGGGAGATGCTTCCGGTCGGGGTATCTCGCCGTCGCTCAACATCACCCGTGGGGCATTGAGCCGCCGATGCCGTTCGTACTGGCGCCGCCTCTCCTGCAGATCCACAGGGGGAGGATCTCCCGGATCGGCCAAAGCCCGCTGCAGCTCGGACCGGCGGTACAGCCAGACGTCATCGGCTTCGCGCAGGCAGTTCTCGCGCGCCAGCAGCTCGCCCGCCTCGAGTATCTGTCGCCGGGTTTCCGCGAGCAGCTGGGACAGAGCATATTTGAGGACCTCGCGCATGGAGAGGTAACCGCGGTAGCGCAGGGCAAAGGACCGCACCAACCACTGCCTGAGCGACCCGAACCATCCCCCAGCGACTGATTGCTCCAGACGCCGCACGGCAGCCGCCGCCTCTGCTTCCAGGCGTTCGAGATGCCTGCGGTGTTCTCTCCGCTTCCCGGCCCGCAACGAGGCGCGTACGGAGGAGAGGATGGCCGACGGATCCTCACAGTAGCGCGGGTGACTCATCTCAATTTCCGCCGCAGCCCGGAACCCATATCTGTCCATGAAGTGACGGAATGCGGACAGAAACTCCGGGCCACCGTCCAGTCCACGAATATCGGCGAGGCCGGCGCCGGATAGGATGGCACTCTCCACCCGGGGGTGCTCACGAGCGACG
>PUMM01000071.1 GCA_003551365.1 Clostridia bacterium
ATCTACCGCTGACAGAAAGGGAGCAACTGCGATGGTGCCTATCAGTAGTACCAGCAGTGCCCGGGCCGCGGGCCGGGGAACCCCGGGCGACAGGTCAGAAGCGGGGCGGATCATGACCCACACTGCTGCTAGCAACAGGATTCCCACCAGTGCGGCCATCTGCAGAGAGTTCAGGTGATGTACCAGAATTAAGGTGAAGAGCAAACCGCCGAGCATGCTGCCGGCAGCCTCACCGACGTAGGTGGCCTCGGCACCGTATGAATCCTCTCGTGCCTGGCTCTCGCGCCAGATGCGCGCAAGCAGCACGAATTGCCCTCCCAGCAGGAGGCAGGCGGGTGCCATGAGCGACAAGCATGCCAGAGTCATATCGCCGATGGAGAGGTAGGCTCCGGGAAGGACTGCAAAGAACCCCCGCGCCATACGCATAGCCAGAAGCGTGGCCGGTAGAAGCAACATGAAAAGACCGGCGCTCACGGTCAGAAGAAGGCGGGGGCGGGGAATTCGCTCAATGACGACAGCTCCCAGGTGGCTTCCCACACCGACCCAGACCAGCCAGGCGGCGAGTATGAGACCAATCGAGAGCTCGTTACCATGAAAAACCATCAATAGCTCTCGCATGAACAGGACCTGACCGATCTGTGATATGACTCCGAGCATTACAACTGCAAGGAGGTGAGGGGGCATTCTTACCTGCATGGCTACCTCCCACCCATCAATCCTCCGCGCATACCTCAACGGCGAGAATGCCTGCCCGGTGGGACACCGGCGGCATCTGACAAACACTTTGTGCACCGATTCTCCAACTGCATGATGAGAAGTTCGCGGCTCAGGACACGCCTCCTGCGCAGGCGCCAGCTGCACAGATCTTTGTGCCTTTTGCCACCCATTGCTGTGCCTTTCACCTTCGGAGCTGCGCGTGGATTCTCGCATTCGTGCAGGAGTGAGCTATCGGGACACGAAATGACAGGGTAGCCCTCGCGATGCGGGGATACTCTTGCAGTCATTCAGGGCGGATCATAGCAGGCCATCGCGCCGGATGGAGCAGCGGTATCACCGGGCCGAGACACCTACACCTCGGCGCATCGGCGGGATGGTGGAACGTCTTGCGACTATATCGAAGCGGAAGGGAGATTTCTCGAGTGCTGAGCTCTATTCACAATCGACTTTCACGTGACATGGGGATAGACCTGGGAACGGCCAATACTCTACTGTGTGTGCGGGGACGCGGTATTGTTCTCGATGAGCCTTCAGTAGTGGCTACGCGCCGCGGCGAAGAAGAAAATGAACCGCTGGCGGTTGGCAATGAGGCCAAGAGCATGATCGGCCGGACCCCGGGCAACATATCTGCCATGCGACCCATGAAGGATGGGGTAATTGCTCACTTTGACACTACTCAGACCATGCTGAAATATTTCATGAACAAGGCGACGCGCCGTCGACCGATCATTCGTCCCCGGGTGGTTGTGGCAGTTCCCTCCGGAGTGACGGATGTTGAGAAGAGAGTGGTTACCGATGCGTCCCTGCGGGCAGGTGCCCGTGAATCCTACCTTATCGAGGAACCCATGGCTGCGGCAATAGGGGCGGGCCTGCCCATACATGAACCGACCGGCAGCATGGTGGTTGACATAGGGGGAGGCACTATGGAGGTTGCTGTCATCTCTCTCGGCGGCATAGTGACCCACCAGTCCATTCGCGTCGCCGGGGACGAGATGGATGAGTCCATAGCCGATTATGTCAAACGCCACTACAGCCTTTATATTGGTGCGCGAACCGCTGAAGAGGTCAAGATGGAGATCGGCAGCGCGGTTCCGGGGGACAACGAAGAGGCAATGGAGGTGCGGGGACGCGATCTGGTCAGTGGTCTGCCGAAGACCATCCGTCTGACACCGGAGGAAGTGCGGGAGGCCATATCCGAGCCGCTGTCGGCCATCATGGGTGCCATCCGGGGCAGCCTGGAGCAGACTCCGCCGGAGCTGTCTTCGGACATAATTACCCATGGCATCGTGCTGACGGGCGGAGGAGCCATGCTGCGGGGCCTGGAAGAGTTGGTAACGGACGAGACCGGCATTCCGACCTACCTGGCCGACGAGCCATCCCTCTGTGTCGTGCGGGGAACGGACAGAGTCCTGGAAGAGCTGGACGTGTTGAAAGGCATGCTAATGACTTGATTTGTCCGGAGACGGGAGAGGGGAACGGGTTGATGCTCCGCTTTCGATGTCACGCGCCAGCGGTGTAGGATGAGGAACTCCCCGGCAGACTCAGCGACACAGATGCGGTATGATATGGTCGCCCTTGCTGCCCAATGGGAGGGTGCCACAATCTCCTGGCCGTGCGGGCGACCAGTTGCAGTCCTGCTTCGACAGCACATTCCCGATACGACGAATGCGGTGGCGCAGGGGAGTCTGTCGCATATTGGTGATCATTCGGACAGCATTTTGGTGCTGTCAGATCTTGCCCGCTACGTGTTGCGTGCGGCCACCTAATCACCGGTCAGAAGGGACAGAAATCCCGCGCGACCGGCAGGAGATGTGTCATGTCTGCCATTTTCCGGACTCCTGATTGCTGCCTTTGCGCGAAACCCTCGGTGAATTGCCGAAAATGACATTAGGGGATATAATCTCCTGTGACGGTGAGCAATGAAAGGGAGAGGTGATCTGCTAAATGCAGCTATGGGATTATGGTGGGCGTCAATGGACAGAAGCGACCGCGAGAGCGGCCCTGGAGCGCGGCAAGGAACTGGGGCTGACCGATTTTGTCGTGGCAACCAACACGGGCTATACCGTGGATATCCTCCTACAGGAGAAGGAGAGCGTCTGGCCCGATGGAGACCTCAACATAGTCGCCGTGACGCATCACGTGGGTTTCCGCAATCCGGGTGAGGACGAAATGGGAGATGACAAGCGTATCCAACTGCAGGAGCAGGGTGTATCCGTGCTCACCACAACGCACGTTTTTGCCAACATTGAACGTTCGATAACCAATGAGTGGGGAGGCCTCTACCCAGGCGGCATCGTATCCGCCACCCTGCGTACCTTCGGTCAGGGAATGAAGGTTTGCTTTGAGATCGCAGTTATGGCCATCGATGCCGGGATGATACCGCATGGGTCAGAGGCAATGGTGGTTGCCGGCACGGGCGGCGGCGCCGACACTGCTGTGGTGATGAAACCAGCACACGCAAAAGATTTCTTTGACACCGAGTTTCTGGAGACTGTATGCCGGCCGCGCGGGACGGCCCGCGGCTGATCAGCCCAATTCTCCGGCATTCTGTTGTCCGCAGCTCAGAGCGCGAATGGGCCAACTGGGACAGGTATGTCCCCGCATTCCGTGTCAACCCACGAAAGAAGCTTACCGAAGGGGGTCCGGCTAACCCAGATAAAAGCTTACTTAAGTCAATCGTCATTGGCAGCTTCCCGTGGTGGTTGTGCATGGTAGCGTGAGGGTCCCAGGGTTAGCAGCTGTCTGAGGTCACGGTTGATA
>PUMM01000163.1 GCA_003551365.1 Clostridia bacterium
CCTCCGGCGATGATCACGTCCGCCTCATTGCGCCGCAGGTAGTGCATAGCCTCACCCAGCGCGTGCCCGGAGGCTGCACAGGCCGTGGTAACGGTCAGATTGGGTCCCCGCGCCCCAAAGCGAATGCTGAGATGCCCCGCGGGCATATTGGAGATCATCATGGGTATGCAGAAGGGGCTGACCCGGCTGGGACCACGCTCGAGAAACACCCCCATCTGATCGTAAAGAGAGGTGATCCCTCCCTGCCCGGTACCCACAACCACGCCCAGTCGCTCCGCAGAAAGGCCGGAAATGTCCAGACAGGCATCCTCTATGGCCTCAGTTGCAGCCGCCATAGCATAATGCGAACAGGGATCGGTCCGGCGCACCTCCTTGCGCTCCATATACTGCACCGGATCAAAATCATTCACCTCGGCGGCAATCCGCACCGGATATTCCGACACGTCAAACTTGGTTATCTCACCCACTCCCGAGCGACCCTTCAGCAGGTTATCCCACAGTTCTCGGGGCGTGGAGCCCAGGGGGGAAATCCCCCCCAGCCCCGTGACGACCACTCGCTCTTGCATGGATTTCAGCTCCCAGCTTCTCAGATGCGTTCCGAGATGTAGTCGACAGCATCCCCAACAGTCACTATGTCTTCGACATCCTCATCGGGAATGCTAAGATCAAACTCTTCCTCCAGAGACATGATCAGCTCAACCAAATCCAGTGAGTCAGCACCCAGGTCGGCAGCAAACTCGACCTCCAGAGATACGTCATCCTCCTCGGTTCCCAACTGCTCGGCCAGAAGCTCGGTTACCTTGCTGAGAATCTCCTCTTTTGACATTAATCAGCACCTCCTATGGTAATATGAATCAAATTACAGTCCGACACTCATGCCCCCATCGATGACCAGGACCTCACCGGTTATGTATGAAGCGGCCCCCGATGCCAGAAAGCAAACCGCTTCCGCCACTTCTTCCGGCTGTCCAATTCGATCCAGGGCAGAGCGGTCCACAGCAGCCTCGATATTATCCTCCGGCATTTCATCGGTCATGGCCGTGGCAATCAAACCGGGAGCGACGGCATTCACCCGCACCCCCCGGGAACCCACTTCCGCCGCAAGGCTCTTGGTGAGGCCCACAACCCCTCCCTTGGCCGCGGCGTAGTTGGCCTGGCCTGCATTGCCCACCAGGCCCACTATAGAGGCCAGATTGACTATGGCTCCCTCGCGGGCGCGCATCATACCGCGCAGTGCCCGGCGACAGGTTCGCTGGGCACCGTCAAGATTTACCGCTATGACCTGCGACCACGCCTCATCACTCATGCGCATCATCAGGCCGTCGCGGGTCACCCCAGCATTGTTCACCAGAACCCGCACCGGTTCCCATTCCGATTCAACCTCCGAAAAGCACTCCTCCACCGATTCCGGATCCGTGACGTCAATCTCCACAGCCATGGCCTCGCCGCCAT
The DNA here is from genome assembly GCA_003551365.1 of Clostridia bacterium. GTDB lineage: Bacteria > Bacillota > Sulfobacillia > SLMV01 > SLMV01 > PWGR01. The sequence goes on from PUMM01000163.1 coordinate 1,453, forward strand.
CCTCCTCAATATCCCGGGCCACCGCACGTGCCTCTTCATGCAACGCCGGCTCTCCCAGGTATCCGACGGCGACGCGGGCGCCCGCCTGTCCCAGGCGACGACTGATGGCCGCTCCGATTCCCCGCGATCCTCCAGTCACCAGGGCTACTCTGCTGTCAAAGTTCATAGCTGACTCACCACCTCCCCTATTTCCTCCGGTCTTTCACAACCCAGCCCGGTGAGACTCCGGTCAATACGGCGCAAAAATCCGCGCAGTACCTTTCCCGGGCCGGCCTCCACAAAAGTGTTGATATCCTGCTTCATCATGTATTCGACCGATGCTTCCCACAGCACGGGTGATGCCACCTGCTCCAGCAGGGCAGCGCGGATGCCGGCTGCATCCTCTGATGGAGCGGCCCACGCATTGGCCACCACGGGAAAATCGGGCGGAGATATCTCCACTTCACGCATGGCTTCTGCCAATCTATCGCGCGCAGGAATCATCAGCGCGGAGTGGAAGGGAGCACTGACCGAAAGCTCAACCGCACGCCGCGCACCACGCTCATCCAGACGGCGCCGTGCCCGGTCCACAAGATCCCGGTCGCCGGAGATGACCACCTGTCCGGGACAGTTGAAGTTTGCACCACTTACCACTCCGTCTCCACACTCCTCCTGTACCTCGCGGCACACTTCCCGCACCACATCGGAGTCCAGACCGATGATTGCAGCCATTGCCCCGCGCTCGGGAGGCACCGCCTCCTGCATGTACCTACCGCGTTTTTGCACCAGAACACATGCATCCTCCAGGGCGAGGGATCCCGCCGCAACCAGGGCAGTGTACTCTCCCAGACTCAAACCCGCAGCGGCGGCTGGCATCGGCACATCATACTCTTTGAGAGTCTCCCACACCGCCACACTCAGGGTCAAGAGCGCCGGTTGTGTATACTCGGTGAGATTCAGCCGCCCTTTTGGATCCTCCGTACACAGCTCGACCATGTCGAGCCCCAATGATTCCGAGGCTCGGGCGAACACGTCCCGCGCTATCCCGGAGCTGTCCAGCAGCTCCGCTCCCATGCCAACGTACTGCGCTCCCTGACCGGGAAACAGTACAGCGTACCTATCCGGCAACGGTAAACACCCCCAGTGATTCCCGTCCCAGGTGAGCACCCAGGACGGGCCCCATTGTGAACTCTTCCACTTCCACCGGCGTCGGCACCTCTGAACACAATTGATCAGAAAGACTCGAACCGGCGCCTGCACCAGCGGACATAGCCCCCACAAAATTCACCCGCCCGGCGTCGGGCTTTCCTTCTGCGGCAAATGCAGACAGGTGCTCTATAGCCTCCTGCGAGTTGCGTGCGCGTCCAACCGGACGAAATTCTCCATCGATCAGCCGGAAGATATTGGGGCGCAGGGGGCGACGCATCCCGCGAACCAAACGATTCCACCATCCTTCCGGCTGCAACCCGGTGAGCTCACCGAGTGCGGAAGCGTACACACATACCTGCACCCGGGACAGCAGGGCGGACAGGAAATCGGCAATCTCCTCCCCGGTGTGATCCTCGCCAGCCAGGCCCGCTTCCCGAACCATATGGCCGACGGGCGGTCCCACCATCTGCGAATCGACCACGACCACATCTGCCCCTTCGGTGCGGCCGGCCGCGAGTCGGGCCGATTGCACGGTCCCACTCAAAAGTTCAGACGGGTGGATGGAGATTATGCATCCGGTGAACCCATCCTGACCGATACTCCGGTAGGTGCGGCAAAAATCTCCCGGAGTCGGCTGTGCAGTCCTCACGGGACCGTCGCCCCCTGAGGCAGCTACATATCGCCAGAATGCCTCCGGGGCATCGTCGGCACACAGGGGCTGCGCCCGATTGCCCACATAGGTCAACATGGGCACGACCTTCACGCCCAGGGCTTGCGCGTCACCGGGGGTGAGATCGGCTGAACTGTCCGTCACTATAACCGCCTCTGTCACCGATTCTTCAGCTCCTCCGTCAGATGAATCACCGCTGCCGCCCAGCTGAGTCCGGCCCCGAACGTGACCGCCAATACATTGTCGCCGGGACCAATGACACCCTCCTCCCAGGCCTCGGCCATGGCCACCGGAACGGTTGCCCCCGAGGTGTTGCCATAGCGGTCTATATTTATGTACACCCGGTCGCGCGGAATGCCCAATCGCTTTGCCGACGCATCTATGATCCGGATGTTGGCCTGGTGGGGAATATAGCAGTCAATATCGTCAAAGGTGAGACCCGCCCGACGTACCGCCTCGGAGGCGGAATCGCCCATGGCTGTGACGGCGAACTTGAAGACCTCACGGCCATTCATCCTGAGGTAGTGCATCCTCTGCTCGACCGTTTCCGTACAGGCCGGATGGAGAGAACCACCGGCGGGCATCTTGAGATGGTGTGCACCTTTGGCGTCCGTCCCCAGATAACTGCCGAGTATTCCAGCTTCCGAAGTCGGTCCGACCAAAGCTGCGCCGGCGGCATCGCCGAACAGGACACACGTCGAGCGATCCTCCCAATCGGTTATGCGCGACAGCAGATCGCCCGCTATGACCAAAATATTTTCGTAGGCGCCGGAGCGCACGAACTTGTCCGCCACCGCCAGGGCATAGATGAATCCCGTGCAGCCCACCTGCAGGTCAAATGCCGCCGCGCCCTCGGCGCCGAGTCTGTCCTGCAGCAGACAGGCGGTGGAGGGGAACACCATGTCGGGGGTGACCGTAGCCACTATGATCATCTCCACCGATTCTCCCGGCACTCCAGCTCTCTGCAGTGCCTGCAGGGCAGCCTCTTCACACAGATCAGAGGTCGCCATATGTTCATCGGCTATTCGTCGTTCCGAGATACCGGTTCTGGTCTTGATCCATTCGTCCGAAGTGTCCACCATGGTTTCCAGTTCGCGGTTGGTGAGCACCCGCTCAGGGAGGGCCCGGCCCAGCCCCAGGATGCTCGCACCGCGCTCACCTGTCTTCGTCTTCATCCGTCTCCGTCCTCTCCGCTACGGCATCCTGAATCACTTCCGGCACGCACTCGCGCACCGCGGTCACCGCTCTTTCCAGTGCACTCACAATTGCTCGCTGCCCGGAGCTTCCGTGGCACTTTATCACAATGCAGCGAACCCCCAGTAGAATGGCTCCGCCGTAGTTTCGGTAATCGAACGTCTGCATCCCGCGTCGCATAGCAGGGAGCAGGAGAGCACTTCCCATGCGGGTCAGGACACTCGACCGCATGGCCGTCTCCATTAACTGCACCATGGCCAGAGCGGTCCCTTCCACTGCTTTCAAGTAGACATTGCCCACGAATCCATCGGTTACCACCACATCTGCCGGGGCTTCCAGCAGCTCGCGCGCCTCCACGTTGCCGGCAAAATCCCACCTGTCCTGTCTCCTCGCCACTTCATCCAGCGCACCGTATGCCTCGCGGCGGAGAGCATCACCCTTGCTGTTTTCTGCCCCCACATTCAGCAGTGCGCAGGTGGGCGCAGACCTGCCCATAACGCGCTGCGCATATGCTGTGCCCATCTGTGCATACTGCACGAGGTGGCGGGCCCGGACGTCCACACTGGCCCCAAGGTCCAGCACCAGCGTGGAGTCCCCTCCCGGCGAGGGTATTTCCGAAGCCAGAGCCGGTCGCTCAATGCCTCGAATCCTCTTACCTATGAGCACTCCGCCGGCCAGCAGAGCGCCGGTGTTTCCGAGGCTTATCATGGCATCTACTTCGCCATCACGAGCTGCCTTCAGGCATCTGACCATGGATGCATCTGCCTTGGATCTGATCGCCCGCACCGGTTCCTCCCCCGCCTCAATGAAGGCGGATGTGTGCTCGGTGCACAGGCGATCGCCGAACTCGTCCTCCGGCAGGTGTTCGTTCAACGATTCCCGTTCTCCCACTACCAGTAACTCGTTTTCCTCATCGTCGCGCAAAAACTCTACAGCGGCCCTGCATGCGGCTTCAGGCCCCTCGTCTCCACCCATCGCGTCCAGAGCGATCCTCAAGAATCGTCCCCCTCATCCAACACGAATACCACAAATTTTCCCCGAAAGACCTTCTGTCCGGCCGATGTTGTCTCCACTAACACCACGTACTTGTCTTCGCCCTTCGTCCTGATGACATCCGCGCGCGCCAGAAGCTCCTCCCCCACCCTTACGGGTCGCTTGAACTTCACGTTGACCAGTCCCGTCAGGGCGACATCAGCATCGATGACCGCCAGTGCCAGTGAGTCGGCCTGGGCAAATATGAAGTGACTCCGCACGATCCTCGTCTTCTCGAAGACCATATCCTCGTAAGTTTCCAGAAGCGAAAGTGCGGAGGAACCCAGCTGCAGATCCAGGAGTCTGCCGACGATCTCTCCGCAACTCATGGACCGCACGCGATCGAAGTTGTCCTGCGCCACCTGCCGCGTACGCATGCGTACATCGGGAATGCCCAGAGCTGCCCTATCCAAACGTATAGTCTGAATACTGACTCCAAACCTGGCGGCCAGATCCTCGTCGGTCAGAAAAGGATCGTCCCGCAAACACTTCTGCAGTCGACTGCGTCGCGCTTCCTTGCTGGATACCGTCATGCCATCTCCCCCACACTGAGTACATCCGTCTGGATGCGCGCTCTTGAGACCTACTATTAACACTTAGTATCAAGGAAGAGAAGACGAAACGCAAGCCCGCAGGGGAATGCGTTCGAGCAAGATCAGAGATTTTTTTCCTGACGGCGCCCGCCCAGCAGGATGATCAGGTAGATGCCGACTGACACGCCGAGGGCCACAACGAGCATCCGACCCACGCTCATGTCGGAGGCTCCGGCCAGGCGGAAGACTATCGAAGTGATCAATGACCCAGTGAGGGCGAAGCCGGCGGCCACCGCAGCAAAGAGGTCCAGGACCCGCCCCAGCGGCCGCCTTTGCTCTGGCGGAATCTGTCCCTGCTGCTTCTGGTCATTCAACTCCCCTTCCTCTATCTCATCAGGGGGACGCACGGCGCATTCCTCCTCACAGACCGGGGTGCATAACTTTTTCGTACGGTTCAAAGAGAGCCTGGTACAGATCCATGGCATACCTGTCGGTCATACCGGCCAGATGATCGCACAGGACGCGTCGCTGGGCCCGGCAATTGCCCTGCATCTCCTCCCACCTCTCCCTGGTTTCCGGATGCAGCATGCGCGGATCCTCCAGGAACGCCTCAAACAAACTCCGCAGAATCATCTTCCCCTTGGCGACCTGACGTAAGACCCGGGGATGATAGTAGACGTTCTGGGTCAGCCATTCCCGCAGGCTCTCGAATGATTTCTGTGTCTCAGGCGAGACCGCCACCAGACGATCCTCCAGATTGGTCACATCTTCCACCGTCTCCACTCCCTGGCTGCAACCCCGCCGCCGCGTGGCCTCGATCACATCCACGCTGAATACCTCTATCAAATGCCGTACCAGGCGGCGCGACCACAGTCTCTCCGCGACCAGTTTGCCTGCCGAGTTCATCCGGTCCACCTCCCGGGAGGCTACCTCTGCCGCTTCAGACACCACCTCCAGACCCGAATCCAGCAGATCATCCCGCGATACCAGGCCGCCAGTGAGGGCATCATCCAGGTCATGGGTACAATATGCCAGCTCGTCGGCAACATCCACTATCTGCGTCTCTATCCCCGGCTGCGTCCGTCGTTGGAACTCCTCGGACAGACGGGGATCATCAAACTCCGTGCTGTGTCTGGCCAGTCCCTCCCGCGTTTCAAAACACAGATTTAACCCCGGGAATGCCGGGGATCTGAGCTCCAGCTCGTCGACGATGCGCAGACTCTGCAGGTTGTGCTCAAATCCCTGTTCATCTCCCATCATCTCGTTCAGGGCCTCTTCTCCAGCGTGACCAAAGGGTGGATGCCCCAGATCATGGGCATAAGCCACCGCCTCCACAAGATCCTCGTTGGCACGCAATGCCCGGGCCAGGGTGCGGGCATGCTGCATTACCTCTATGCTATGGGTAAGTCTGGTGCGGTAAAAGTCCCCCTCGTGTACCACATAGACCTGCGTCTTGTACTGCAGTCGGCGAAAGGCCGTGGAGTAAATGATGCGGTCGCGGTCCCGCTGAAAGGGCGACCTGTATCGATCGTCATCTGGTTCCGGATACCTGCGCCCCAGAGTATCTCGGGCCGCGTATGGCGCCGTGGGAGGATCACCTTCCCGCAACTGCCAATGATCGCTCAATGGATTCACTCCTCCTAACAATCGAGATGGGCTACACTTGCTTCTGTCTGCACCCCGTCAATTCCTGCCTGCCCCCGCCCCCGTGCATAAGTCCCGCGGGATCGGCGCACAATACGGACTGGAAGGTCTGCTTGCAAGGCTCTTCCTCCGGTTTCTCCTCTCCCATGAGACGGCCCCCGTGCGGGGGCCGTCTCAACCAATATTGCCGGCCGTCCCAGCGACGACCCACGGGCCGGACAGAGAAAGGAAGTTGCAAGTGCCAGACGCCACACACGGAGATATCCGCACAGATCTCGCCTTGGAGACACTGGAAGAGATCGAGGTCCAGACCGGCGCGTCGCCTCCCGGGATACTGCATGAACAGTATCAGGCGCATCCGGGGGTACACATCTCAGATGTACAGGTGACAACCAGCGAGGCCGTGGACCGGCTCAAAAAACCACGTGGACGCTACATAACCATCGAATCCCGCGGTCTCATTTCCCGCAATCTCACCCTGCAGGCGCACATAAGCGAAGCCCTGACCGGGGCACTGCAACAGCTGCTGCCCGAGCTACAGGATGAAGATCCGGTGCTGGTGGTCGGCCTGGGTAACGCCAATGCCACGCCGGATGCCTTGGGACCCCGCACCACAAATCTGACACTGGTCACGCGTCACCTGCGTGAACATGTTCCGGAAGATCTGGCCGGCACACTGCGGCCCGTCGCCGCCCTCGCGCCGGGAGTGCTGGGCACAACTGGCATGGAGACGGAGGAGGTAATCCGTGGCATTCTGGCGCGAGTTGAGGTCAGTGCACTGGTGGTGGTCGACGCCCTGGCGGCCCGCACCACCCGCCGGCTCTTCGGGACCGTGCAGGTGACAGACAGCGGCATACAGCCCGGAGCCGGCATCGCCAATGACCGCCCTCCGATAAATGCGGAGTCCGCTGGTGTGCCGGTCGTTGCCGTCGGTGTTCCCACCGTCGTCCATGCCGTGACCATTGCAGCGGAGGCGGTTTCCACGCTCGCGCAGAGGAAGGGCACCCCGCAGGATTCTCCCGACGAAGTGAGTCGCACACTGCGGCCGCTCCTGGGTGACATGGTAGTCACCCTGAAGGAGGTCGACCTTACAGTGCGGGAGGCCGCACAGGTGATAGCCCGCGGGGTAAATGCAGCGCTGCAGCCTGAATGGGACGAAGATACTATAGCCGAGATCATGGCCTGAACGCTGGGGTGAGGCAAGGGCAGTGACCTTCCTGCCCCTGCCTCGTAGCTGCTCATCCCTTACTGCCGGGGAGGAGCATTCGTGCCCTGACCGGCTTGCTGCGCAGGTTCACTGGTCCCACTACTGGCCATCTGCTGCTCAGCGAGAGCTACCATACGGCGGACCATCTGTCCCCCGACAGCCCCACAATCCGCCGAGGGGATGGCGCCCCAGTAGCCACCCTGAATCTGATTGGAGACGCCAATCTCGTTGGCGACCTCATACTTGAACTGATCCAGGGCATCCCTGGCCTGCTGCACGAGAATGCGGTTGTTTCTCTGTCCGGCACCCATTGCACTCACCTCCTTTTGCAGCATCTATTCTTCACGGCGTCTGTGCCTCATATGCTGGCATGTCTTTTCAGCTAGAATCGAAATGACTGCAAGTTCGTGCAGAATCCGGCAGATTTAGTTTCATTGCAAAGTGAGTGATAGAAAAGGAAAACCTCTTTGGTAGCAAATAACTGCTCAGAAAGGGGTGAGAGAGTACATCTGTCCGTCACAGACACCCGACAAACGTAACAGCGCCGATCTCAGATCGGCCCACATCTGCGGATGCTGATCCTCTGCGCTTATAACCCCGACTGAAGCGCTAATGACACATCAATGATGTCAGTGATGATGTTCGTAGCAGATATGTACGATCTTGCACCGCCATCCAATCTTAATACTCTCTTAGCTAAATCCCGGGACACGGCATGTTAGCTTGACGAACCGAATGATGAGGTAATCAGTTTCAACAAGAGGGGGCTTGCACGATGAGGAGATTCTCCTTAATCACGCTGGCTCTGCTGGTGAGTGTGGGCATGATTGTATTTGCCATGGGCTGCGATCCCGCCGCTGAGCCAGAAGAGCCGGAGGAACTGGAGGAACCGGAAGAGCCGGAAGAGCCGGAGGAACCGGAAGAACCGGAGGTGCCGGAGGAGGCAGATGCAGTACTCTATGATGCCGACGAGTATCTGGAGGAAGAGGGTGACACGTGGCAGATTGTCGGCACCTCCATGCAATTTGCCGAAGATGCCATCGAATTGGAAGATGACACTATGGATGGGTATGTCCTCGAGGTCTCCGTCCGAAATGTCGGCTACGAAGAGGCCGACATCCTGGTCACCGGTGAGACACTGGACAACGGGATGATGGATTCTGCCAGTGCGGAAGAGGTGGCCGAAGATGCGGAGGAAGTTGTGGAGCTAACCTTTCCCGCAGAAGAAGGGGAACTGCCGCCAGAAGAAGGACTCATGCTGGCAGTAGAGGTTCTGGAGCGCTAAACGACATGGAAAGTTGCGACCAACGGGCAGTCAGCGACGGCGGTGGTGTATGACGCGTCCTGCCCGCTAGGCGATCACCACCGCCACAACCTTTGCCCCTGACGATGACCGGGTTGCCACAAATCAACTGCCGGTATCCTGCCCCCCGGCGGTGTTCCGGAGACCATCAGGACATAGACACGTCCACCATTCTACTTACCCCCCTCCATCTGGTCTCCGGACCGCCGCCGGGGGCTAAGAATCCCGCTCTCGTCGCTCACAACCTCGCACGGAGCGGCCCGGTCGGCGATCAGAACCACAACAAGAGGAACATGTACACGTAGTACTGTATTACCGGAAGGGCAGCCCACAGGGACAGGGCCAGCACACCGGAAGCGGCAAGGATAGAAATGACACTCTCGCTCCGATCCGTGCCGGAAAGAACGAGCGGCACGAGAACAATCATCATGACCAGTGGGGCCGCCCGCAGGCTCAATGCGGGGATCGCTACCGGGAAGAAAGGTAGCCACCACAGTGATGAACACACAAATTCCCACCAACGCCCGACTCCCAGGGCCAGCTCATACAGTGCCGTGCCCCAGAGACCCATACCGATCACCATCCTGGCCCCACCCTTGCGTATCCCAGACTCAGTCAAGAACCACCAATGAAAGGCATCCCGCAAATGCGAGTACAAATAACACCTACCTCCCCAGCGTTTCTCGCCTCACTGCTTCAGCCGGGGATCCAGCACATCCCGGAGCCAGTCACCCAGAAATATTACTCCCAGCACGGTGGTACTGATAGCCACGCCTGGGAAGGTAGCCAGCCACCAGCTGGTCATGATGTAGGTGCGACCGTCGCTGAGCATGAGTCCCCAGGTAATTGTCGGCGGCTGCACTCCCAGTCCGAGAAAACTGAGTGCAGACTCCGACAGGATGGTCTGAGCCACTCCCAGTGTACCGATGACGATGACCGACGCCATGACATTCGGCAGGAGGTGGCGGATGAGAATCCAGAAATTGTTCTGTCCAATTGCCCGGGCAGAGAGGATGAACTCCTGTCTCTTCAGGGCAAAAACCTCTCCGCGCACTATCCGCGCGTACCCCACCCACTGGGTGAAACCCAGCACCAGAATGAGAGTAAACACTCCAGCGTGCTGATGACCGATGGCAGCCATCAGAGTCATGGTCAGCAGCAGTCCCGGTATGGCCATAAAGGCATCGATGAACCTGCTGATGAAGACATCATAGTAGCCCTCCAGATAGCCAGCCACCAGGCCCATGCTCACTCCTATCAAACCGGCCACCATGATGGCCGAGACACCCACAGCGGCCGAAACCCGGCTACCGTAGATGATGCGGGAGAGAAGGCACCTGCCCATGGTATCGGTGCCCAGGGGGTACTGCGAGATGCCGTCCTCCGCCCAGGCCGGCGGCGAAATGCGGTTGGGCAGGTCGTGCCGGTAGGGATTATTGGGAGCAAGAAGCGGTGCAAAAATGGCCGTTAGAACCACCAGAACCACGATGGTGGCCCCGATAAGTCCAACCGGACTGCGGCGCAGATTTTTGAGATTGAAACGCGACCTGGCGGAGATTGCATCGCTCTGTGCTTCGCGGGCAGATGCGCCTCCGGCGTTATTGGCCATGCTAACAGCCTCCTAACTCTCATGCATACTTAATGCGCGGATCAATGAACGTATATACGATGTCCACGAGGAGATTAAAGGTGATCACAATAAGAGCGTTCACTACCACAACGGCCTGAACAATGGCCATGTCTCGCGCATACAGCGCCTGCACGGAAAGCCGTCCAATTCCCGGCCAGGCAAAAACCGCTTCGGTGACGATGGAGCCGCCCATGAGGGCAGCAATCTGTAGCCCGATGATGGTGACCACCGGAATAAGTGCATTGCGCAGGGCATGCCGGTATATTACTGTCCTCTCACCCAATCCCTTGCTGCGCGCCGTGCGGATGTAGTCCTGTCGAATGACCTCCAGCATGCTCGAGCGCACCAGACGAGTGACAGTGGCGGCCAGCGCTGTGCCCAGGGCAATGGTGGGCATCACCAGATTGGCCCAACCGTCCCGCCCCGAAACGGGTAACCAGCGAAGCACAACTCCAAAGAGAAGCATTAACATCAGGCCGAGCCAGAAATTCGGCATGGACCGACCTACGACGGCGGCAGTGCTGGCCGTAAGGTCCGCAACACTGTTCTGCCGCACGGCAGAAATTATTCCAAGAGGTATGGAAACGACCACGGTAAACACCAGGGCAGAGCTGGCCAGCTCTATGGTGTTGGGCATGTATTCCATGACCACCCGGAAGGCCGGGGCATTGTAGCGGAAAGATCTTCCGAAATCCCCACGCACTGCATCACTGAGAAAACGCCAGTATTGGACGTGCAACGGCTGATCCAGCCCCAGGGCCCGCCGCAGCGCCTGCACCTCCTCCACGGTGGCGTCCTCCGGAAGCATGATCACTGCCGGGTCGCCCGTCATTCGCAGCAGGACGAAGGTAATTATGGTCACCAGCAGGAGCACTGGGATAACTTGCAGCAATCGCCTGATGAGGTATTTGGACATGTGATCAAATCCCCCCTTATGGCTTCCGCTCGCCCTCCGGTCGCAGCTGGGGAGCCACTACCGACTGCAGCGGTCCGGGCTCGATACATGAGCAAAACGCTCGAAGGCCAGCGAGCAAATCCACCGACCTCCGAGCATCCGGAACTCCGCATTCATTCGCGGATCTGCATCTTGCGGACGGGAAGCATCTCATCCCCCCGCGGCGACCAGTCCACCCGATCAGACATACCGTAGGAATTCTCCAGCTGGTACAGGGCAATCTGCGGGCGCTCTTCCACCACTATCCAGGAGGCTTCCTGCAGCATTTCCTCACGTCTGTCCATATCCATCTCGACCATAACCTTGCCCACGAGCTCATCGAAATACTCGTTATCGAAGGCATACTCGCGTCCCGCTGGCTCGGGAGAATCCACCGACCATCTGAGGGAGTTGAAGCAGAGGAAGCCATCCCACAGAGAGTTGCCAAAACCGACGAGCGTCAGATCGGGGTGCTCACGCGCAGAGCGGCGATCGGCCCATGCGCCCCACTCAAGAATGTTGAGGTCTACCTCAAATCCGACTTCCTCCAGCATTCCCGCCATGGCCTGCCCGACCTCGGAGTCCATGGGGTAGCGGTCGCGCGGTACCTGCAGACCGATCTTCGGCGGATTGTCCTCATCGTAACCGGCCTCGGCCAGGAGTTCTCTGGCCCGATCAGGATCGTACAGGTAGGTATCGTGCAGGTCGGGATCGGCGCCAAAATTGCCGGGCGTCAGGCGCACACGGCAGGGAATGCCGACGCCGACGATATCCTTGACCAGGGCCTCGTTATCTATGGCCAGTTCTACTGCCTCCCGAACGAGAGGGTCACTGGTGACGAACTCATCGAGATGCCGCACGATCAGGAGCATCACCCTCTGGCTGGGAGCCTGCTCCAGGCGAACGCCGTCCTCATCCTTGACCCGCTCCCAGTCGGCCGGGGGTACCATTGTCGCTATATCGATTCCGCCCACCAGCAGCTCGGAGGTGCGGGTGGAATCCTCGGGAATGACCCGGAAGGTCACGCGGTCGATGGAAGGAGCACCTCTCCAGTGATCCTCGAAGGCCTCGAGTACCAGGCGGTCATCCCTGCGCCACTCGACGAACTTGTAGGGGCCAGTACCTATGGGGCCCTGTTCCCAGGCCTCCCAGGCATCGTCATCATCGTCGTACTGGTCAAAGAAGTGCTTTGGCAGAATCCCCGAACCGAGACGGCACAGGCGATTCAACAGCACCGGCTCGGGCTCGTGGGTGATGATACGAATGGTGTGGTCATCAATGATCTCGACTTCCTTGATCTGGTTATACTGGCCGTGCTCAGTAAGGGCGTCATCGTAGGCCACACGTTCCAGCGTAAACTTGACGTCTTCCGCCGTGAACGGCTCCCCGTCGTGCCATGTCACACCCTCGCGCAGTTCGAACTTCCATGTCGTGTCATCTATGATTTCCCAGTCCTCTGCCAGGGCGGGCTCCAGCTCCTGCTCGGCATTCCGCCACACCAGGTAGTCGAACAGATTGACGTGGACGGCTTCGGTAGCGGTATTGTTGTGATCATGAATATCCCAGTCCTGTACGTCGATGCCCTGTGCGATGACAATCTCCGTCGGCTCGTCCGGCTCAGCGACGACCTCCTCAGGATCATCATCGTCGGGGGCACACCCAGAAAATACCGCCAGAGCAAGCAGTGCAGCCATCATGACTACCAGAATCCGGTTCCCCATCCAATTCTTCATCGACGCATCATCCCCCCTCATCAGATAAAAAATACCGGCTTCAGTTTCCGCAACGATATGACAGACAGGCCTAAGTCGACGACACGCGCTGCCGGTCCGGGGTCAGTGAGGATAAGTACCCTGGGCTCGTCGCAAATCCGGCAGTGGCTCGGCTGCAGCAGACAGCTCAATCGCGCAGGGTGTGGTGGATTTGCTTCGACCTTCTCGAGATCTACGTCATCAGAATGATGAGCTGCAACCAAATTTGTTACTGCAAATTATAAGCAATTTGCCTGCAATGGTCAAGAGGATCTGCGCCCCCATTTTCGAACCACTTTTGGGGCTAATTTTGGCTATGTAGGAGCAGCATCCTCCCCGTATAGATTTTGCTGCAGATACGCCACCGGCGCCTGATAGTCTATGGATGAATGCCGACGCTGCGAGTTGTAGTACCGCATGTGCTGATCCATGATCGACTTCACTTCGTCGAGGCTCTGTGCTTCTGTGATCAGAGAGCCCAGTTCTGTCTTGATCCTACCCCATAGGGACTCGACCCACGGGTTACCCTTGGCCCCTGTCTCCGAGTAGGAGACCTGCGCTGAAGATTCGATGAGCAGCGTTCTGAGCCATTCATAGCTGGTGTAGA
>PUMM01000147.1 GCA_003551365.1 Clostridia bacterium
CAGTAGCAGGCCGAGCTGGCCGCCTTGACCGATCCCATGCGCAGAAAACGGATCCCGTCTAAGGTGGTTGCGTAATCATCGAGCACATCGTCCACATCCGGATTGAGCGTAAACATGCCGCTGTCACCGCCCACGCGCTCCTCGATCAGTGTTTCCAGCTCTATGAGCGGCCGGACCGGCTCCTCTATGCCCAGCATGGCAGCACGATTGGCATCGGGGTCGGCATCAATGGCATATACTTCGTATCCTTGTTCCGCAAAGGTGCGGGCGAGGCTGGCCGAGAGCGTGGTCTTGCCAGTTCCGCCCTTGCCGGAGATGGCGATTTTCATTGTGCGTCTCATCCCTTTCCCGTTAGGTTGATCTGCAGACTGATTGTATCGCTTCCCGGTCAAAAATTGCACGCTGCAGCGGAGGTTTCCCCGCGGAAATCCCCGCCGAATGCGCTCGACGGGCAGGAGTGTGGCGGGATGGGGGGCGAATCCCCCCTCAACCGGAAACGTGACCGATATGATATAGTAATAGTGAACACTTGTTCGGGCACGAACATGGTTATATTAGTTGTGCATGACATATAAGAACAGTACGATGCATCGATATCCGTATAAGTGAAGCTGTAGCTGGCTCGAAAGTCAGCAAATGAAGAAGGAATTTGAGATGAAACGTATAAACGTATAAAGTTAGGAGCAGGACGGCGATAGCTTTTGAAATGAGGAGGCCCGCATATGCCTAAGTCGAATGATCGTAAGACGACGGACAAGTCGCGAGATCTTGCGACGCAGCACATGATCGATGCAGCGGCGGAAAAGGATTTGAGCCTGGCGTGGGACAGACACGCTGCGCAGTCGCCGCCGTGCCCATTTGGCAGCGCAGGAATGTGCTGCAGTATTTGTGCTATGGGCCCGTGCGGCATCATGAAGGAGGGGAAGAGGGATCGCGGCGTTTGTGGCGCCACCGCAGACACCGTGGTATCCCGCAACTTCGCCCGCATGATAGCCGCCGGGGCTGCAGCGCACTCGGATCACGGTCGCGAAGTGGCGCAGATGTTCATCCGCACCGCGCGCGGAGAGGTTCCGGGTTACGAGATAAAGGATGAGGAAAAACTGCGCCGCGTGGCCGAACTGTTCGAGATAGAAACCGACGATCGCGACAAGAATGAGATAGCGGAGGACGTGGGGAAGGCTGCGCTCGCCCAGTTCGGACAGCAGTCCGGAGAACTGGCCTTCATCAAGCGCGCGCCGGAAAAGAGAGTGCAGTTGTGGCGCGAAATGGGTATAGTGCCCCGCGGAGTGGATCGCGAGGTGGTGGAGATTCTGCACCGCACCCACATGGGTGTGGACCAGGACTACCGCAACATCATGCTGCAGGGTGCGAGAGCATCCCTGGCAGACGGATGGGGCGGCTCCATGATAGCCACCGAGCTGCAGGACATCATGTTTGAGACGCCCGGACATCCGTGGCCCGATGCCGACCGCATACCGTCGCGGGCCAAGCTGAATCTGGGCGTGCTGGCGGAAGACCAGGTCAACATAGTCGTACACGGACACGAACCACTCCTTTCCGAGATGGTCGTTGTCGCCTCCCGGGATCCGGAGCTGCTGGAACTGGCAGAGGAGGCCGGCGCATCCGGAATCAACGTGTCCGGTATCTGCTGTACGGCCAACGAGATTCTGGTGCGGCACGGAGTGCCGGTTGCCGGTAACTTCCTGCAGCAGGAGTTGGCCATAGCCACAGGCGCGGTCGAAATGATGCTGGTGGACGTGCAGTGTATCATGCAGTCGCTGCCGCGCGTGGCGGAGGATTTCCACACGGAGGTCGTCACCACTACCGAAAAGGCCCGCATACAGGGCGCCACCCCGGCAGAGTTCGATGAGAATGCTCCGCTGGAGTCAGCCCGGGAGCTGGTGCGCCGCGCCATCGAGAATTATCCTCGTCGGCAGGGCGTCGACATACCCGACATAACCTCCGAGGCCGTCACCGGCTTTTCCCATGAATACATCACCTACATGCTGGGCGGCAGTTTCCGCGGTTCCTATGCACCGCTCAACAGCAATATTATCGATGGCCGCATCCGCGGAGTGGCCGGGGTCGTCGGCTGCAACAACCCCGCAGTCAAGCACGACGAGACGCACGTGGCTCTGGTGGAGGAACTGATAGCCAACGACGTGCTGGTCGTGCAGACGGGCTGCGCCGCCATCGCCTGTGCCAAGGCCGATCTGCTGCGTCCCGAAGCTGCGATGGAAAAGGCCGGGGATGGTCTGCGCGAGGTGTGTGAGACCGTGGGCATACCACCGGTGCTGCATGCCGGTTCCTGCGTGGACAACAGCCGCGTCCTCATCGCCCTGTCCGAGATGGTGAACATCGGACAGCGAGAGGCGAGGTTGTCCCTCGGGGACGATATCAGTGACCTGCCGGTTGCCGGTGCCGCTCCCGAATGGATGAGCGAGAAGGCCATCGCCATAGGTCAGTACTTCGTCACCTCAGGCGTATTCACGGTGTTCGGCGTTAACTTCCCGACCACTGGAAGCGAGGAGTTCACCGAGTTCCTGTTTGAGGATTACAAGGACATTCTAGGCGGCAGCTGGGCCTTTGAGGAGTCGCCCGAGGATATGGCCGCCCGCATGATCGACCACATCGATGAGAAACGCAAGGCCCTGGGTATCGACCGGGCGCGCGAGCGGATTCTCTTCGATATGGAGATGCGGAGAAAGATCGATACGTGATGATGCTTCGAGTTGATCGAGTTAACGATAGGGAGGTAGGACCATGTCGAAACTGATCGCCTCAGCGGCCATCAGGGGTGCTCACGAAGCCAGAAGAAATGCCAAACAGCGGTACGAGGAGGCACTCGAGGAATACGGCGAGGATCAGGTCGTCGAGCTTCCCAATACCGCGTATTTCCTGCCGGTATTTTACGCCATGACGGGGCAGGAAGTGGAAACAGTTGGGGACATGCGCAAGATCCTGGACCGGGTTGATCAGCTCCTGCCGCCGGAACCGGATCAGGACCTGTGGGTCCCCTATCTGGGCCACACCCTCGATGCGGGAATGGCCACGTTGTTCTGTGATGAGGTCGTGGAGAGCCTGAAATATCTGGAGGATCCTCTCCCGTATCGCACGGAAGAGGACTGTCCGATGGAGGGGGATGACTTCTGGCTCGGCGCCGCGGACGATATCGTATTCCGTAAGCGGGGCCTGGAGTTCGTCGACGGTACCGCCCCCGGGTTTGCTGCCATCGTCGGATCCGCACCCACCAACGAAATCGCCGTAGAAATCGCCCGCGAGCTGCAGGAGAAGAACCTGTACGTGTTTTTGATCGGGGAGTCGGACGGGGTCAGCATCGCCGAGCAGCTGCGCGAGGAGGGCGTCCAGATGGGATGGGATACCCGCCTGGTCCCCTTCGGCAAGGAGAGTAGCTCTGCGGTATTCGCCCTCGGATTTGCCGCCCGCGTGGCCATGGCCTTCGGTGGCGTCAAACCGGGTGATTACAGCCGCATACTGAACTACAACAAGAATCGCACCTTCGCGTTCGTGATGGCTCTCGGCGAGGTGCGGGATGAGGAGTACGCGCGGGCCGCCGGGGCCATTAACTTTGGCTTCCCGGCCATTGCCGATACCGACATTCCCGAGATCCTGCCCACGGGTGTCTGCACGTACGAGCACGTGGTGTCCATGCCGAAGCAGACCGAGAAGGAGAAGATCTACGAGGAAATCGTCTCCCGCGCCATTGAGGTCCGGGGACTCAAGGTGGAAGTCAGTGAAGTGCCGGTTCCGGTCTCCTACGGACCGGCCTTCGAGGGTGAGATCATCCGCAAAGACGACCTGCAGGCGGAATTCGGAGGACAGCGTACGCCGGCCTTTGAGTACCTCCGCATGCGGGAACGCTCCGATGAGGTCACCGACGGGGAAGTGGAGCTGATCGGACCGGACATCGACGACCTGGAACCCGGTTCCCGTTTACCTCTCGGCATACTCGTCGAAGTCTACGGGCGGGACATGCAGGAGGACTTCGAACCGGTCCTCGAGCGAATGATCCACACGTACATCAACCAGGCCTCCGGTGCCTGGCACCAGGGTCAGCGGGATATCAACTGGATGCGCATCTCCAAGGATGGTTTCGAAGAGGGGCTGCGCGTCAAGCACTTTGGAGATATTCTGCACGCCCGCCTGCACCAGGATTACGGCGCGGTGGCGGACAAGATCCAGGTCAAGTTGTTCACAGAGGAGGAGAAGGTGAAAGAGTGGCGCGAGGAGGCGCGCGAGGCCTATCACGCCCGTGACGAGCGCATCCTCGGCATGACTGACGAATCGGTCGACACCTTCTACTCCTGCATCCTCTGTCAGAGTTTCGCCCCCGATCATGTCTGCATCATCACTCCAGAGCGTTCCGGGCTATGCGGGGGATACTCCTGGTTGGATGCCAAGGCCAACTACCAGATCATCCCCACCGGTCCGAACCAGCCGGTCGAAAAGGGCGAAACCCTGGACGATACCCTGGGTCAGTGGAGGGGCGTCAACGAGTACCTCGCCGAGGCTTCGCGCGGCAATCTGGAAAGGTTCAGCGCCTACTCCATGATCCACGATCCCATGACGTCGTGCGGCTGCTTCGAGTGCATCTCCGTGATGCTCCCGCAGACCAATGGCATCATGATCGTGCCGCGGGAATACTCCGAGATGACTCCCTGCGGAATGCGCTTTTCCACGCTGGCCGGTCAGATCGGCGGAGGAGTGCAGACGCCCGGATTCGTCGGCCACTCGAAGATGTACATCAGCAGCGACAAGTTCATCAGCGCCGATGGAGGTTACGAGCGAATCGTCTGGATGCCCAAGATGCTCAAAGATGAGGTGCGCGAACGGCTGAACGAGCGCGCCGCCCAGGATGGCCACGACGACTTCGTCAGCATGATTGCTGACGAGGACGTCGGAGAAACGGAGGCGGAAGTCCTGGAGTTCATGCAGGAAGTCGGGCATCCGGCGCTGGAGAAGGATCCAATGATGTAATTGCGTAAAGCGCGGGCCCGCCACATACGCGGGCCCGCGCGGCGCACCGCAGTAATTACCAGACAGTGCGGAGGGATCACAGATGGCATTGACAGCAATGGAGATCTACGCTCTGCTGCCGCAGACCAACTGCGGGGAATGCGGAACGCCCACCTGCCTGGCGTTCGCCATGCAGCTGGCCAACAAACAGGCCAGCCTGGACGACTGTCCGGACGCCTCCGATGAGGCGCGCCAGACGCTGGCCGCGGCGGCCGAACCCCCGATATCGCTGGTTGAAATAGGCAGCGGAGATCGCAAGATGAAGATCGGCAATGAAACGGTCATGTTCAGGCACGAGGAGACCTTCCACCACCCGTGCGGGCTGTGCGTGTGCATTCCGGATGATGCAGAAGATGCAGAAGAACGCATTGAAAAGGCGGGCGAGTTATGGTTTGAGCGGATCGGCGATATGATCGGGGCAGAGCTGGTGGCCATTGAGGATACCAGCGGTGACGCCGATCGCTTTGCCGGGCTGGTTGCCGCGGTGCTGGAGCAGGGAACGCAGGTTCCCGTCCTGATGTCAGAGGATCCCGGACTGGTCCGCAGCACCTTCGAGACCGTCGAGAACCTGGCCGATGCACGCCCTCTGGTGTACGGGGCGAACGAGGAT
Organism: Clostridia bacterium; assembly: GCA_003551365.1. Classification (GTDB taxonomy): domain Bacteria; phylum Bacillota; class Sulfobacillia; order SLMV01; family SLMV01; genus PWGR01. The sequence goes on from PUMM01000147.1 coordinate 5,648, forward strand.
AACTGGTCCGATATGGCGGAGGTTGCCGCGGAGTTTGATGTTCCCCTGGGTGTCAGGGCCGAGGGACTGGATGCTCTCGCCGAGCTTACGCCGCAGATAAAGGACAAGGGAGTGGAGCAGATGGTGTTGGATCCGGGCGGCGAGGATGCGCTCGAGACCATGCAGATGCTGACACAGATCCGGCGCCAGGCCCTGGAGAACAACTTCCGCCCCCTGGGGTATCCCACGATTGCCTTTGCGCGCAGTGATGATCCCCGCAAGGCGGCCGTGGATGCCAGCACATATGTCTCCAAGTACGCCGGCGTGGTAGTGATCGAGGGAGAGGAACCCTGGCAGATTCTGCCGCTGGCGACGCTGCGTCAGAACCTGTACACCGACCCGCGGGTACCGCCGGCCGTCGAGGCCAAACTGTACGAGATTGGCGAACCGACAGAGGATTCCCCGGTTATCCTCACCACCAACTTTGCACTGACCTACTTTACGGTGGTGAATGAGATAGAGGCCAGTCGCGTCTCAGCCTGGGTGGTGGTCGTGGATACAGAGGGACAGTCAGTGCTGACGGCATACTCCTCTGAGAACCTGAACGCGGAGATTGCGGCGGAGGCGATCAAGGAAGTGGGTCTGGAGGACCTGGTGAATCACCGCGAAGTCATCATTCCGGGATACGTCGCAGTGATGAGCGGTGCGTTGGAAGAGGAGAGCGGTTGGAGCGTGACCGTGGGGCCGCGTGAGGCCACCGCCATCCCCACGTATCTGCGCCGCAAGGCTTCTTGAAAGAGATCTGCACCGGAGCGATGACGAGGGGTGATTATCTGTGGGGGAAACAATAGCCGTTGCCGGAAAGGGCGGCACCGGAAAGACCACGGTGGCCAGCCTGATCGTAAGCAAACTTCTGGCCGACGGTCTGTCGCCCATCCTCGCCGTTGATGCCGACCCCAATGTCAACCTGAACGAGTGGCTGGGGGTCGAAATAGTCAACACACTGGGTGATCTGCAGGCCGATATGCTGAAAAACCGCGACAGTATCCCGGCCGGGATGGACAAACGTCGTTATCTGCAGTACTACCTGCAGACCTGTCTGTCCGAGGAATCCGGATTTGATCTGGTGGCCATGGGCCGATCAGAGGGCCCCGGCTGCTACTGTTACGTGAATGACATCCTCCGCGATTTCCTCGAAGAGCTCACTCCCAACTACCGGTACGTGGTGGTGGATAACGAGGCAGGGATGGAACACATGTCCCGGCGCACGGCGCGGGATGTGCAGAAATTGTTCATCGTCAGCGACGGCAGTCCGATAGGGATACGGGCCGCCAAGCGCATCAATGAACTACGCGAGTCGCTGGAGATAAATGTGGAGGAGGCCTACCTCCTGCTCAACCGGGCGACGGACGAGATTGCCGCCGCACTCGAGGACGAGATTGCCGACAGCGGGCTGGAACTGCTTGCGACCATTCCCATGGATGCCAATCTCACGGAATTCAGTCTGCAGCGCCGACCGCTTCTGGAGCTGGAGGATGATTCTCCCGCCAAGGCGGCAGTGAACAGTGCGCTGGAGAGGGTCATGGTATGAGACTGACGGTTATTTACGGGGAGGGCGCCACCTGGAGTGAACAGATCGTGCGCCATCTGCGCGCGGAAGCGCCGGATGCATGGCAGATGCAGCTGCAGCCGGCCCCGGAGGGACTGCCGGTGATAGTCGAGGAGCCGGCGCGGCACATTCCGGCAGAAATGCCGCACGGCGACCTGCTGCTGGTGCTGGCGGAAAATACGCCGGTCGCCCAGCTGGTACCCGAGCTGGCCGAGGCCGCTGATGCGTCTGAGGTCATCGTCCCGGTTGACGACGAGGCGGTTTTGCCCCTGGGGCTGCAGAAGCAGATTCGGAACAGCCTGCAGTCGGCAGATGCCGAGGTCGTCTTCCCTACGCCGTTCTGTAGTCTGACAGAACATCACGGGCGCGGCCCGCATATCAGAGAGTTTGCCGGGAGGTTTGGCCAACCGCGGCTCGCGGCCGTGTCGGATGAAAATGAACAGATCAGAGAGTTCAGCGTCCTGCGGTGTGCCCCCTGTGGGAATACCGCCCACGTGGCCCGGCAGGTGCGTGGTCTCGACCCCGCGAAGGCAGAGGAACGAGGCCCACTGGTGCACCAGTTTTACCCCTGTCTGGCCTCGCACGATTTGATCTATCAGTCCGCCCTCATTACCAGGGGTGCCCTGCGGGCGGCAATTCGACGTCATAATAGCGAAATGAAGGAGGGACGGACGTGAGTGTGACCCCAGTGAAGAAGAAATGGAGTCATCAGATAAAGGAAGTCACCATAGGTGCGGAGGACGAGGCGATTACGGTTGGAGGCGAAACAACGCTTCCATTTTTGCACGACGAAGGAGAGATGCCCAACCCGCCCCGCATAGCCCTTGATGTGTTTGACGCGGTTCCCGATACCTGGACCGAGGATCTGATCGAGGCATGTGGCGACGAGATCCACGACCCGGTGGAGTGGGCGCAGAAGGGCGTCGAGGAGTGGGGAGTGGAGATGATCTCCTTCAACCTGACGCAGCACGCCCGGGAGGAAGATCCGGTATCGCCGGAGGCGTGTGGCGAGCTGGCGGAAAAGATCGCCGATACGGTCGGCGTTCCCATGCTGGTGTGGGGCGCGGGAGAGGATGAGCCCGATAGAAAGGTCTATCCCGTAGTCAGCCAGGCTCTGGCCGGACGCCGCTGTTTGATGGGCAGCGCCTCGGAGGATAGCTATAAGACCCTCACCGCCACCTGTATTGCAGACGGGCACAACATCATCGGAGAATCTCCCATCGACATCAACATATGCAAGCAGGTAAATATCCTGGTCACGGATATGGGAATGCCGGAAGACCGCATCGTCATATTCCCGACCAACGGGGCGCTGGGCTACGGTCTGGAGTACGCTTACTCCATTCTGGAGCGCACCCGGGTGGCTGCCCTCGGCGGCGACCGAATGATGGCCATGCCCGTAGTCATTCGCGCCGGCACCGAATCGCAGCGGGCCAAAGAGGTCAAGGCTCCGCAGGATGAGTTCCCCGCATGGGGTTCCCGGGGCGATAGGGGCATAGTCTGGGAGGCGACCACCGCCACCTCTTACCTGCAGGCCGGGGCGGACATTGTGACCATGAATCACCCGGAGGCCATCCGGCTGATTCGCGAGTACATCGATACCTTCATGAATAATGAGTGATGAAAGGGAGGTCCCCCATGATCATTGTGGGTGAAAGACTCAACGGTCAGTTTGACGATGTCGGAAGGGCAATTCAGGATCGGGACCCGCGGGTCCTGCACGAGCTGGCGCAGAAACAGGTGGACGCAGGCGCCGATTATCTCGACGTGAGCGTGGGCACGGCCGTGGCATCCCGTGACAAGGCCGACGCCATGGCGTGGATGGTCGAGGCCATTCAGGAAGCCACCGATTGCCCGCTGGCAATTGACAGTCCGGTGGAGGCGGTCATGCAGGCCGGACTGGAGAAGGCGGAAAATCCGCCCATGATAAATTCCTCCAGCGCCGAGCCGGAGAAGTTGAAAAAGTACATTGAGATGGCCCAGGAGCACGATGCCGCGCTGGTGGCGTTGACTACCGACAAGGACGGGGTGCCGAACGACATCGCCAAGCGCACCGAACTGGCCGGCAACATCGTCATGGCCGCCATGGAGGCGGGTTTACCCTTCGATGATCTGTACATCGATCTCGTGGCGCTCCCGGTCAGCGCGACGCAGCAGCAGCCGGGCATCATGATCGAGGCACTGCGCCAGCTGCAGGGCATAGCCGATCCGTCGCCTCATTTCATCGTGGGCCTGAGCAATGTATCGCAGAGTGCCGCAAAGCGCAGCCTGATCAACCGGACTTATCTGGTCATGTGCATGGCCAATGGACTGGATGCGGCAATAATGGATCCGCTGGACGATGAGTTGATGGATGCGATGATTACGGCGGAGCTGCTGCTGAATCAGCAGATCTACAGCGATTCCTTCCTCTCCGCCTATCGCTCCAGCAAGAGGAGATCCTGAAACCGGGCCGGATGAGGGACAGGACTCTGGCCAAAGTTGCAGAGCAAACCCGGGCAGCCAGCTGTGCGCAAGATGCCGTGCGAGAGGAGTCCTAGCGTTGTCGACAAACACCACCTATGCAGTCACCGTCGCGCCGGACGAAGCGGAGATACAGTGCAGGTCGGGGGACAATCTGCTTGATGTACTGCACCGGGCTGACGTCGACATAGCCAGCTACTGCGGGGGAGCGGGAACCTGCGGTGGTTGCCGGGTCATCGTAGAGGGGGGAGAGGCCCGCACCGCCCGGGGCGCCACTGTTCAGGAGGGGGATGAATGTCTGGCCTGCCGGGCGGAAATCGTGGGTGACCTGCAGGTACGCATTCCCGCTGAATCCCGGCGGGCGGACGGCGAAGTGGCCACAGATGAGCCGCGGCACGTACTGGGCGCCGTCCGACCGGACCGGGAGATCGAGGTTGATCCGTTGTGTCAGGTCACCCCGGTGCAGATGACTCCGCCCTCGCTCGCGGACAACACCAGCGACTTTGATCGCACCTGTCGCGCGCTGCAGGAGGCCACCGGGCGGGAGGTCTTTACCGCCTCGCACGGGGCCCTGCGCAGGATGGCCGCTCAGCTGCGGGACAGCGACTGGGAACCGATTGTTCTCTGGTTGGACCTACAGACGCACGGCGAAATAATTGACCTGCTCTCCCCGGGTGCGGCCGGGGGCGCCTACGGCCTCGCCATAGACATCGGAACCACCACCGTGGTGGCCGACCTGGTGGATCTCAGAAGTGGTGCATCCCTGGGTCGCGCCGGGGAGTACAATGCCCAGCAGCGGTGCGGTGAGGATGTGATCTCGCGCATCAACTTCGCCAGCCAGAGAGACGATGGCATCGAGACACTCCGGGAAGCGGTGACCGGCACCATCAACCAGCTGGTCGCCCAGCTGACCGACGGGGCGGCAGTGTCCGCACGGGAGATACGGGTGGCGGTTTGTGCCGGAAACACCACCATGATTCACACCCTGTATGGTCTGGATCCCAACAACATCAGACGGCAGCCCTACATACCAACCATAGGAAACGTGCCGCCGCTGCGGGCGTCAGAACTTGGTCTGGATGTGGATCCGGACGCGCGCATCTTCAGTTTCCCGGCGGTGGGGAGTTTTGTGGGTGGAGACGTCGTGGCCGGGGCGCTGGATTCGCGGCTGACCGAGAGGGAGGACATGACCCTGTTCGTGGACATAGGTACCAACGGCGAAATCGTCCTGGCAGCGGCGGGATCGCTGCTGGCCTGTTCGGCCTCTGCCGGTCCCGCTTTCGAGGGAGGGGGAATCTCCTGCGGCACACGGGCAGTGCCAGGTGCGGTGGAGCGCTTCCGGGTCAGCCCCGGGGGCGATGAAGTATCCTACCGTACCATAGGGGGCGAGGCGCCCGTGGGCGTCTGCGGTACCGGGCTCATAGACCTCATGCACGCCCTGCTGCGGGCCGGAGTGATCAACCGGAGTGGTCGTTTCAACACCGAGCTGGAGACGGAGCGTCTCCGTGCGACGGAGGAAGGTTACCGTTATCTGCTGGTTCCAGCAGAGGAGACGAGGGACGGCAGGGATCTGACCATAGAGACGCCGGACATTCGCACTCTGCTGCGCTCCAAGGCGGCCATATACGCTGGCATCCGCATGCTGCTTACCAATCTGGCCCTGGACGAGTCGGCGGTCGGTCAGGTGCTCATAGCGGGCGGCTTCGGGACGCACATCAACCTCGAAGCGGCTGTGGCCATCGGGCTGTTTCCGGACATAGAGCGCGACCGCTTTCAGTTTGTGGGCAACAGTGCACTGCGGGGTGCACGTGAAGCCCTGCTCTCCCGCCTCTGCATGCGGGAGGCCCGGGAGCTGGCCGGCGGCATGACCTATCTGGAGCTTAGTGCGGACGAACAGGCCGCAGCCTTCATGGACGAATTCGTTGCGGCGGAGTTTCTCCCGCACACGGAGATGGAACGCTTTCCCTCCGTGGCGGATGATGGTGCGCCAGGGCCGTGAATGGGAGGATATATGAAAAACCTGTTTGTGACAGCTACTGAGCGGGACGTCGGCAAGACCGCATTCACGGTCGGCCTGCTCTCGCTTTTGCGTGAGGAAATGGGAGACGTCGGATACATGAAACCAATCGGGCAGCGTTATGTGGTGCAGGATGGCATGAAGGTGGATGAGGATGTCGCAGTGGTCAACTCCATCTTCGACTATCCGGATGCCCTTGAGGATATGAGCCCCATTGTGGTCGATCGTGACTTCACGCGCAAGTATCTCGATCTCTCCGGAACAGATGAGCTCACAGAGCGGGTCAGACGCGGTTTTGATCACATCTCTCGGCGCCACGGTAACGTGATCATGGAAGGTGCCGGCAAATGCAGTGTCGGCGAGTGCTTCGGCCTCTCCAATATGCAGGCGGCCAAGATGACCGACTCCTCCGTCATCCTGGTGGCGGAGGGAGGAATCGGCAGCACCGTGGACGCCTGCCTCCTGCAGATGGCCTATATGAAGCAATATAATGTGGATGTTCGTGGAGTCATCATCAATAAGGTATTCCGAGAGAAATATGACGAAATTGTGGAGGTCACGGCGCGGGGACTGGAGCGCCGGGGGGTTCCGGTACTGGGAGTGGTGCCGTACGAGCCCGTCCTCTCCTATCCCACCCTGCAGATTATCATGGACGAGCTCGACGTGCGCAGGCTCACCCTGCAGGATCAGCCCGATGTGGACAAAAACATCGGCCGGATAGTGGTCGGGGCGATGAAGCCACACCACGCTCTCAACTACATCCGCGAGGGCGAACTGCTGATCACCGGCGGCGATCGTGGGGACATCCTGATCTCCGTGCTGTGCCGCAGCGCCATGTCTCTGCACGACGACACGGGATTCGCCGTAGTGGGAATCCTGGTGACGGGGGGGATGGAGCCGCACCAGTCCATTCTGGACGTCGCTGAACGGCTGGGCATCCTGGTCCTGGCGACGGACATGGATACTTACAACACCGTTGCACGCATCAAGAGCATGCGGGTCAAGCTGCGCAAGGGCGACGATGAGAAAGTGGAGGCGCTCGTGCCGCTGATTCGCGATCATGTAGATATCGATCGCATTCTGGGTTGAAGCAAACATCAATGCCAGCGGACACACCGCTCTCCGGAGGCGGCGGTGGATGTTCCGTGGAGGAGGTGCAACGATGCATGAATCTGTAGCAGTACTTGGCGCGGGCCCGGCCGGCCTGGCAGCTGCGCTGGAGTTGGCTGACAGCGGGGTGCCCACGCTCCTGCTGGAGCGAGATCTGCGGGTCGGGGGACGGGCCGCTGAATATACCTGCAAGGCCGGATCAGAGTGCGCGCGTTGTAACGTGTGTCTGGTGAGCGACCTCACTGACCGCGTGCGGGCGCACCAGCTGATCGAGCCCCACTTTGGAGTCCGCCCGCGGGAGCTGCGCGGGGAAGTGGGCAGCTTCCAGCTCAACGCCGACCGCGAGGGGCTCGTCCTGGATCCGGCCCGCTGCACGGGGTGCGGACTCTGCGCCAATGAATGTCCGGCGGACGAGAGCCCTCCCGTGTATCCATCCGGCCTGGCCGGGGACCGGACCTACCGTCTGGACCCGGATTCCTGTCTGCCCGACTGCCGGGTCTGCGAGGATGCCTGCCCGACCGGAGCCATCGACCTGGGGGCGGGGGAGGAGAGCCTGAGGTTCGATTTCAGCCACCTCATAGTGGCCACCGGATTTCGACCCTTTCCGGCCGGTACGCTGGCCGAATATGGATATGGAGCCACACCCACAGTGCTGACCGCCAACGACTTGGAGGACGGCCTCCGCGCCTGTGGCGACCCGGCAGAGTATCTCGGTGATGCCCGCCGCGTCGCATTTGTGCAGTGTGTGGGGTCGCGCGATGAGCACAACAACAGCTACTGCTCCGCGGTTTGCTGTGCGTATACCATGCGGCTGGCGCGCCTGCTGCGGGAGGAAGTACCCGATGTGCAACTGACGCTGTACTACATGGATCTGCAGAGCTTCGGCCGCGGGTGGCCGGAATTTCGCGACCGCTGCCAGGAGCTCGGCATCGAGATGCGCCGTGGAAAGCCCGCATCCATTCAAGAGGGGGCAGACGGTGTGGCCATCGTGCAGCGCGAGGACCCCTCCGGCGGACACCTGTGCAGCGAGGATCACGATTTGGTAGTGCTCTCGGTGGGTATCGCGCCCGAGGAGGATGCGTCCCGCCTGGCCCGCATTTTGCGCCTGACCCGCGACAGGGATGGATTTTTTGCCGTTCAGTCCGATGAGGCCAGCGCAACGGAGACGGACATCCCCGGGGTGTTCGCTGCGGGTGCGTGCACGGGCCCGGGAGACATTGCCCATTCAATCGCGCACGGGCGCCGCGCAGCCCTGGGAGTAAAATCATCACTTCAGAAAGGCCGGTCCTCATGACAACACACGAGCGACGAGGAGCAATTCTCTGCAGCTGCTGTGGACAGATCGAACTCGACGCAGTACAGGAGACGCTGCGGACCTGCGGCATAGCCAGCTGGCAGCATGACCAGCTGTGCAGCGACGATGGAATGGATTTTTTGGCTGACCGGATCTCATCCGCCTCCCTTTGTCGTCTGCTCATCTGCGCCTGTGCGGACGAGGACAAGGTCAGTGCGTGGCAAAAAACTGCGCGGGTGGAGGGACTGCAGCCGGCCGTGACCAGTGTGCTGGGAATGCGGGACAGGGATCCCGCATCGTTGCCGCGTGAGGTGCGGGTGGCCGCTGCCTATCAGCAGTGTGCGCTACCCGTGGCCGTGCAGGATGCGATATCGGTGTCCCGGGATGTCCTGGTGCTGGGGGGCAGTATCTCCGGTCTCCGGACCGCCCTGCAACTGGCCGAGGGCGGGTACAGAGTTACCATAGCGGACGAAGAGAAGCTCGGAGACAGAGCTACAGGACACCCGCTGGCCGGACTGGACGAGGACGGTCCGGAAATGCTGCTCGAGCGGGTACGGGAATGCGAGGACATTTATGTTCGCGCCCCCACCCGCGTGCTTCGGGCCGACGGTCAGGTGGGAAGTTTTTATGTGACATTTTCCGGGCAGAACGGTGAGACAGAGGAGTTTGGGGCCCTGGTGCTGGCGACCGGCTGTGCGGCGGCCGGGCGCGAGAAATTTCTCGGGGTCGCCACTGGCGCCGAAATTGTGCCGGTAGGACATTTCGCCGCGGCTGTCAGCCGCGAGGAGGCATTGTCCGTTCCCGGAGCAGGTCGCCCCCATCAGTTGGCCTTCATCGTGCCGCCGGATGCTGCCCGGACCGAAGTCCCCTTCCTGGCCGCGGCGCGCGCGGCACGGGAGGCGGGCCGCCTGCTGAATGCCGAGATCTACCTGCTGTGCAATGATGCCAAGGTGGCCGCCCCCGGGGGAGAGCGCATGTACCGGGATCTCCGGGATCGCGGCGTTACGGTGATACGGTTTGATGCCGACAGCATGACCCTGGAGGAGGCGGAGGTTCCCCGCAGCTACACCGATCCGGCCGCAATGGACCACCCCCTGACACTCCGCTTCACCGGAGAGGTGCTGGAGGGTGCGGGAGGCGATACTGCCTGGGAGCTGGCCCTGGATCGACTTTTTGTCGCCGACCGTCTGCAGCTGAGCGAGATGGGTGTCCGTCTGGCCGACCTGCTGCAGGTGCGCCGCGCCGATGATGGTTTCCTGGGTGACGACAATGTATACCAGTTGCCCGCAGGAACCAATCGCCCCGGCATACTGGCCGTGGGGTCAGCCCGACGCCCGGCAACTCCGGCGGCTGCATCCACCGATGCAGCCAATGCCGCATCCTCCGTGCAAAAGCTTCTGGGTGAGGGAGTCATGAGTGTGGATCACATCGCAGCCGTGGTGCAGAGCGAAGAGTGTGTTCTCTGCCTCACCTGCATCCGATCCTGTCCGCACGTGGCCATCTCCATCAGTGCGGAGGATGATGCTGCAAAGGTGCACCGGGAGGCCTGTCGGGGTTGCGGGATATGCGCCGGGGAGTGTCCGGCGGATGCCATACAGCTGGAAGGATATGCGGATGACAGTTTTGCTGCCGCTCTGGATGCTATGAGGGGAGTGCAGTCATCATGATAGCCGGAGAATCACAGAATACAGTCGTCGCATTTTGCTGCGAGAACTCTGCACTACCCGCTCTGGAGGATGCCAGGCATGCCGGAACAGAGATTCCGGGGGTTGTCCAGACCATCCGGGTCCCCTGTGCGGGTAAGGTGGAGGAGGATCACATCCTCAAGGCCCTGGAGTCCGGAGCGGAAGGCGTCATAATTCTGGCGTGCCACAAGGACAGCTGCCAGTACATACAGGGCAACGTCCGCGCTGAGAAGCGGCTCGTGCGCCTGCAGCAGCTGCTGGGCGAGGTGGATCATTCGCCAGAATGCATCCGGTACGTAACCGCTGCTCCCTCCGAGGCGGCGCGGGTTGCGCGCCTGCTGCGCTCCTTCGTGCAGGATCTGTCCGGGGTCGATTCCGGGGAGGAGGCGATTGAACGATGATTGTGGCCGAGCGCAAGGCCATTGGCGATATAGTGCGGATGATTGAAGACGCCCGACGCGTTCTGGTGGTGGGCTGCGGTACCTGCGTCACGGTCTGTTTGGCAGGTGGAGAGAAGGAGGTAGCCGTTTGCGCCTCCCTGCTTCGCCTGCACGACCGCAACAGAGATGGGGACATGACGGTCGCCGAAACCACCATCGAGCGCCAGTGCGAGTGGGAATTTGCCGAGCAGCTGGAGGACATGGCCGCCGACAGCGATGCAATCCTCTCTCTGGCCTGCGGTGCGGGAGTGCAGACGCTGGTCGCGCACTTTCCCGATACCCCCGTCCTTCCGGGCCTCAACACCCAGTTCATCGGGATCCCCGAGGAACAGGGCGTGTGGACGGAGCATTGCCTCGCCTGCGGTGAGTGCGTTCTCGACCGGACGGGCGGCATCTGTCCGGTTGCACGTTGCGCCAAGACCATCCTGAATGGACCGTGTGGGGGATCACAGGACGGAAAATGCGAGATAGATCCGGAAACGGACTGCGCGTGGCAGCTCATCTTCGATCGACTGAAACGCCTGGGACGGCTGCACGTGCTGGAAGAAATTGAACCCCCCAAGGACTGGTCCAACAGTTCGGATGGCGGACCCAGGAAGGTGAAGCGAGAGGATATGATCCTATGAACGAAATGCCCACCGGCCACACCAACACCAATAGCAATCTGGAGCGAGTGCTGGCGGCGGGGGAGTTCGCCGTGTGCGGGGAGTTGGGCCCGCCGCGGAGCGCCGACGCAGAAGTCATCACTGAACACGCCAGGCATTTTCGCGGCTACGTCGATGCAGTGAACATTACTGACAACCAGACCGCCATAGTGCGTATGTCCAGTATAGCTGCCGGTGTGCTGCTGCGCGAGACCGGATTGGAGCCCGTGATCCAGATGACCTGCCGCGATCGTAACCGGCTGGCACAACAGTCCGATCTTCTGGGCGCGGCGGCCCTGGGTCTCAATACCCTGCTGTGTCTCTCGGGAGACCATCAGGTATTTGGTGATGAGGATAAGGCCCGCAACGTCTACGACATCGATTCGATGCATCTTTTGCAGATGGTGCGCGGCATGCGGGATGACCGCCAGTTTCTGTCTGGCTCGGATATTGAGGGTGCTGAGCCGCGCTTCTTCGTGGGCGCCGCCGCCAATCCCTTTGCCGATCCCTTTGAGTTTCGCGTGGTCCGCCTGGCCAAGAAGGTCGCGGCTGGTGCAGAGTTCATTCAGACGCAGGCGGTGTACGATGTGCCGCGCTTTGCCCGCTGGATGGAGGCGGTGCGCGATCTGGGACTACACGAGAGGGTCAGTATCATGGCCGGACTGGTGCCGCCCAAATCGGCAGGTGCTCTGCGCTACATGAAAAATAATGTCTCGGGCATGCGGATACCGGATGAGCTGATCCGGCGCATGAGCGGGGCGGAAGACCCGCGGGACGAGGGTATACAGTTGACCGCAGAACTGATTGAACAGGTACGGGAGATCGAAGGGGTGCGGGGCGTGCACATAATGCCCATCATGTGGGAGTCGGCCCTGCCGGAAATTGTGACGCGCGCCGGTCTGACGCCCCGACCGGATCTCGGCTGATCTCGATAGGGGGTGCAGTAGAAGTGGTCGTCGATGCAAGCAAGCTCGATCCAGAATTCAAATACGAAGTCGCCTCGCTGCCCGGGGCAGAGAATGTGCGGGTGTGTTTTACCTGCGGGGTGTGTACCGCCAGCTGCCCGGTCAGTGAGGTGGAGGAGCGCTTCAATCCCCGCAGGATGATCCGCATGATTATGTGGGGTCTGAAGGAAGAACTCCTGTCTTCCGACCTGCTGTGGCTGTGCAACCAGTGCTACGCCTGTTACGCGCATTGCCCGCAGGACGTGAAGTTCACCGACGTGGTGGGTGCCCTGCGGCGCATGGCCGTGCAGGAAGGGTATGTGGACGGCTCCTTCCTCCGGCTTTCGGAGGATATGGACTGTTTCGCCCAGCGAGTTAGAAACCGTCTGGTGAGCAAGGTCCTGCAGATCAGCAGTGAGGATGCCGACGCCGAAATCGATCTACCGTCCCTCATGGCCCGCATGGCGCAGGAACTAGAGGGGGAGGAGGACTGCTGAATGGCTGAGCAAAACAACGGCCCCATCGGCTCAGTGCTGGTCGTCGGTGGCGGAATTGGCGGTGTCCAGACCGCGCTCGACCTGGCGGACAGTGGTTATTTCGTCTATCTGGTGGAAAAATCCCCGTCGATAGGCGGTACCATGTCGCAGCTGGACAAGACATTCCCCACCAATGACTGCTCCATGTGCATACTGGGGCCGAAGCTGGTGGAGTGCGGCCGTCATCTCAATATCGAAAATATCACTTACTCTGAACTACTCGACCTGCAGGGCAAGGCGGGGAATTTCACCGCCACGGTGTGGGAAAAACCCCGCTACGTGGACGTGGAGGCCTGCACCGGCTGCGGTGAGTGCGCCGAAGTGTGTCCGGTCTCGGCCCTCAGTGAGTACGAGGAGTACCTGACGGACAGGAGGGCGGTATATCGTCCCTTCCCGCAGGCCTCGCCCAATGCCTTCACCATTGAAAAGCACCGCGAACGGCGGCTTTGCGAACTGAACTGCCCGGCCGACTGTGATGCGCAGGGCTACATTGCCCTGATCGGCGAGGGCAAGTACGAGGAGTCTTTGTCCCTGATCCGGGAGACCATTCCTCTCCCCGGGGTTATGGGCCGCATCTGCGTTCATCCCTGCGAGGACAATTGCCGCCGCAGTGGGGTGGACGAGCCGGTCAGTGTGGCCGCGCTGAAGCGCTTCGTGGCTGAGCAGGTCGACCCCCTCGAGGTAATGCCGGAGATCGCGGAACCGCGCGACGAGAAGGTCGCCATTGTGGGATCCGGACCGGCAGGACTCAGCAGCGCCTACTACCTGGCGCGATCCGGTTATCGCTGCACCATCTACGAGGCGCAGCCGGTCGCCGGTGGCATGCTGGCTCTGGGCATTCCGGAGTATCGCCTGCCGCACGATGTCCTGCAGCGCGAGATCAAGGTCATAGAGGAGATGGGCGTGCAGATCATCACCGATACGGCAGTCGGGACCGACATCACTGTGGACCAGCTCTTCGCGGACGGCTACGAGGCAGTCTATCTGGCCGTGGGAGCCCAGCGCGGTCGCGCCATGGGCATACCCGGTGAAGAGGCCGAATCGGCGGTGCAGGGAGTGGACTTTTTGCGCGAGGCCAACCTGCAGTCGCACGGTTATCCCTACAACGGCCCCGAGATTGCGGGCCGCAGTGTCGCAGTTGTGGGCGGCGGGAACGTGGCCATGGACGCCGCTCGAACCGCCCTCCGCATGGGTGCTGAGGACGTCCGGGTGCTGTATCGTCGCAGTCAGAAGGAAATGCCGGCGCTGGCAGAGGAGATTGAGGAGGCACACCACGAGGGCGTCCAGTTCGATTTACTGGTCAATCCCACGGAAATCCTCACCGCTGGCGGCGATGTGACCGGCGTGCGCTGTGTGAAGATGCAGCTGGGAGCCCCGGATGACAGCGGCCGGCGCCGCCCCGAACCCATAGAGGGATCGGAATTCGAGCTGGACATAGATGTATTCATCGAGTGCATCGGCCAGAGCGTCGACCTGGATGCCGCAGATGATGCCGGCGTGGGGCACGATGACTGGACGGTCGATGCGGATCCCCTTACGCATGAAACCAGCCGCCCCGGCGTATTCGCCGGAGGAGACGGCGTGCGGGGCCCGGCCGTGGCCGTCGAGGCCATAGCGGACGGGCGCAAGGCAGCCGAGTCCATTCATCGCTATCTGAACGGCGAAAATCTGCGCGAGGGACGCGAGGATGAGGTGCGTCCCGACCCGGCGATGGATGATCTGCCGGTTCCGGTGCAGGCGGCAGCCCGCCAGAGACCGGAGGCAACCGGGGCTGCGGGAGAACCCGGCGACTTTTCCGAGGCGGTGGCCACGCTGGATTGCGACTCCGCGATGATCGAGGCCGAACGCTGCCTGGATTGCGCAGTGTGTTCCGAATGCATGGAATGTGTGACTGCCTGCGAGGCCGATGCCATAAAACACGATGACCCGGGACGCGTGCGCTCCATTGATGTGGGTGCGGTGGTGCTCAGCCCGGGGTTCGACGAGTTCGATCCACAAACCCTCTTCGAATACGGGTATCAGAGTTCGGAAAACGTGGTCAGCAGTATAGAGTTCGAGCGCATTCTCAGCGCCTCGGGTCCGTACGGGGGAGAGCTGGTGCGACCCTCCGACGGCCGTCATCCCGACAGCATTGCCTGGATACAGTGCATCGGCTCGCGGGATGAGCAGGTGGGCTGCGGCTACTGTTCCTCGGTCTGCTGTACCTACGCCATCAAGCAGGCGCAGGTAGCACAGGAGCACAGCGATACGCCCCTGGACATGGGGATATTCTTCATGGACATGCGCACCCACGGCAAGGACTTCGAGAGATACTACAATCGGGCGCAGGACGAACATGATGTGGATTTCATCCGCTGCAAAGTACACGATGTGCACGAGGACGAGGATGGCCGCCTCACCCTGCGCTATGCCGCCGAAGACGGGGTCGCGCGGGAGGCCACTTACGATATGGTGGTTCTCTCCGTCGGACTGCGTCCTCCCGCCGACGGGGCAGACATGGCGGACAGGGCCGGCATCGGCCTGAATGACTACGGATTCACGCGGAGCAACTATTTCCACCCGATAGAGACCACCCGCCCCGGCGTTTACGTGTCGGGCGCCTTCGGTGGCCCGCACGACATACCCGAGACGGTCATGCAGTCCTCAGCGGCCGCCGGACGGGTGTCGCAGCTGCTGTCCGATGCCCGCTTCTCTGCGACGCAGAAGAAGGAATATCCGCCGGAGAGAGATGTGAGCGAGGATCCGCCGCGCGTCGGGGTCTTCGTCTGCCACTGCGGTCTGAACATCGGCGGGGTGGTTGACGTCCCGACTGTGAAGGAATATGCGGCCGAACTGCCGCACGTGGTGTTTGCGGAGGAGAATCTGTACACGTGCTCGCAGGACACCCAGGAGATAATCAAGGAAAAGATCGAGGAGTATGATCTGAACCGCGTCGTGGTCGCCTCATGTACGCCGCGTACGCACGAGCCGCTCTTTCAGGAGACGGTGCGGGAGGCCGGACTCAACCAGTACATGTTCGCGATGGCCAACATCCGGGATCAGTGCTCTTGGGTGCACAGCTCGGACCCGGACGGGGCCACTGAAAAGTCCAAGGATCTGGTGCGGGCTGCCGTGGCCCGGGTGGTGGAGCTGGAGCCGCTGCCCGAGATAACCATCGGGCTGAACCGGAATGCCCTGGTCATAGGTGGCGGGGTGGCCGGTATGACCAGCGCGCTGACCCTGTCCGAGCAGGGCTTTGGCGTACACCTGGTCGAGCGGGAGGCCTCCCTGGGTGGTAATGCCCGCAAGGTCCGCCGCACCATCGACGGCGAGAGCGTGGACGAATTCCTGCAGGAGCTGATCCGTCGGGTGCAGGACGATCCTCTAATCGATGTACACACCGAGCGCGAAGTGGCGGATTCGGCTGGTTATGTGGGCAACTTTGTCACCACCCTCCGCGCCGATGACGGCACCGAAGATGAAATCGAACACGGTGCGGTCATTCTGGCCACCGGAGCGGTGCAGTACGAGCCGTCCTCCGGGGAGTTCGGCTGGGACGAACACGGCGACGTGTTGACCTGCGCCGATCTGGAGGATGAGATTATTGACGGCAGCGACAGGCTCAGGAAGGCGCAACGCGTGGGCATCGTTCACTGCGTCGGCTCGCGCGATGAACAGCGCCCCTACTGCAGCCGAATCTGCTGCTCAACCGCCATCAAGAATGCCATTGAACTGAAGCAGAGATATCCGGACAAGGAAGTGTACCTCTTCTACCGCGACGTGCGGACCTACGGGTTTGCCGAGGAGCACTACCGGCGCGCACGCGACCTGGGAGTGCATTTCATCCGGTACGAAGAGAATAACCCGCCGGAAGTCACCGCCGGCGACCAGCTGGCCGTGTCATTCTTCGACGAGGTACTGGGTCGACAGATGATGCTGGATCTGGATCTGCTGGCGCTGGCCAACGGCCTCGTTCCATCTCCGGGTGCGGTCGAGCTGGCCAAGCTGTTCAAGGTGCCGTTGAACGAGGACGGTTTCTTCCTCGAGGCGCACGTGAAACTGCGACCGGTGGATTTTGCCACCGACGGGGTCTTCATGGCTGGACTGGTGCACGCACCGAAGAACCTCTCGGAAAGCATCAGCCAGGCCGAGGCGGCGGCGGGACGCGCCACCACTCTTCTCAGCCAGGACGAGCTGGCCGTGGAGGGCTGGGTGGCCCGAGTGAGCGAGGAACGTTGCTCGGGGTGCGAGGCATGCGTCAACGTCTGTCCATACTCGGCTGTCAGCCTCGATGAGGAGAAGCACGTTGTGACGGTCAATGAGGTTCTTTGCAAGGGCTGCGGCGCCTGTACGGTGGCCTGCCGGGCCGGAGCGATCGACACCAAGGGCTTCACCAACCAGCAGCTGCTGAAGGAGGTGGAGGCGATATGCTTCTGAATCAGAATTGTCCCGGCGAGAATCAGTCTCCTGTTGCCGCATCAGATACCAGCGGCGGGGGGTCCCCTCGGTCGGAGGGGGGCGAGGACTGGACTCCCAATCTGGTCGGATTTTGCTGCAACTGGTGCAGCTATGCGGGGGCTGACCTCGCCGGGATAAATCGTCTGCAGTATCCGCCGAACCTGCGGATTATCCGGGTGTTGTGTTCCAGTCGCGTAAATCCAATGTTCATTCTCCGGGCGCTGCAGAAGGGAGCGGATGGGGTGTTGGTGGCCGGCTGCCATCCGGGTGACTGTCACTACTCCACCGGCAACTACTACACCCGGCGGCGTTTCCACATATTCCAGCGCCACCTGGAGTTTTTTGGGATGGACCCGGAGCGGGTGCGGCTGGAATGGGTCTCCGCGGCCGAGGGCAAGCGTTTTGCCGATGTCGTATCGGAGATGACAGAGCAGGTGCGAAAACTTGGCCCCAATAAGAAGTTTAGGAGCAATCTGATATGAAAGACACAGTACAACAGCTGCGGAGGCGATCGAAAGAACTGCTGCAGGAGGGCGAAGTGGATCGCGTGCTGGGCTGGAGAGCCGGGCGCCTGGCCTGGCAGAGCGCTCCCGCCGTAGCCGAGAGTCCGGAGGAGGTGGACCGGCTGCAGGTCGGTCCATTCTCCGCTTCCAATCTGACCAAGTATCTGATCGACATCGTCCGGCCGGAACATCCGGCACCGGATGAACAACCACCGGGTCGTACGGCGGTGTGGGCCCGCGGCTGTGATGCGCGGGCCATAAACCGACTGATCACAGATGGAGTCCTGGATCCTGCGCAGGTTCTGGTTCTGGGGTTCAGCTGTCCGGGCTTTGCCGACCGCGGCAGGGTGGCAGATTCGGTGGACTTGAAGTCGGCCGACTCCTGCCAATGGACAGCGGATGAGGGAGCAGATTTTGTGGTGCGAACCGCCGATGGGGATGTGCAGCTGAGTATGGGCGATGTACTGGCGGACAGGTGTGCTTCCTGCACTCATCCCGAACCGGTGCGGTGCGACGAGGAGTTCACTGGAGCGACATCGGCCGGTGCCGGAGATCGCTTTGCCGCGCTCGCCGAGTTCGAGGAAATGGATCAGCAGGAGCGTTACGAGTACTGGAGGCGACAGTTTGACCGGTGCATCCGCTGCTACGCGTGCCGCAATGTCTGCCCGGCGTGCAACTGCGTCGAGTGCGTCTTTGATGGCGACCTGCCCGATCGCCCGGACTGGCTGGGCAAGGCCACCGATCTCTCCGACAAACAGATGTATCACATAACGCGGGCATTTCACGTGGCTGGACGCTGCATTGAGTGCGGGGAATGTGAACGAATCTGTCCCGTCAACATTCCGCTGCGGGCGATCATGCAGAGGACGGCAGCTGACATCGAGGAGCTGTTCTCAGAACACCAGGCGGGGCTCAGCCCGGAGGAGACGCCGCCGCTGCAGTCCTACCGTCTCGATGATCCCGAGGTAAAAGAGGAGGGATCGACATGAAACTGCTGCGCACCGAGGATCTGAAACGACTGCTCGTGCGGCTGGCCGATGAGGGCAGAGTCTATCTTCCCCGCATGGAGGATGAGACGGTCCTGTTTCGCCCCTGGGATGGGGGAGAACCATCCCTGGAGGGCGTGCGGAGCAAAAATGCCACCCTCCCACCCAAGGATCTGCTGTTTCCGCAGACCGAGGAGGTATTCCGCTTCGTCGCCAATGCGGCGGATCTTGAGATCACCCCCGGGGAGCCGGATGACGTGCCTCCGGTGATCTTCGGCATACGTCCGTGCGATGCCCGCAGCATCGCTATGCTGGACACGGTCTTTTTGGACGAACAGTTCCCGGAGACCTTCTACGCGGACAGGCGAGAGGGGGCACTGCTGATAACCTGGGGCTGCACGGAGGTGCGAGACACCTGCTTCTGCTCCACGTTCGATGTGGATCCCGCCGGGCCGGTGGAGGATGGCGACATTCATGTCACCGACCTGGGGGAGGAACTGGCCCTGGAGGCCACGAGTGATCGTGGTGCAGCCATTGTTTCTGACCTGGACGATATTGTACATGAGGCCGATGCGGAGACCGGGCGTCGGATCGAAAAGCTGCGGGAAGAGGTGCGGGAGAGTATCGTCGCGCAGCCGCCGGTGGAAGGTCTGGCGGAGACTCTCGCGGGAATGTATGAAGACCCGGTGTGGGAGGATCTGGCCTTTCGCTGCATCGGCTGTGGAACGTGTGCCTACCTGTGTCCCACCTGCCACTGCTACGACCTGGACGGAGAAACCAGGGGGACGGAGGGAGTGCGGTTCCGCTGTTGGGACTCCTGCATGTTCTCCGATTTCACCCGGATGGCCGGCGGCGAGAACCCACGTCCAACCAAGCTGCAGCGAATCCGCAACCGCTTCTTGCACAAACTGCAGTACTTTGCACAAAAGCACGGCGTATACGGGTGTGTGGGGTGTGGGCGATGCATTGACCACTGTCCCGCCTGCGTTGACATCGCCGACTTCATCTATGCGGTGAAGGGAGCGGATTCCAATGAGTGAACACCTCATTCCCCAAAAGGCACGGATCGCCGAGGTTATCAAGGAGACTCCGGATGTGAAGACCTTTCAGGTGGAGTTTCCCTGGGAGCCTCCTTTCGACTACATGCCCGGGCAGTGTGCCATGCTCAGCATGCCCGGCGTCGGGGAGGCCATGTTCTCCATTACTTCTTCACCGACGCGCGAACCGATGGAGTTTGCCATAAAGAAGATCGGCCGGTTGACCGATGCCCTGCACCGGGTGGAGCCCGGACAGGAAATAGGAATTCGCGGCCCGTACGGCAATGGCTTTCCCGTCGATTTCATACGCGGCAGCGACCTGCTGTTCATAGGCGGCGGCATCGGTCTGGCTCCTCTGCGGTCGCTGATCAACTATTGCTTTGATCACCGCGCGGACTACGGTTACGCCCAGATTGTCTATGGGGCCCGCAGTCCCTCCGATCTGGTATTCAAAGAAGAGCTGTTTACCAACTGGCCGGAGGTGGAAAATGTCGACGTGGATGTCACCGTCGACGCCGCCGAGGGAGAGGACTGGGATGGACCAGTGGGTTTCGTCCCGCCTTTTTTGGAGGAGCTGGATCCCGATCCGGCCGGCAAGATAGCATTTACCTGTGGTCCCCCAATCATGATCAAGTTCGTGGTGCAGTCGCTGGATAAGATGGAATATGAGCCGGACAGGATCATCACCACCCTGGAGAAGAGAATGAAATGCGGCGTCGGTAAGTGCGGCCGGTGCAATGTCGGTACCCAGTACATCTGCATCGATGGACCGGTCTTCACCATGGCGCAGCTGGAACGCCTGCCCGACGACTATTGACGGCGGGACCCGATAGTCAGCCTGCGAGGATCGCCGAACGTAACGGGCGGCGGTCCTCGCGCCGTGTGTGCACAGGAGGCATGTGTGAACATCGCTGGGGGTCCCGGCGGCAGCTACAGGTGTCGGTCGATATGATGTAAACTCAGATGGTGAGTGGAGCTACGCGCATTGCGGGGGGCGCCGCGGCTGGACTTACGGGTGTGACCCTGCGCTAGGGAGGGACGCAAGTGAGGGTGAAGATCACCGTACACGGACACGTGAAATCGCTTCTTCCGTCGAATGAGAGTGAATTCGAGTTCGAGCTCTCCGAGCCGAGGGACGTCTCGGAGCTGATTGAGGAGAAGCTGGAGATCAATCCCATGGTGTTCGCCTCCATTGTCATCGATGGCAAATCGGTGGAGCGCGATCACGTGGTGGACGAAGATTGCGAGATACTGCTGGTGTCACCGACAGCCGGGGGCTGATCGTAGACCGGTCGCCCCGGTGACCTGGAGAGGAGGAGATGCAGTGGGAGATTTTGGAGATTTGCTCATGGCCATGTGGCCCTGGCTTCTGATACTGGCCCTGATGTACCTGCTGTTCATACGCCCACAGCAAAAGCGAGAAAAAGAGCGAGAGGAAATGCTGCGGAGCCTGGAGGTGGGGGATCAGGTTATAACCATCGGTGGAATTCACGGCACGATAAGAACGCTGAGCGATAATAGTCTCACCCTCGAAGTGGCGGAAGATGTGGTGCTCAAGATGAGCCGCGACGCCATCGCCGGACCGGGAGTAACGGAAGAGAGTAGTACTCCTCCCTGATCGATGGCAGATTGCGGTTTACCTGTGTCGCAGTACCGCTTATAATGGATTGTGGGATGCACCAAGGAGCCAAATGGCTGAGCATTTGCCCCGCTTCCGGGGTTTCCTAACTCCGAGTGGGGCACAAATTGGCTGACTGGGGGTGCGAAGTGAGGTCCAATTGGCGGCGCATTGGCACAGACAGCAGCTCCAATATTTCTTCGCTGGATGACCTTCGCGTCGACCGGGAAAGCGGTGTCCCCCTGTACCTGCAGTTGCGCGATCAGATGGCCCAACTGATAGAGATGGGCATCTGGCTGCCGGGCCGCAAGCTGCCCACTGAGCGCCATCTTTCCCGTCGCCTCGGTGTCAGCCGCAACACCATCAGTCTGGCCTATCGCAAGCTGGCCGAAGGGGGTTTGGTGCAGAGCCATCAGGGCCGCGGAACCTTTGTGGCCGGGGCAGAGCCGCAGCGAGGTCACCCGGACGTGGCAGGTGAGGGCGACCCATCCCTGGACGATCTGGTGGATTCGCTGATAGGGACGGCCGCCGAGAAGGGCTACGATCTCGGCGCCGTGGACGAGGTATTTCATCGCCGCCTCGAGGAACGCCGGGCCAGATTGGCCCGGGTGCGGGCTGCCTTTGTCG
This sequence comes from Clostridia bacterium, assembly GCA_003551365.1. Lineage (GTDB taxonomy): Bacteria > Bacillota > Sulfobacillia > SLMV01 > SLMV01 > PWGR01. The sequence continues at coordinate 27,577 of PUMM01000147.1, forward strand.
AATGTAATCGGGAGCAGTTGGACTACTTCAGTCGTTCACTGGAGCTGGGCGCTGGGGTGCACGTGCTTCCGGTGCTCCTGGCTGATTTGCTGCACGGCGATGATCGGGAGGAGTTGATCGACCGGGTCATAACGGCCGATCTCGCCGTAACTACCTTTTTCCATCTACGAGAAGTCAGGCAGGTGCTGGGACCGGATGTCGAGGTCCTGGGAATAGCCCTGGATCCCGATATGGAGACCATGGTGGAAATTGCTCAGCTCCCGCGTGAGGAGCCGGTGGGGCTTTTGTGTTCGTCGGACAACTTTGCGCGGCGGGTGGTCAAATCGATGTGTCAGTCCGGACTGGACAGCTTTGATCTCCGGGTGGAGACCTCCCCGGAGATTTCTGCGGTATGGCGGCTGCTGGCCGAGGTGGGGGCGGTCATCGTCTCTCCGGGCCGGCGAGATGAAGTGCAAGAGATCGCCGGGGACAAGCCGGTGATTGAGTTCATCTACAAACCCGATGCGGGATCGGTCAATGCACTGCAGAACAGACTTCTGGAGAAGACTCGGAAGGAGTGAGACTTTTTGAACGCCGATGCCGGGAAGACGGATGCGGAGACGCCGTTGATCAGCATCAACCGGGAATGGTGTAAGGCCTGCGGGATATGCATTGAATTCTGTCCCCGCGATGTACTTGACGGGGACGAGGAGGGCAAAGCCATTGTCGTCGATGAGGACGAATGCATCGAGTGCATGCAGTGCGAAATACGCTGCCCCGACTTTGCCATTCGAGTGAGAAGTGAGAACGATGAATGATAAGAAGATGGCACTCATGCAGGGAAATGAGGCGGCTGCAGAGGGTGCACTGGCGGCGGGATGCCGGTTCTTTGCCGGATACCCGATCACACCGTCCACCGAGGTGGCAGAACACCTGGCGCTGCGCATGCCCGATGTGGGGGGTAAGTTTATTCAGATGGAGGACGAGATCGCGAGTATGGCCGCGATCATCGGCGCATCGCTCACTGGTGAAAAGGCCATGACCGCCACGTCGGGCCCCGGATTCTCCCTGAAGCAGGAGAACCTGGGATATGCGGCCCTGACCGAGGTGCCGGTTGTGGTTGTCAATGTCCAGAGAGTGGGTCCGAGCACCGGTATGCCGACTTCTCCCGCACAGGGCGACATGATGCAGGCTCGCTGGGGTACACATGGGGATCACCCCATCGTCGCCATATCGCCAGCATCGGTGGACGAAACATACGAGGCTGCACTGCATTCATTTGCCATATCCGAGCGTCTCCGCGTGCCCGTAGTTCTGCTGATCGATGAGGTCATAGGGCACCTGCGCGAGGGTGTGCGGGTGCGCGATCCTGCCGATATCGAACAGGTAGAACGCAAGGCGCCCACAGTGCCACCCGAGGAATATCAACCATATCAGGACGACGGCACCGGCATACCGCCCATGGCCAACTTTGGCGACGGATATCGCTACCACATGACCGGACTGTTCCACGATGAGACCGGTTTCCCCAATATGGACGCCAAAAATGCTCAAAAGCTCATCGATCGCTTGATGGGCAAGCTGGATAACCACCGCGAGGTATACGAATGGGTGGAGGAGACGCAGGTCGATGATGCAGATGCCCTGGTCGTGTCCTACGGTTCCTCCGCGCGTGCCGCCTCCAGAGCAGTGCAGTGGGCTCGAGAGGACGGCGAAAGGATTGGCCAGTTCAGACTGGTGACCACCTGGCCGTTTCCGGAAGATCGTTTGCGGGCCTTCAAGGGACAGGTCGACCGGGTTCTGGTACCCGAGATGAATATGGGCCAGATGCGCCTGGAAGTCGAACGGGTCATGGGGGACAGCGCGGAGGTCATCGGAATCCATCGCGCCGACGGGGAGCTGTTCCGGCCCGAGCAAATCTATGAGAAGATCCGGGAGGTATTGTGAAATGGCGGCCATTGTTGATAAGTACTTCAGGGAATGGACGTTGCCGCACATCTGGTGTCCGGGATGTGGGCACGGCACCATAACCGGTGGAGTGGTCCGGGCCATTGATCGAGTGGGCATGGAGCAGGACGACACCGTGATTATATCCGGCATAGGCTGCTCCGGAAGGGCACCCGGCTATTTGGATTTCAACACCCTGCACACCACACACGGGCGGGCCCTGGCCTTTGCCACTGGTGTGAAGCTGGCTGATCCGGACCTCAACGTCATCGTTCTGACGGGCGATGGCGATGCTGCCGCCATCGGCGGCAATCACCTCATACACGCGGCGCGGCGCAATATAGACATCACCACCGTGTGCTACAACAACAGCATATACGGGATGACGGGCGGACAGTACTCGCCGCTGTCTCCCCCCCAGAGCAGGGCTACCACGGCGCCATACGGCAATATCGATCCCTCTTTTGATCTCTGCAACCTGGTTTCCGGTGCCGGCGGCAACTATGTGGCGCGCAGCACTGTGTTTCACATCACCCAGTTGACCAACTACATCGCAAGGGGACTGGAGAAGGAAGGATTCGCCTTTATTGAGGCAGTATCACAGTGTCCAATTTACTACGGCCGCCGCAATGAAATGCCAGGGGTCATGGATCTGTTGAACTGGCAGAAGGAGAACGCGGTCCCGATCGCACAGGCGGAGAAGATGGAACCGGAAGAACTGAAGGGCAAGTTTGTCATCGGTGAGTTCGCCGACGGCGATACCCCCGAGTATACCCGGGCATACGATGACCTGATAGCAGATCGGGCAGAGAAGCGGGGGCGGTCATAATGCGCAAGGAGATTCGTCTCGCCGGTCAGGGTGGACAGGGTCAGGTTCTGGCCGGAATCATCCTGGCCGAGGCTGCAGTGACGTACGACGGACTCAAGGCAACGCAGACCCAGTCATACGGTCCCGAATCGCGTGGGGGAGCCAGCAAGGCCGAGGTAATCATATCAGACGAGCCCATAGACTATCCCAAGGTAACCCGCGCCGACCTACTCCTGTGCATGAGCCAGGAGGGGTACGAAAAATATCGGGACGAAGTGAGCGACGATTCGGTAATACTGGTGGACGGGACCCTGGTGGAGGCGGGAGATGAGGCCTACTCGCTTCCCATAACGGGGACTGCGCGGGACAAACTCGGTCGCGTCATCGTGGCCAACATAATCGCACTGGGAGTTGTGGTTGGCCTTACCGGGGCGGTGACCGAAGATGCGGCCCGGCAGGCGGTACTGGATCGCGTACCCGCTGGCACAGAGGACCTGAACAGACAGGCATTCGGTGAAGGATTGCGGTTGGCCCGGGAAATTGCGAGCGATCGGTAGAGTTTTGCATCGACCTGTGTTATAAAAGCTGGTGGCAGAACGGTTGGCCACCCAATCACCCTAAGGAGGGAAATGAATGACCGAAGAACTCAATCCGTTAACCATCGTCAATGGCCAGATGAAGGACGCCTGTGATGAGCTGGGTCTCGATCCCGCCGTTTACGAGATCCTGAGCAAGCCGCAGCGGTTTTACGAGGTCAGCATTCCCGTAACCATGGATGACGGCTCAGTGAAGAACTTCAGCGCCTACCGCGCCCAGCACAACAATGCCCTCGGCCCGTACAAGGGCGGGCTGCGCTTCCACCCCGAAGTTTATGATGATGAGGTCAAAGCGCTGTCCACCTGGATGACCGTCAAGTGCGCAGTCGTGAACATACCGTACGGTGGCGCCAAGGGTGGCGTTAAGGTTGACCCGCGCGAGCTGTCCGAGGGCGAAGTCGAGCGCCTCAGCCGCGGTTTCATTCAGGCCACCTTCAGCATGATCGGTCCGGAGATTGACATTCCCGCCCCGGACGTTTACACCAACGCACAGATCATGGCCTGGATGGCGGATGAGTACGGTAAGATCGCCGGCAAGCCGGGAGTTGGCGTTGTGACCGGTAAGCCGCTCAACTTCGGCGGAGGAAAGGGCCGCAACAAGGCCACCGCGCAGGGAACCGTGCACTGCGTGGAGGAAGCGGGCAAGAGACTCGGCATCGAGATGGAAGGCGCCACCGTCGCCATTCAGGGATTCGGCAATGCCGGAAGCTTTGCCGCTCTGCTGATGGAGGACCTCGGCGCCAAGGTGATCGCGGTCAGTGACTCCCGCGGCGGCATCGTCAACCGCGACGGACTGGATTCCCAGGCGGTCATCGATTTCAAGGCCGAAAATGGTACTGTGCAGGGCTTTGCGGGCGCAGAAGACATAACCAATGAGCAACTGCTGGCTCTGGAATGCGATGTGCTGATTCCGGCGGCTATGGAGAATGTCATCACCTCGGAAAATGCGCACGAAGTGAAGGCCAAGATCGTGGGCGAGGCTGCCAATGGTCCCACCACTCCCGCCGCCGATGAGACCATGTTCGAAAACGGCGTCTTTGTCATTCCCGACGTTCTCGCCAATGCCGGTGGAGTGGCCGTATCCTACTTCGAGTGGGTGCAGAACAACTACGGTTACTACTGGGAAGAGGACGTAGTGGCCCAGCGGCTGCACAAGAAGATGGTGGATGCATTCGAGGGCATCTACTCCTACCACGAGGAGTTCGATGTCAAGATGCGCGATGCCGCGTACCTCGCTGCCATCAAGCGCATCGCTGACGCCATGCAAGTCAGGGGCTGGCTGAGCAAGTAATCGTCGTATCGCCAAATGCAAAGGACTGAGGGTGTGGGGCGGTCCGACACTGCTGATGCGGTGGGGCCCCACACCCTCCCTTTATGTGCAGCCCTTTTCTGTCAGATGGACCCTTTACCTTCAGGTGCGTGACCTCACCGCACCGGCACGCCGCAGCAAGATCAGTGGATGCAAAAACCATTCTGCTGCGGTGATCAGGGCCGCACAGACAATTGCGTCGGGCAGGCCAATATTCAGAATCCGCCAGAGTAGCTGAGATCCCCACACCACTGCCCACACAGTGAAAAAATCTGCGGCAGAGGCGGCGGCGTTTCCCCAGGTGGGCAGAACGGCGAGGTCGCTCAGCAGGTAGCTGGCGATGGCTGCCGCGGTAGCGATGAGCAGTGCCTCTGCGGGCATTATGAAGGTCAGCTGGTCGAGCACTATCCAGATTACGACCAGAAAGATTATGTACTTGATGAGCAGCAGTCGCAACATGGGCCCGTCGCCCCCTTCCGCCTGCGCGACCTCATCGTCAATAAGTATGCGCGCGGCAATGCCAGCCTATTCGCTCGCCATCGGCAGGGAAGCCCGGCAGTGCCGAAGAAAGGGTACCGGAGGAAAGCGAGCCGCACCCGGTGCAGGTCGGGGTGGGGCCCGCACATCAGCATATGATATGGGGGACTGGTGATGCCTGAGAGAATACCTTTTGCCTGTGATCGCTACCTTACCTATGCGGAGCTCGCCGCCGAGCTGCACGCTATTGCCGCAGCCTACCCTCATCTCGCCACTGTGCACAGCGCAGGGACGAGCTACGAGGGTCGAGATATACTGGCTGTCACGATCACCAATGAACAGACCGGTGCGCCGGAGGAGAAGCCGGCCATATACTGCGACGGAAACATACATGCCGGGGAGGTCGCCCCGTCCATGATCCTATTGCACGCGGCTGACTACCTGACGCAGAGGTTCGGCCGGGACAAAGAGGTGGACCACCTCCTGAATACGCGGACCTTCTATCTGCTGCCGCGCGTTAACCCGGACGGGGCGGAAAAATACCTGACCACGCCGCACCTGCTGCGCAGTTCAGTTCGCCCCTACCCGGATGAATCGGTGAGTCGAATGCCCGGGCTGCATCCTGTCGATATTGATGGTGATGGGCGCATTCTCACGATGCGGGTGAGAGATGATCGGCGCGGCGCATGGAAGAAATCGCATCGGGATCCCCGGGCCATGATTCCCCGCGGACCCGACGAATGGGAAGGCCCTTTTTACCATCTTTACCGCGAGGGTGAGCTGCGCAACACGGAGGGAGAGCCGTTTGAAGAGCGACCCACACAGTGGGGACTGGACATCAACCGCAATTTCCCCTCCAACTGGCATCCGGAGATAGAGGGCGGTGGACCCTACCCAACCTCCGAACCGGAGGTGAGGGCTATAGTGGAGTTTTTGGTGAACCACCCCAATATCGGAGCACTGCAGGCCTTTCATACCCACGGTGGTTTCTACTACCGAAATCCTTACCAGTACCCGGAGGAGGAAATGGATGCAGAGGACCTGCAGGCGACTCGCCAGATTGCCCGAACGGGGGAGAAGGTCACGGGTTACACCGATGAGAAGTCGGACAATTGCTGCACACTTACCGAGTGGGCCTATGAACACCACGGCATCCTGGGATACACTACTGAGGTGTGGGATCGGCTGACCCGTGCCGGGGTGGATCGCATGGAGTACCGCGAATCGGTGGATCCGGAGGCCCGGGAGGAGATGGAGATCAAACTCCTGCGGTGGAATGACCGCAGAGTAGGTGGCCGGGCCTTTCACGACTGGCGCGAGTTCGAGCATCCCCAGCTGGGATCGGTGGAGCTGGGTGGCTGGGATCCCAAACTGTCGGTGCAGAATCCGCCAGAAGAGCTGCTGCATCAGGAGTGCTACAAGAATACGCGGTGGATCATGAAACACGCCGCGGCCCTGCCCCGCCTGCATATTGAGGATGTGCAGGTCACGCAGGAAGGTGCCGACGTGTACCGCATCGCGGCGCGCGTGGGGAATGCGGGATACCTTCCCACCTCCGCATCCAACAAGGCGCGGTCACTGGGAGTAGTTGAACCAGACCGGGTGAAGCTGCAGATACCGGATGGGGTTGAGATGCTCTACGGTGACAGCGAAAAGGAGATCGACTACCTGCACGGCTACATCAGTGGACACGACCCCCGCGATACTGCCACCGGAGAGTCCTGCGTGCAGGCCGAATGGGTGGTCCGGGCTCGCGAGGGTGACGTGCTCACTGTGCGGGCGACCTCAGATAGAGGAGGTCGCCACAGCGAGGACGTGTGCATCGCAAATTGTGGCGACGACCGCTAAGGGGAGTGCCTGGGGACGGCCCGCCGCACCGGGGCCGCCGCACACCGCCCCGGGACGTCGTCGTCCGGGACAATCGATTGAGACGCGACACTGTAGGGAGGTACTGCATGGACGATCTGCTGCGAGAACTTCACCGCAGACGACAGAAAGTACACGCAGGAGGAGGAGAGGAGCGGGCGGCCAAGCAACACGCCAGGGGCAAATACACCGCCCGCGAGAGGCTCGACCTCCTGTTGGATGAAGGATCATTCAGCGAGATAGGCGAGTTCATCACCCACCGCTCCGGTGATTTTGGCATGCGGGAGCGGGAGGTGCCTGCCGATGGGGTAGTTACCGGGCATGGCAAGGTCTGCGGCCGCCCGGTCTACCTGTACTCGCAGGACTTCACTTCCATGGGTGGATCGCTGGGAGAAATGCACGCCCAGAAGATATGCCGCGTCATGGATCTTGCACTGCAGAACGGCTGTCCAATGATAGGCATCAATGATTCCGGTGGAGCCCGGATTCAGGAGGGCGTTGACGCGCTCAACGGCTACGGCGAGATATTCCGCCGGAATACGCTTGCATCGGGTATAATTCCTCAGATATCGGTGATTGCCGGTCCCTGCGCGGGAGGTGCAACCTATTCTCCCGCTCTGACCGACATGGTTCTCATGGTGCGCGATAGCGCACAGATGTTCATAACCGGCCCCGCGGTCATCCAGTCCGTGACGGGCGAGCAAGTCGACTCGGAGGAACTGGGCGGGGCAGAGGCACATGCCAGAAAGAGCGGCGTGGCTCACGTCACCTACCCGGATGAGGACCAGTTGTTCGCCGATTTGCGCTGGATGTTGGGATTGCTTCCCCTGAACAGTGAGGAAGAAGCTCCGAGAATCGACGGCATCCCACCCGCCATCGGGCCCGAGGATCTCCGCAACATAGTCCCCGAGTCTCCCTACAAGGGATACAATGTCCAGCAGGTAATTGATGGTATACTGGATGAGGGCACCTTTTTCCAGATACATTCCGAATTTGCCACCAATGCGGTGGTGGGACTGGGCAGAATAGAGGGACGGGTGGTGGGCATCATCGCCAATCAACCGCGCTTTCTGGCCGGGTGTCTGGATGTGGATTCTTCCGACAAGATAGCGCGGCATGTACGTTTCTGCGATACTTTCAACATACCTCTGGTCACCCTGGTGGACACACCGGGTTATCTGCCCGGGGTCAGCCAGGAACACGGGGGAATAATCAGGCATGGAGCCAAGGTCCTTTATGCCTACTCGGAGGCGACTGTGCCCAAGATATCCGTGGTCCTCAGAAAGGCCTATGGGGGAGCCTACCTGGCCATGTGCAGTAGATCACTGGGAGCAGACGCGGCGGTGGCCTGGCCATCGGCAGAAATTGCCGTCATGGGTCCCGAAGGCGCCTGCAATATCGTCTTTCGCCGCGAGATAGAGGAAGCCGAGGACTCTGAGACCATGCGGCAGAGGATGATCGAGGAATATCGGCAGAAGTTTGCCAATCCGTACGTTGCCGCCTCCAACGGATACATCGACTCGGTTATAGACCCGGCGGAGACGCGCCAGGAGCTGCAGCTGCGCCTGCAAGCCCTGCAGGGCAAACGAGCCCGTCACAGTAGTGGCCGTCGACCGCACGGCAATATCCCGCTATGAAGGATGGGGGGAGGCAGCGTGGCACTGTCTGAGAGTCAGATAAAAGAAAAAGACGAACTGCGAAGGGAAGCGCGCCGGTGGCGCGAGGGACTCACCGCAGAACAGCGCCGCAGTCTGAATGGTAAAATCCGTCTGTACGTGACCTCGCTGCCCGACTACCGCGGCGCTCACCGCATACTGTTTTACGCTGCGTTCCGCAATGAGGTGGACACGTGGTCGTTAATGCGGGCCGCCGCGGGCAGGGAGAAGATGGTGTACCTGCCGCGCACCCACCGGAAAGATCGCCAGATGCAGCCGGTCCCCGTCCAGTGGGAGGGTGAAAAGCCCGCCAACCTGCACCGCGGTGCCTATGGAATATGTGAACCCTGCGGCCGCGCAGAGGATCCCGGGCGGATGGACCTGGTGTTCGTGCCCGGACTGGTTTTTGACCGACAGGGATACCGCATAGGTTTCGGTGGCGGCTACTACGACCGCTTCCTGGCCGGTCTGGCGGCAGACGTGCCGCGGGTCGGTCTGTGTTATTCCGGGCAGCTCAAGGACCGAGTGCCGAGAGGTGACCATGACCTGCCGGTGGATGTGGTTGTGACTGAGCAGGGGGTGCTTCGAGCCGAGGCCTATCGGCGCAGCGGCAAAGAGATATGACCGCGGATGACGACAGGACCACCCTGAGGCAGCTGCGCCGCGCGCGGTGCGGATTCTTTGCTCACTATGTGCGGCACCTCTTTGTGATAGCAGCTCTGGCTCGACGTTACGGCAACATTGCCGACCCCTGGGATCTCGACGCCCGAACCCACATCATGCATCTACGCCAGGGACTGCTCTGCGCAGTGGAGGAGGCCAACGCCGGATGCTGCGAAGTGCACATCTACTGTGACGCTGACCGTCAGACACCGCGCGAGCTGGTGCGGGCTGTTCCGGATGCACTGCGACCGGCTCTGGTTTCACTCAATGCCGGTCAGCGTCAGCTCGCGGTTGAACTGCCGGGGGTCCGTCGGCGCGAACTGGACGAAATCCTGTACTGGAGTGATGCGCATCCGGGGTCTGCCGGGAGGCGCCAATCGGACCTTCTGCCGGATGGACTGGTAACCCTGCGGCGCGATGGCCGGGACGCGGTGGCTCGTACCGGGGCATATCCGTCCGAGTTCCTACACCTGATCGCCGCGAAAAATGCTGGGACTGATGCTGCAGTCCTAAAGGATGCCGGAGGAAGCTGGCTCACCCGCTGTCATCTCGAACCCCTGGACATCGGAGTGGCAGAAGTGTGCGGTCTGGAGACTCACCCGCAACATCGACGGTGTGGCGGGGCAACGCGCCTGCTGGACGCCCTGCGCAGTGTCGGCAGTTCCTTCGCCCTACTGACGGTCGTCAGCAATGTCCCGGCGCGCCGCGCAGCCGAGTCGGCCGGTTTCCGTCCAGTGGACCGTCACTGCAAACTGCTGCTGACATGATCGCGTCACGGACTTCCGCCCGGCCCCACGCGGACATACACTGGTTCTGTAACGGGACTACATTTCACTGGGTGAGGGAGGCGGCGCGATGAATGCTCTGCACCTCTGGGTGCTGTTGTCGAAGGAGGAGCTGTCGGCAATTACCCTGCTTTCCTTTCTGCTTCTGACTGTCATCCTGCAGGACTCCGATCGGACTCGTTCCCTGGCGGAGCCGCTTGTGTTCGTGATTCTTGCGCTGCTGGTCGGCAGCCGGGAGGGTGGGGGAGATGGGTGATCCTGCTGCCGGGCAATAGGTGGGGAAAGGGGGCAGTGGGAGGATGCTCTCCGTGTGGGTGGCGGATCGCGACGCAAGTCTCTGTCAGGTGACCCGACGGAACGTAAGAGTCTTCTCTCCGTCGCTGTAGATCAGCCGGACGCCCAGATGCTGTTGCAGCCATTGGAAAGTCCTCTCACTGTAGAAGACTATATGGGTCGGGTCACGGTGATACCACCACGGCAAAAATTCCTCCGCCCCCGGGTGTAGGTGGGTCATGATGGCGAGAATCCCGCCAGGGGCGAGCAGCGGCACCAGCTCCTGCAGCACTCCCCGCGGATCGCGCAGATGCTCAAGAACCTCAGTAGCGGTTATCACATCGTACTCGCATTGGACGTATGCGTCGTCGGGAAAGAAATACGGATCGTACAGATCGACAGTGAAGTCCTCCCTCTCCATGAGAAACCCGAGTACCGGCCCGGGTCCGCAGCCGAAGTCCAGAGCGCGGCCGCCCTGTCCCTTGAGGTGCGGCAGCACAGCCTCCTGCAGAAAACCCTGCAGCATATTGACGTACCCGTCGTTATCGAGGGTGTTGTCATGTTCGAGATACCGTGCGCGCTCCTGTTGAGGGGAAGGTATCGCTGATTTTTCGGCAAAGATCAGATCACAGTGCGGACAGTGTTGATATGGTGTCCCCGTATCCGGTGCCCGTCCCAGAGAGGAGGAGGTGCAGCGGCAGAGCGGACAGGTGTTTGCAGTACTGCAGTTCGACATGTAGAGCCTCCATCGTATGCTCCCGATTGCCCGATATCGCCGGGCACTATTGTACAGCTATGGTTGCAAAACAGAAAGCAGGTGCAAAAGCGGTGGAGATCCGGGGGTAGGGGTGACAGATACGGGTGATGTGGCGCCGGTCCCGCTCAGTGGCCTGCGCCACATCGCCTTCATTTCTGACCCGGCACGGTGGCCCGCGCCGGTTGGAGACCAACTATCGTTCCGGTCGCACGTCAACATTGTCTCTGGCGAACAGGTACCAGAGGTTGTACAGAAGAACCACTCCGCCCACCACTGCACTGTTCACCATCATGCTTCGCGCCTCCAGGATGTTCATATAGGGAGCGAGAATTAACCACGCACCGGCAATGATGTGTACCACATGAAAGGTCGTCACTGGGTATCACCTTTTCTATTAGTCATGAGGCTCACTTTCCCTAGTAGAGATGCGCAGATGCCGCAACGATTATGCATTGCGGAAGCTCCGGGGGAACAATGCAGAGTATTGACCATCACCGGTGCGTGGTGTAACATGATGGGTGCGCAGGCGGGCGTGTAGCTCAGCTGGGAGAGCGCCAGAATCGCACTCTGGAGGCCAGGGGTTCAAATCCCCTCACGTCCACAGCCCCGTACACTGTGAAGTGGACGGGGTATTTTTGTGCTGTGCCCCGCCCGCCGGTCCTACGTGACAGGTCCTCCCGCCACCGTGCGGGGACCATCCACTCGCCCCACGTGTGCTGGGCCAGTGCGTCTGAGTGATGGACAGCTGCGACATATCAGCTCGTCCTCATCCAGCGTAGGTGCGCGGGCCGGCCAGAAGCAGCCCCGCCGCATTCATCCAATGCACGGACTGCATATATATGCTGATCACGGGCTCAGCAGACGGACTACATCAGACCTGCAGGAAGATAGCGGTATTGCGGCCGATGTGCCGGTGGCCGATTGCGCGTGGCCGGGGTCATCTCCCGACTGATCGGGGCTCTGCACATGTGCCGGCCGCCCGTAGCGGCCGCGAGAGCCTCCTGCCGCAAACTGGGGCTCTGCGCCCACGGTCCACGCATCTCGCCCCTGTCATGAGTTTCCGTGCTCGCGCAGGATACGCTGGATGGAGAAGCGGCCCCGGCCAAACTCCTCGGTAAGCTCTTCTATGGCTTTCTTTTTGGTGTTCCCCTCCTGCATGATGCCCTCGAATCGTTGCAGAAGCTGCTGTATTTCCGACTCTGTCCACCGTTTTCCCTGATTGCGGGGTCGCCCCACCGTGGGACGACGAAGGGAATCACACAGGTATCCAGGTTCGACAGTGCGCAACAGATTGACACCGTGCGAGAAGATCTCACTGGATACTTCAAAGCCCGTCGCATTGCGGTTGAGTCCAAGTGCAACGCGGGCGGTGGAGAAACCGCCCAGGAACAGATCGCACACCAGTTCACCCTCATTGCTGCTGTACTGCATCATTTTGGTGAGCAGCTCGTCGGGGAGCTCATTCTTGTTCTTGCTGCGGCCAGGTTTGTACTCTCGGTCGATTATCCAGACATCCTCCCGGTCGCGATAGTTCAGCGACCCACCCTGGTCGTCCCGCTCCTGCAGCCCGTACCGGCATTCCAGGTTGAAGGTTCTGCGCCCCCCGGGCTTGGCGTAGTAGAGGATATGATAATGCGACGACACGTACTTACGGCTGGTGTAGACACCGAAATTATACTTCCAGATAATGTGATTGATCTCCTGCAGATCCGTCTCGTGCAGGGCATTGAGGATATGTATCAGATTACTGTAGCCAGAGATAACGTACATCTGTCCGCCCGGACGGAGGATGCGCTCCGCCTCCCGGATCCACTTTCTGCTGAAGCTGGGATAATCAGCCAGGGGGATTTCCACGTAGCCATCTACCACATGCAGTTCATTCCGATTGTAGTGACGGTGGAGGGCGTCGCCCTCTATGCCGTAGGGGGGATCCGTTATTATGAGATCCACCGATTCGTCAGCAAAGTGCGATCTTACTCCTTCTATGCAGTCCATGTTGTAAAAATTGCATCCGTGTATCGTTGTAGCGACCATATGAGCTCCTCTTCGCGGCAGGTTGTGCATCAATGTACAGCATAAGTGTACAGAATTGGGCGTGAGCCCCTCAAGTCTCATTTAGTAAACGAACCGCAGGAAACGGCAGGGGCGCTCGAATGTCAGTACCGGCAACTGGTGTCCCCCGGAAGTCTCCGATGTGCAAAACCATGAGATACTGCAGTTTGCTGCTGTAGGCTTGAGTGGTTTTCCGGGCGGGGCTGGGTGACGTTTGCCCTTTTCCGTGTATACATGGCAGAATAGCTTTGATGTAAGAGCTGTGTTGGAGCGATATGGCTGAAAACAGGCCCGGCTGGGGGTGTGATGCCTATGACCATGAACCGCAGGCGGTTTGTCAGAAATGCCTCTCTGCTGGGGGGTGCCGGCCTCCTGGGTCTGGCCGGCGGCACCTTCCTGTGGCAGGGCTGTGCGCCTCCCGAGGAGGAGGAGCTGAATAGGGAAGAGGAAGTGTCCGATGACTTGCCCGCCTACGCCCGTTTGCACGAGGAGGGCGAGCTCGAGAGGCGGGTGGAACAGGCCTTCGCAGTGATGGAGGAGTGTTATCTGTGTCCCAGAGAGTGCGGAGTGAACCGCCGTGAGGGAGAGACGGGATTCTGCCGCACTGCAGGACACCCGGTCGTCTTCAGTCGTCAACCACATTTCGGTGAGGAGCGACCGCTGGTCGGGGCCAACGGATCCGGAACCATTTTCTTTTCCAACTGCAACCTGCGCTGCGTCTTCTGCCAGAACTATCCACTGGCCCACAAGGGTAGGGGGCGGGAAGCCACCGATGAGGAACTGGCGCAGATGATGATGGATCTGCAGGATCGCGGCTGTCACAACATCAACCTGGTGACGCCCACACATGTTATGCCCAACATCATATCTGCCGTGCACATTGCGAGACAGGAGGGACTGGAGCTCCCGCTGGTCTACAATACCAGCGGCTATGAGAACGCAGAGATGATCGAGATGCTGGACGGTGTAGTTGACATCTACCTGCCGGACATGAAATTCATGGATGGCGACAATGCCGAGCGCTACAATGACGCTGAGGCCCGTGACTATCCAGAGAAGGCTCAGCGGGCCCTGATAAAAATGCACCGCCAGGTGGGAGATCTGGTAACCGATGAGCGCGGCATAGCTGAGCGCGGGTTGATGGTGCGGCATCTGGTTATGCCCAACCGCGTGGCCGGCACCCGCGAGTTCGTCGATTGGGTGGCCGAGAATCTGTCCACCGACACCTATGTGAATATCATGGCGCAGTATCGGGTAGAGCATCGGGCCTACGACTTCGAGAAGATAGATCGGGCCATTCATCCCGAGGAATTCATCGAAGCCGTGGAGTGGGCAGAGGAAGCCGGACTCACCAATCTTGACGAGCGGTCCCTTGAACAGCTGGAACGAATGCGCAGGCAGGTGGGGGGCGGCTAATCAACTCCACCTGCCCGGTATCTCCTCGCTGCAGTACGCGCAGCGGCCGTCCTCCATGTTCACTTCTTCAATGACAAAGCCGAGCCGGTCGATGATTTTCTCTCCGCAGGCAGGACAGAAAGTATTTTCTGCTTCGTGGTCACTCACCCGGGATATATAGACGAACTTCAACCCGGCCTGTTGGGCAGTTTCGCGCGCCTCCTCGAGGGTGGAGACCGGTGTTCGGGGCACCTCGGACAGTTTGTAAAGCGGATAGAACCGGACGAAGTGCAGAGGGATGGCGGGGTCGAGTTCGTCGGCAATCCATGCGCACATCTCGCCCACTTCCTCCATGTCGTCGTTCTGACCGGGGATCAGAATGTTGGTGATCTCAATGTGCACACCACTGTCTTTCAGAAGCCGCAGGGTATCGAGGACGGGCTGCAGCTCTCCTCCCACTATGTCCCGATAGAACTTCTCATTGAAGCTCTTCAGGTCTACGTTTACTGCATCAATTCGGTCCACCAGCTCCTTCACCGGTTCGGGCTGCACATACCCCGCCGTGTGCACGAGATTGAGCAGGCCGGCCTCACTGGCGAGAGAGGCAACCTCGGACATGTACTCGTAGAATATGACCGGTTCGCCGAATGCATAGCTGATCGACTCCACACCGGATTCCTCTGCATGCTGCAATGCCTTCTCCGGCGGAACGTCGTGTGCGTACACTTTTTCCGGATACTCGAGAGCCATGTCCCACACCTCACAGAACTTGCAATCCAGGTTGCATCCCGCTGTCGATATGGACAGTGCGCGAGTACCGGGCAGCACGTGGAAGAATGGCTTTCTCTCTATGGGATCTTCCTGTAAGAGGGCGGGATTGCCGTAGGCCAGCGTGTAGCCGACCCCCTCGCGGTTTTCGCGTACCCGGCAGGGCCCTCTTTCCCCGTCCTGCAATTCACACTGTCTCGGACACAGCTCGCAGCGTATCCCGCCGTCGTCCAGTTCCGTGAACCAGGGGGAACGTACCGGATTGGTGAATCCCTTTCTTTCCTCCAGCAGCGCCTCCCCGGGCCCGTCATCCGCCGGCTTCTCCGGTTCTTCGGTCCCGGGGGAGCAGCCCAGGACGTTGGCGATATAAAATAGACAGATCCCGGCTCCGCCGCTGCGCAAAAAACGTCGCCTGCTGAGCTTGCCCTCGTCTTTCCTGTCATCAGACATATGGGTTTTCAGCCCCCCTTGCCATCAGGAGCACCGCGGCCGCCGTGAGACTGGCCCCCGCCGCCAACAGACAGCACGCGGTGATGCCGAAAATGGGTGCCACCACAGCACTGGCCGCAATTGCTCCCAGACATGCTCCAAACAGCTCCACTCCGTATGCTGTTCCCGTTGATCTCTCGGCGCGTCCGTGTAGAGAGGTGTAGCAGGCCACCGCCAGCGGAAAGTCGATCCCGTTCAGCATTCCTGCCACAAAGGTTAGCACGGAAAATAGCAGAAACACAATAAGAGGCAATCGCACGGCTGCCGCACCGGGCAGGCCGAACGCTATGGCCCCGGACAGGACAGCCATGAGTATCTGCACCTTTGCCAGATTATCGATGCTGGTCTTATCACTCACATAGCGATGAGCGAGGAAGGCGCCCAGGGACAGACCGCACATGAACATTGCCGTCACCAGTCCCACCATCTCGTAGACGAAACCGTATATGCTCTGAAAGGAAAACAGCAGACCTATTTGCAGGCTCATAGTGGAAAGGCCGGTGGTGAAGACCGTAAGGAGCACTGCCAGCCTGGACAGTGGGCCAGCGCCGATTCCCTTTGCTCTGACACGCAGTAGCGCTGCGAGCAACAGGGGAAGGGCAGCCAGCGGCAGTATCCACCAGAACTGCACGTGCAGCAGCTGGTGCAGCGACGCCATGGGGTCGCCCCTGGTCAGATCCTCCCAGAGCATCAGGGTGTAGTAGTATCCTATCGGTTTGAGGTCAGCATTGATGAAGTAGTGCTGTTCGACGGGTGGCAGCTCGGCCTCCATCTCCTTTTGCTCATCCAGAGCTTTCGGAAACGGAGGAACTGCGCCCGGTCCCCGCAGGTGGGCGGTCGGATCCCGCCCGTGCGAACGAACCACCCAGTTCACTCTCCTCAGTTGGGTTTCCTCCAACAGTGTGTGATAGCGGCCGGGGGAAAACTCCTCCGCATCCACTTCCCGCTGTCTGTAGCGGTCCTCCAGGGTTTTGGGATCCACGGATGTTTGCGCAGGTGCGTCAGTGGCGAAGTAGAACATGAACCGGTCCCCGGCCGGCAGCACTTCAGTGAATACGGTGTCCAGGGTGTGGTATATGGTGGCGTTGCGATTGGCTATAGCAGTTCCGCGCAGGTCTGGGGTGGAGGTCACTCCGGTCACGAACACACCGTCGGGCCGGAGAAGGTCTGCAGCCTCGCGGAAGAATTCCCGGGTGTAGTATCGGTTCATCTCGGCGGTGAACGGATCGGGGCGATCCACGATGATCATGTCGTATTCGTACGGTGCGGTCTTAACAAACAGGCGCCCGTCGGCATGAATCAGGTTGACTCGATCATCATCGAGAGCCTGTCGCGTGCGGGCGGAAACATAGGGGCGCGCTGCGTGTGTCAGGGTCTCGTCCAGCTCCACGTAGTCGATTTCTTCCACGTCGTGCTGCAGGATTCCGCTCAGGACGCCCCGCAATCCGCCACCTATCAGAAGTATTCGTTCCGGGCTATCGTGCTGAACCAGGGCGAGGTGGGCAAAATCGACTGCTTCCCCTTCTTCCAGCCCGGCAACTGCGGTCTCCGGCCCGGCCGTACTGAAGATCAGGTGACCACTCTGGTAGAAACTGTACTGATCCCTCCGTTGGGCAATAGAAATCGCCCCGTGTTCAGAATGATGCGTTTCGATGAGCTCATGCTGCGGGGCAAAGTGGCCCCACTGCAGGTGATAGGCCCAGTCATCTACCGCTGACAGAAAGGGAGC
>PUMM01000100.1 GCA_003551365.1 Clostridia bacterium
AAGAGCCAGAAAGACCCCCCGCCGAACCTCGGGATCATCCAGGATCCCCCGGTCGTTCATAGCCACCCCTCGCACATTGGGAGAGAGCACCATCTCCTCCCGCAGGCCGAGCTGCACGCAAAGATCAGCGGCACCTGCCGGCCCCAGGGGGGCCAGAACATCCATGTCAGCGAGCAAGTCCTCTGTCTCCACACTACGTTGATCCGGCGAACCCGTAACCTCGTCCGGACACAGGGGGAGGAATTCGATGGAGGCAAACCTCTCATCGCCCGAGCTCGCTTCCACCGCGCGCGCAATGATGCCGCCCCGCGAACTGTGCCTTATGTATTCGTAAGGGCCGCTTCCCACGACGCCCCCATCATTCCCAACGATACCCACTGAAAGTGCGGGATCCCCCGCCACTCGCGCCGGAAATTCCGGCTGCCGGTCATAGAGATAGAACCGCAGGGTGCTCTCATCCGATGCTTCGATTCTATGGACATCCTGCAGCCGGCGCTGCCGGGGAGAATCCTCCCCGGCGTCTGCATACATATCGCGCAGCAGATCAGCGGTAATCGGGGTGTCGTCGTGCATCACCGCATCATCACAGAGAGTGAACTCCCACACCCGCCCACCATCATCCGCCCGCCATTTCACCGCAATATCTGGATGGGGTGCACCGGCGGGACACACCCGCACCAGGCGACGATAAAGGTGCCGGGCCACAAGGGCAGACGCCGCGTCATCACCCGGGATCTCCGCGGGATCCATCGTCACCTCATCGCCCAACAGCCCCACCCGCAGAACATCTGGATCATCTTCCACCTTCTGCGGGGGTAAGCCCTCTTCATTTTCACCTGCTCCACCCGATGCTTCGCCGGCGGGGGTTGAAGACTGTGCCAGACAACTTGAGAGCAGGGCGCACAGGACAATGACCCCCATCGCTCTCCCCCACCGCACGATCTGGCGTCGACGCAGCAAAGACGGCATAATCCTCACTCCTGCAGATCCAGGTGCGCTCGGATCTTCGTGGCCACACCAACTGCCGCCACGGCCTTCAGTATGTCTCCCGGAATATAGGGGAGAACACCGATGGCCATGGCGCCCCGGACGTCCATGCCCGTAACCCGGGCCAGCTGCCACACTCCCGGCACATACACCACCAGCGCTCCGCCGATGAGACAGCTGACAAACATGGGCAATGCCCCCGCGCGCCCCCGCGACAGGCGACCGGTCACCCACGCACCGATTATCATACCGGTCAGGTAGCCACCGGCCGGGCCGAGAAGAATCGAGGCCCCACCCAGGCCACCGAAAACTGGCAACCCCGCGAATCCCAAAAGCACGTAGATCAGCTGACTCACAGCCCCGGCCCGGGCACCAAGCAGCAGACCGGCCAGCATCGTCCCCAGTGTCTGTCCCGTCACCGGCACCGGAGAGATGGGCAGCGGGAGGCGAATCAGGGATAGGCCGGCAGTGACAGCAACAAACAAACCAATTCTCAGAAGCGTTCTCACGTCCCGCACTACATCTCAGTCTCCTCATCCGCTTCGACTATGTGCAAAAGCCCCGACTCATCTTCCCGCAGAAGTCCGACCGAGTCAATGACGGACACCTGCGCCGCCCAGCGAACATCAGTTGACATGCCCAGTTCGACCAGGCGACTCCCGTGCGGAGTGCTGAGGAGAGATTCCGAAAGGGGATCTTCACACGCCCCAGCATACCCGAGCGCGACCAGTGCTCCGCCTCCGGGGCGTAGAAGCACATCGTCACACCCCTGCAGCCTCTGCAGCAGCGCACCGGCAAACAGGACATCCTCGGGCGCCACCGCTCTTCCTCTCTCCGTCCCCGCACAGGCCACTATGAGTTCGGCGGGACGGTGGCGGCAAACATAGCGCACCACCGCATCCAGGTTATTGAATGAGCCGACGACCGTCCATCTCGCCCCCCTACACAGCTGCATGGCCCGCGTTCCATTACTGGTAGTGAGCACCACCGCCTGCCCGCCAACCGTACCGGGCACGTACTCCAGCGGGGAGTTGCCCAGGTCAAATCCCTCCAGACGCAGACCCTCGCGCTCACCGCCGACCCTGGCGCCGCGCTCGCGCCCCAGCGCTATGGCCTCATCCGTATGGGCAACCGGCAGCACCTCCAGCGCCCCGGCAGCCAGGGCCTGAGTCACGGTGGTGGTGGCCCGGAGAATATCCACCACCACGACTCCCGTCTCGCTCAGATCCTCATCACTGAGCTGCGTGCAGGTCAGTGTAACATCGACACTCAGTTCTGCCACGGCGTTCCTCTCTTTCATTCGGGGCGCATGCTATCTCCCCACTCGTACTGCAGCCCACCTGCAATCAGGCTGCTCAGGTCATCCAGATCTATGTTGCCTCCGGTGGCTATCACGGCCACCTTTCTGCCCGAACCGGAGATCGCCCCATCCAGCACTCCGGCCATGGCCACAGCACCGGACGGTTCGACCAGAAGCTTCATGCGCTGCAGCATTAAAAGGGTGGAATCCACTATACATGCTTCGCTCACCTGGTAATACTCATCGACGCATTGACTCACATAGGAAAACGGGAGCTCACCCGGTTTGCGCGTGCGCAGGCCGTCCGCGATGGTCTGCACATCGACCTCTACCGGAGCACCGGCGCGCACCGACTGATACATGCTGCTCGAACCGGTGGGCTCGACCGCCACCGTCTTCACATCCGGGGCCGCCACTGTCACTGCCCGACTCACACCGGCCATGAGGCCACCACCACCCACCGGCGCAACTATGACCTCAACATCGGGCAGTTCCTCCAAAATCTCCATGGCGCAGGTTCCCTGCCCCTCGATCACGTCCTCATCGTCGGTGGAGTCTATGTACACACAATCATCCGCTTCGGCAATCTCGCGCGCATGCGATTTCCGCTCGTCGGCATACTTACCGTGCAGAATGATCTCTGCACCGTAAGTGGCCACCGCGTCGAGCTTCGACTGCACAGCGTCCTCCGGCATGACCACTCTCGCTCGTATGCCAAACGGCTGTGCTGCCCACGCCACCGCAGCCGCGTGATTTCCGGAGGATGCGGTCACTATGCCCGGCCGCGCACCGCCCGCGCAGAGCCTGCTCAACTTGTTATATGCCCCCCTGACCTTGAAAGCACCCGTTCTCTGCAGATTCTCCGGTTTCACCCATACCTCGTGACCGGTGTAGTTACTGAAAGTCCGCGAGTACTGGGGCGTCGTCGGATCCAGTACATCAGCTATTCGCCTGCGAGCGCCGAGAAAATCGTCTCGATTCAACATGAAGGTTTCCTTCCTCTCCTCCGCGAAACCAGTGTGCAATCCGATTGGTGCGCACAATGCACTGTGTCATTGCTAATGGTTATGCTACTCTGTGAAGAGAATTGTCCGGGTCAACACGAAAATCCTGCCCCGACGGAATCATTGCTTCCCCGCAGTGGCAGGAAACAGGGTGAGATAAGGAGGCCCCGCAGTGGATGAATCCACCACAGAATCCCTTCAGCGCATAAAGGAGACCATCGGCGAAGTCATCATTGGCTACGAACGGGGCGTGGAGCTGCTCCTCACGGCCATACTCAGTGACGGACATGTTCTGATCGAGGACGTGCCCGGTGTGGGAAAGACCATGCTGGCACGTACCCTGGCAGTGGTGCTGGGGCTCGATTTTAACCGAATACAGTTCACTCCCGACCTGCTACCCTCCGACATAACTGGAGTCAATGTTTACGACCCGAGCGAGGGACATTTTCACTTTCAGGCCGGGCCAGTTTTCACCAATCTGCTGCTCGCGGACGAGATAAACCGCGCCACACCCCGGACGCAGTCGGCACTGCTGGAATGCATGCAGGAGCGCCAGGTGACAGTGGGCGGCAAGACCCGCAGGCTGGCTCAGCCCTTCCTCGCCCTGGCCACGCAGAATCCGGTGGAAATGTCAGGTACTTTCCCGCTGCCCAGCGCTCAACTGGACCGGTTCCTGATGCGGATCTCACTCGGATATCCGAGTGAGCAGAATGAGCTGGCCATAGTGGAGCGCTACCCCCACATGCAGACTCCGGAGGAACGGGTATCGGCGGTCATCGACGGAGATGAGCTGCAGAGAATATCGGCAATGACCAGAGATGTGCACATCTCCGATGAAGTCAGACAGTACATTGTCACCATAGTGCGCAGGACGCGTCAGCGCCCGGAAATTGAACTCGGGGCCAGCCCGCGCAGTGCTATCATGCTGGCCTCCGCCGCCCGCTCCCTGGCATTTTTGCGCGCAAGAGAGTTCGTCACGCCCGACGATGTGCGCGACCTGGCGGCGCCGGTTCTCGGCCACCGTATAATCGCCAGTGAGGACAGCTGGCTGCGCGGACGGGAAGGTGAGACCATACTGGATGAGGTCATGAAGGATATTCCCGTACCAGGTGAGGATCTGGGATCATGAAACGAGACAACTGGCTGACCCTGTTCTTCTTCGCGCTCCTCATGACGGGAGTGCTGACGCAGACTGCCCCCCTGACCTTTCTGGCGCTCGCAGTGGGTCTGATACTTCTTGCGGGGCGGATGTGGGCACGGGAAGCGGCCAAACATATGCGCTATCAGCATGCCGCAGTCCCGCGCCGCTGCATGACCGGGGATGAGCTGCAGCTGCAGATGCAGCTGGACAACCCCACTTTTCTCCCGCTTCCCTGGATTGAACTCACCGACATGGTGCAGGGTGACGGGTTCGAGCTGACCGGCACACCCAGTCCCCACAGGCGCCATCAGGACAGGCTGATAATCCGCACCGGGTTGTCCTGGTTTCAGCGCATCCGCCGCAGCTACACCGCACGGGTCCACGCCCGCGGATACTATCCAGTGGGGCCGACGGCCATCCGCATCTGGGATCCACTGGGACTGACCTTCTCCGAACTGCGCGTGCCCTCACAGGAGTCAATTCTGGTCTACCCGGTGACTGTGCCACTGGAGGATCTCGGAATCTCAGCAGATGATCCCTTCGGGGATCCGGAGCAGCAGCGCTGGCTCTTCCGCGATCCCTTCTCGGTGGCGGGGGCGCGACCATATGAACCCGGAGATCCGATGCGACACATACACTGGCCCTCCACCGCCGCGCGTGGCGAGCTGATGACCCGGCAGATGGAGGGCATCAGAAGCCCCGAGATGCTGATATTTCTCAACCTCCGTACCATGGAACGGGCCTGGCAGGGGGCGGTCTTAGAATATCTGGAGCTGTCCCTGTGCGCGGCAGCATCGGTCGCGAGACACGGAACCAGAAGAGGCTACCGGATTGGCCTGTACAGCAACGGTAACCTGCGCAAGGAAGACATGGAAGGAAGTGCGCCGCGCCTGCAGGTCGAACCGTCTTCCGACCCGCGCCAGCTGCGGCGCATACTGTCCATGCTGGCGCAGAGCGCTCCGCACGCCAGCCGGCCCCTGCACCATACCCTGCGGCGCCGCATCTCGGGCGAATCATACGGAGCAAGCCTCGTCGTGATATCGGCCCTCATGCCGGACGACCTACGGAACGAGATTCATCGCCTGGCCCGGGAAGGTCACGCCGTAACGCTCCTTTACACCGGGGACCCCCCCGGCCCCAGCATACCCGGCGTGCCCTGCCACACCCTGGGCGGCAAGAGGAGGTGGCAGGAAATTGCTGAACAGTGGAATCTCACGACTGAGTAACCGCACAGTGGCGGCCCTCTTCCGGGCAGCTGTCGATCTCTGCTGGCTGGTGCCGGCCGTTCATCTACTGGAACTGCAGCTGCACAACACAGAGACGGCATTTGTGGTAGCCTCCCTCCTCGTACCTGCTCTTTACGGATCGGTGGTGCTGCACCTCCGGCCGTCGCCCTCGAGCCGGGACATGGCCCTGTTCATATTCGCGGCAATCTGGGTGGGTATGTCCTGGTGGCTGCACAACCGGGGAATTCTGATCGAGGGCATAATCGGCGAAGCCTTCAGCTATGCCCTGCTGACACTCTTGCTGTTTGGGGTGAGTGTCGAGCGGGGGCTGCGCTCGGCGCGCGCCATCGATGCACAGGCAAAGATTCCGATGATTGTGTACAGCACGACCCTGACAGCAATAATTCTTCTGGCCCTGCACTTCACACACGACTATCTCCTGGTCTGGCCGGTGCTTCTGCTGCCCCTGTGCCTGGTCGGATCATCGGTCGCTTCGCGGGCGCACATAATCGCTCCGAGTTCGGATGCGAGGCAGTTGGGGTGGAGATCCCGGTGGATCATAATTGCCGCCCTGGTCATCGTACCCTTCACCCTGGCCCTGGTTCTGATCGGGATGTCCACGCCGGGCTTTTGGACCATGGTCGGGACAGCGCTCTTCCGGGTGTGGGCGACTGTGTCCCAGGTAATCGTCTACATCGCTTACCCCTTCGCCTACATCGGCTACCTGCTGTATCGTCTCATCAAACCGCTGGTACCGGAAGATCTTGATCCCGGAGAGATGGAACCCGCTGAACCGCCCGACATGGATGAGTTCGCCACGCCGGAGGATCCGCTGCTGGGAGGCGTGCTGACGATCATTATGCGTCTGCTGATTCTGGCCATCGCAGCGGGCGTCATAGTCTGGATAATGCGCAGCCTCCGCAATGTGCCGGCCACCGACGAGGAGACACAGTGGGAGGAAGAGCGGACGTCGCTCTGGGATCCGGACGAGTTCAACCAGAGAGTCCGGGATTTCCTGCGCGGACGGGAGGAATCCACCCCGCAGTACCGGACGCGCACCGAGCGCATTGTGCGTCAACTCTTCCGCGAGTTTGCACGCGACTCCTCCCCCCGGGTGGGCGTTAGTTATCCCCCGCACTGGACACCCCGCATGTTCTGCGTCCAGGTCATCCGCAGCGCCCGCGCCACCACATCGGACACGGGCGAGTGGATAGGACAGCTCCTGCAGGGCTACGAAACCGTGCGTTACGGGCCGCCCGTCGAGAGGGAGGATATCGTGCAGAACTGCCGCGAGGCCGGGGAGAAGCTGCGGCAGAGCCCCCCCGAACGGGCCGAATAGTGCCGGTGGGGCAAGGTCAGGGCAAAAGGGGACGGTGAAACTCCCGCCGCAGCTGCAGCTCATCCCGGCCGGCGTTCAGGGATATGCTGTCCACAGCGATCAACACTGTGTTGCCCTCCTCTCGCGCAAAATGCAGCAGTAGTGTAGTGTGCGGGATTTCCCTCTCCGCCATCAGCCCCCGCACACCGGAGGCCCCCGTAGTGCCGGGATCCAGGTATAAGGTTTCACCAGCCTGCTCCACCCGCAGGCTGTGCGTGTGACCGGACAGAACGGTTTGAACTGACGGCATGCTCCCCAGCTCCCGCACCGCCCCCGGATGATGAGCCGCCAGGAGTACGTGACCACCGGGCCACAGGGCATTGGCCTCCCGCACGCCCTCTCTGTACACATCCCGCAGACGTTGCAGCTGCTCCGGCGAGGCCTCGCGGGGAGAAATGCACGACGCCCCCGGGTCGGGGTATGCGACCAGAACCAGGTCATCCATCGCATATGTCCCCTCCAGCACAGTCACGTTATCCAGCGATGCCATCTCCTGCACCACCAGCGGGGTTTCATGATTGCCAGGTACGAATATGTACGGTATGTTCATCTGTTCGATCTGCTCCACGATCCTGGCCTCTACCGGCGTCCCCCAGTCCGTAAGATCTCCCAGATCCACTACGGCGCGAACGGGATAGCTGCCAATCATTCCGCGCACAAAATCGAGAGCCGGGACGTTGTTGTGAACATCGGAGATGACCAGCAGGGTGAACTCCTCCTCGCCGAATCGGCCCGGCCCACCGGATGAACCCCACTGCTCGTAAAGGCCCATAAGGTGGGATCCCAGCAGCTGCATCTGCCGGCGCAGTTCCTCCAGCTGATCCATGCCCTGCTGCATCACCTGCCAGGCATCGGGAAAGTCCGCCACCGGTCCGTCCAGGGAGTACTGGTCAAATGCAGTCACGTCATACGTTGCGTATACCCCGGAGGCCAGAATGCCCACCACCACCACTCCCGCGGCAAAGACGAGGATCAGGTGGCGGCGGTGTCGGAAGTTGAAGACCAGGGCCATGCCGGCAGCCAACACCCCGGTCGCCCCCATGAGGGAGATGATGTACAGGGAGGCCTGCCGGGAAAGCTCGTGACCCAGGTTGGGAAGAAATGCTCCACTGGCCACACCGTCCAGCACCGTCGAGAACGCCTGCAGCTCGACCTCACGCAGCGATACCTCAATACGCACCGGAAGCGGGTGAGTACGGGCAGTGACGCTTCCCACCGGAGGGATACTCAGCTGGGTACCGCCCGCAAGATCCGCGCTGAGGCTCACGTGCACCACAAAACCATCCCAGTCAATCTCCCGGGCACTGAAGAACTGTACACAGATGAGCAGGGCTATGAGCACGGCCAGAACCAGCTGAGCTCCCCGGAACCTGGACATAATCTCCCCTCCCCCGCGTTCGGTGCAGCTGCCTCTCGAGACTAACCGGGAGATTACAAAGCTGGCAATGTAGGATTCATGCCAGAGGAGTATCTCGCTTCCATGCGGATTTGCAGCCCAATCGATCCAGGTAGCGCAAAGGCGGGCATCTTTCTATCACCCGACTGAAACCGGGGGAATCCGCGATCAGCTGGGCCCAGCACAGGAGAAAAAGCAGAATCCAGAGAGAGGCTCCCGACAGGCCGGCAATGCAGGTCATCCCCAGCATTGCCCCCCAGCCATTGGCCCCGGCATCCCCCATCATATGCCTCCCCCGCAGATCGCCCAAACTGAAGGCAACCGGGGGAATCAGCACACCCGCTGCCTCCTGTCCACCCAACTCCGGGCGGCCGATGATGAGAAGGGTGAGGACCAGAACCAGCCCCTTCACCGCCCGACCGGGCGCCACGTCCAGCCCATTGATGAGGTTGGCACACAGGGCAACGATCATGATGTCACGAACTCCCGTGACCGGATCAGCAGCGGCGGACCCCACCACTGCTCCCGCCACCATCCCCCCGGCGAGAATCTTTGCCGCACCGGATGTCAGTCGCCCGCGCGCCAGACTGCTGAGATGCCCGCGCCAGCCCTTCACATCTCTCTGCCCGCCGTCGGAGGAGCAAATCACATCATCATACAGTCCCATGGCGGCAAAGCCCACCATGGTAGCCGCCATGGCCCAATCCCCGGGCGGAGACAGAGTGAGTATAATGACTGCCTGTGGGAGCACCACCACGAAGCCAACCGCGGTCGGAGTGGGGCGGCCGATGATGTTTCGCCGGAGCAGACCGGATGCTCTGGCCCACTCCCGGCCGAAGAGCGACAGGAGCAGAGAAAATGCGAAGAGCAGCGGCAGCATCCCCAGCATCACGAGGCCCGCAGGAACCAGCTGCGATCCCTCCACAGCATCCACAAAAATCCAGTGAGCACATGCCACATCTGGCGCCCTCTGTGCAGCACATCGCTCCTTCCCATTCCGGTTACCCGGTGCCGCATTCGCGTGTCGACTTCCCGCAGGCGGAAACCGGCGCGGAGGGCGCGCGCGGTGAATACGGCTTCCGCCCCGAAGCCGGGTGCGCACGGACCTCCGGCCCGCCAGACCTCTGCCCGAAATGCGCGCTGACCCGACAGAGGGGCAGCCACCCGGGTCCCGGAGGTGCGCCATATCAACCATCTCGCCAGCCTGACTGTCAGGCCGAAGCCCCCTCCCACACCGGAAGCCGGCAGACGGGCCGTCACCATATCGGCGACACCAGAGACGACCGGACTGATCAGGCGACTCACCTCCCGCGAGGTATCCCCCAGGTCAGCGTCACAGAATACGTAGATCTTTGCATCCCGGCCCGCCAGAAGGCGCATGCCGTGATTCAGTGCCGCACCCTTGCCCCGGTTTCTGGCCAGGCGGCTGAGCATTATTTCGCCGTGAAAGTGCGCAGCCACCACCTTCGCCGTACCATCCCGCGAGCCATCGTCAATCACCAGGATGCCGTCGAGCTCCGGCACCGCCAGTAGACCACGAACAGTGCGGTAAATATTGTCCGCCTCATTGAATGCGGGCACCAGGGCAAATATCATCTCAACCTCCTGCGGTGAAGACGCGGACGTGCAGGGCCAGAAGCCGGAGCAGCAAACTGAGGGTGGGAGAAAGCCACAAAACGGTCAGGGCGGGGGCGAGACCGGCGGCCACCAGAAGGATGACATCGCGTCGACGGGGGAAGCTGCGGTAGAGCTGACTCACACCCTTGGCGTCGACGAGCCGATCTCCAATCCGCAGGCGCACCAGCATTGTACTGGCCATACCCGACCGCCCCTTCTC
The DNA here is from genome assembly GCA_003551365.1 of Clostridia bacterium. GTDB lineage: Bacteria > Bacillota > Sulfobacillia > SLMV01 > SLMV01 > PWGR01. The sequence goes on from PUMM01000100.1 coordinate 10,270, forward strand.
CAGAAATTCTACCGGATCGGTATGTGTCCCCACCGCAACGATCAGCTCGGCACCCGCCAGATGGGCGAGAAGCAGGGCGGCGTCCTCACTGGTACCGGCGACACAGAAGCGCCGGGCGCTCAATCCCTGCCGATGAAGACGCCGCATACCCGGGGCCGATCCATCCGGATAGGCGTGCACGATCAGATCGCAACCGTTCGCCGCCGCCCAGTGCAACACCCTGTCGCTGACGCTGTCCATATCACCCAGCAGTACATCTGGCGTCCATCCCGCCTCGACCAGAGCGTCCGCTGCGCCGTCGACGGCCACAATGACCGGCCTCTGTTCCAAGACATAGCTGCGCACGGCCCGAATATCCTCCCGATAGTTTCTGCCCCGCACTGCCACCAGGGCCGGGCGCCCCCCGGGATCACAGCGGAGGGGCGGCAGCGCGGGCTCATCCAGCAGCAGCGACTTCTCGCGCCGGGCATGGCTCAGAGTGTTGTCCAGAAAACCCTTCAGGCGCTCACAGCTCCTGCGGCGGGCCAAACGCATCCTCCACCGCAGGTCACCCGGCGTGAGGAGGTGTCCTCTGGCCACCGCCCGCCCGCCACAGTAGATGCGCTCCCCCCGTATGCTCACCCGCACACCTTCCCGCAGCACGGCCAGATTCCCCCTCACCTGCTCGAGCAGCAGCACACCAGCGTCCAGAAGCATGTGCGGGCCCGGAGTGCACAGATGCCCGGTGAAGGAGCGCTCTGTATTGAGCACGGCTGAGACGCCGCGCCGGATGAGGTCTTCCGCCGCCACCGAATCCACGTCCGGGTGGGTCAGCATGGCTATACTTCCGGCGTGCAGCCGGTGGATCAGCTGTTTGGTGCTGCTATCGCGACAGATCCGTCCGTCGACTGTGCTGCGCACGACGTACATCCCTTCAATGTCAACTCCTTAGGCAGTATACCCAAAGAGAATCCCACACTTTCGCGCGATTCCCGGTTCGGCATCACTGCGGCTCTCCCATGCAACTTTGCACCGCACAGCCGAATGGATACCCAGGGACTCCAGTGAATGAAGGGGTGATAAAGCATAAGAGAATGATAAAGCTTTGTTATTTAGTGCTTGACATTCTGCAGGCTCTAGTTTAACATAGTTGCAGATGAAATAATCGAGCCCGCGAAGGGGGCATACAAATGTACTACCTAACGGTACAGTCAAATGAGAAGATCTCTCTGCCCGGGTGTTTCCGAGAACTCGTCGGCGAAAGCAGCATACACACAGAAGAGAATGGTTCGGTGGCCGTGCTGGCCTGTGCCGATATGAGTCAGGCTGCCGGGATCCTCTCCGCCCTCGCGCGGGCACAGGTGACCTACCGGGCCGCACACATCACCGCCCGCCGCCCCGGGAGTTCTGCCCTGTTGGCTGTCGGAAACTTGTAACATGCGATGACGGGCGGGCCCGGAAGGAAGGGCCCGTCTCTCCCCCCCGTGTTGTGCACCGGAGTACCTGCATCCCATTGACGATTCGTCCGATTGCACGCACCATGAAAGCAGATGGGCATCGTCAGCCGCGCACCCATGATGAAGGAGGGATCACCTTGTCATCATCCGACATGGACAGAGTTGCCGACTGGATTACGCCCGGGGCAAAAACGGTAATCTTCACCGGGGCCGGCATCTCAACTGAATCGGGTATCCCGGATTTTCGTAGCCCGGGAGGAATATGGGACCGTTTCGACCCGAAGGAGATGACCTACCAGAAATTCATCAGTGACCGAGAACACCGGAAGAAGTACTGGGCCTTTCACCGGGAATCATGGAGGGGTATCCGCGCGGCTGAGCCGAATGCAGCCCATCTGGCCATAGCTGAACTGCAGAACCTGACCGATGTCACGGCCATCATCACGCAGAATATCGACGGCCTCCACCAGAAGGCGGGGAGTGACCCCGAGCGCGTGCTGGAGCTGCACGGAAGCCTGTGGCGCGCCCAGTGCCTGGAATGCGGAAGGACTCTCCGGTCCGAAAGGGCCTTTCAACAGCTGCGGGAGGGGCAGGACATTCCCTGCTGCTTCCACTGTGGCGCCGACCTCAAGCCGGGCACCGTGGCCTTCGGCGAGGCGCTCCCGGAAGATGTAATGGCCGATGCCCAGGCGGCCTCCCTCTCGTGCGATGTGTTCATCGCCGTGGGTTCATCCCTGATGGTCTACCCGGCTGCATTCCTTCCGGAGATGGCAGTCAATGCCGGAGCCAGGCTGGCAATAATTAACCGCGATCCCACGCCACAGGATCCGCATGCACATGTGGTGATGCACGGCCTGGCCGGCGAAATACTGCCGGATCTGCCCCGTCGGTTGAGCGGCTGAGGTAGCCCCCGCGGCCCGCGGGACTGCGCCGGGAGCATATGTCCGGCCTATGCGGCCCATCCGGGAATCATATCTCCGGTGTCCGGATTTGCACGGAACATACCTGGGCCCCACGCTGGCACTGACGTGGTCAGCAATCATATCATCACTTAACAGGTCGCCCGGCCTCATGCAGGCATTCCGGAGGCAGATCACGATTTCCCCGCAGGTGTGCCAGGCTGCCTGACTGCCCCTCACCAAACGCCTCCTGCGCCACACTCATCGCACCCCTACTTTCATTGAGGTAGAGTAGACTACCTGGCGAGCCACCACTAGCACCGCACCCAGTGCTGGCATAGAAGTCCCGGGGCCCGTGAGGATAAAAGCGAGCGCCGCCCCGTCACTCATACCCAGCCGCAGGAAGGATGACACCAAGGGAACCGCACCGGCAGTACATGTATACATGGGCACACCCAGAACTGCGGCTGCCGGGACACTCCAGGCCCGGTCGGCCCCGAACAGCCCTGCAACCCATTCGGTGGGAATCAGCATCTCTATCACTCCCGCGACGATAATGAAGGCCACGAATATCGGGACCAAGCTTCGTGCGGAGTCCCACAGGGTTTTGCCAAACAGCCGAACCGATTCGCGAGGATTGCGGAGTCTGCCGCATTCGTCTTCCTCGCAACATGACTCCGCCGAATGTGGCGTGGCCGCCGGACAGCACTCGAAACCCTCACCGGCAGAACCTGTGTCAGAAACGCGTGATAGCGGAACGCGAGACTGACCCACCAGCAGGCCGAGTTCCTGCATTTTGTTGGCCAGCATCCCGCCCCCTATACCCATCATGAGACCACCCAATAGTTTTGCCAGGGCCAGGTGCCATCCCAGAGTGCCACCGGTGAGCAGCAAGCCAGTTGGACTGATTATTGGAGATGCGATGAGCCAGGAGAAAACTGGTCCCCACGGGATACCGGCTGCGAGAAATGGGATCATCAGCGACACGGTGGTGCAAGAACAGAGCGGCGTAGCTACTGCGATACCCGATGCGATGATGACGGCAAACGTCCCGTGTTGGTCCATTCTTGCGCCGAGCTTCTCTGCGGGAACAAGGCTCTGAAGCGCGGCTGCCGCAGCAAGGCCCAGAACCAGATACCTTCCCATACTCAGCCCGTTTCGCAACACGTGGTCGAACAGCTGTGCAGCAAATTCTGACGCATACGGCAAGGCCCCTCACCCCCCGCTTGCGCCAGAGTCATCTGTACAGTTTTCCTTGCGGCCTTGGCTTCGCCGGGTGTTGCCCCGGCCATCATCTGTTGAGTCGCATGGATCAGCTGCAGCGCAGCAGGACCCCTTCGCATCCCCAATTGCGCGTTTCCTCAGTTGGTCGACAATTCTCCTGAACACTCTCGCACCTCCCATAGAATCCGCATCATCCTCTCGGGCAAACTGTTTCCCCGGCGGCCAGCAGTGCTCTTGCCGTCTCTTCCCACGCCTGCACCCCAGCACGACAGGCTCGAATCCCCTTATCGGTGAGGGTGTATACCTTCCTCCTGCGGCCTCTCACGGTCTGTTGCTGACAGGCCACGTATCCCTCCTGCGCAAACTCATTGAGCGTGGGATACAGGGCCCCTTCCGTGGGGGTGCAGCACCCGTCTGTCAGTTCGGCTATCTTACGCCGGAGGGCATATCCATGCAGGGGAGATTCATACAGGGCTCGCAGGATAAACAGCTTGGTCAGACTCATCTTGATCATGCCGTGCCAGTAGGACTTACGCAAATACCTGTCTCTCACAGATCAATCCCCCTATGCATTGATGGTCAATACATCAATGTGTAATGTATTATAATGCCTGGCTCTCACAAATCAACCCCAAATATGAGGTAGACGCTTTCGCTGTGGCCCGTCCGAATTCCCAGGAGGAAGGCCTGTTCGCATCTGGACCGCCTCACGGCCATTCATCACATGATAGTGTACTGGCATCCCACAACCAATTCTGTGTGCGGGACCGGATGCGACCATCCACCCGGCCAATTCTTCACCTGCTGCCCACAGAAACGAGAGCGATCCGCTGAATCATGTGCTGGCATACATGATTCTTGCGTGCGACCCGTAGAATGTGAAAGGAACGTTTTTCGGCGGGTCGTAGCAGTACTTCGCGAAAGAATCTGTACGCTTGGTCATAAAACTGGAGGAAACATGGCACACTACTGGATGAATAGGCCATGCAGCTGGCAAAGACGCCGAAGGGAGCGAAATATGGTCAGCAAGATTCGTCCGGGACGCATTATCATGCCGTCTGAACTGCGGGGAGAGAAACCGGGACGTCGTCTATCCGGACCGACTGTGACCTATCGCTGCCCGCGCGGAGTGGGGGAATCGACGGTGTCCCCACCCGGACCGGCACGGAAAGAGGTGAATATGCAGGCTATGAATTCAGAGAAGTTCGCGACTCTCGGACCGCAGAAACAACAGTCGGCACTGCTCGAACTGGTTCGGGATGGCAAGTCAGACTCGGAGATTGGCGATATGCTGGACATGAGTCAGTGGCAGATCAGAAATCTGAGATACAAACTGGGAATCAAGAAAGACCGGGGCGGCAATGTGCAGGTTGAACCCTTCACCGCACGGGGAGGAGATCCCGCCGTTTCTCTGGTCAGTCTCGGTCCGCCGGGAGCTGACGGGGACTCATCCGAGCGCGGCCTGGTTCTCCGCGTCTCCGGCACCTATGGAGCCCGCGAGGTATCGCAGAGACTGCAGGCCCTGGCATCACTGGCCCTGGTCGAATCCGGGGATATGCGTTACCGCATTACCGTAAGCATGGAGGAACTGCCGGCGTCAGAGGACGAGGAAGAGGACGTACAGGAAGAAGAGGATGCAGGATCGGACGAAAGGTCTCAGGACTCCGAATCATCTGCCCGGGTATCGTAGTCGCAGTTCCAGCAACACAGCCCCCCCGGCCACCAGGTCGCGCCGCAGCGCGGACACTCCTCCTCCACCGGCATGTCGAGTGATTCCGCCGGGGAGGATCGGGGGGGCTCAGTGTTCTCAGCAGTCTCCACCGGCTCTCTCCGGGCCGAGCGACGCCAGTGATTGCAGAGAAACAGCACCGCTACAGCAGCTGCCAGCAGCAGGACTACCCAGATCATGATACACCCCCTACCCGGACACAGAAGAACGCGAGATACCGGCTCATCCTTCTTCTTCGCCTTCTTCCACCTTTCTGCTCCGCACGATCAGCACGGAACACTTGGCATTTCTGGCCACCCGCTCGCTGACACTACCGAGCAGAATGGATGCAAATCCGCTGAGACCCCGGTTGCCGATCAAAATCATGTCGGCGTCTCTCTCTTTGGCCAGCCGCAGAATTTCTATGCCGGGATTCCCCCGCCGGACGCAGACCTCCAGGGTCGCATCTATGTCCTGCAATGCATCCCGCGTGCTCTGAGCCAGCTCATCTGCCTGTTCTTCCAGGAACTTGAGCAGATTGCTGGGAACCACGTGACCGCTTTCGGGAAGATACGATCCTCCCAGAGCACTGGCAGATGGAACCACATGAGCTGCAATCAGAGTCCTGACGGGAAATCCCTCGCACAGGTCCTTCGCATAATCCAGCGCCCGCCACGATGGCTGCGAGCCGTCCACACAAACAATCACAGTCTGCAGTGAAGTCTCCACTGAACTCGCCCCCTTTCAACAACTCGTACCTAACTGTACTTATAGGAGGGGGCCATCCATTCCTGCCCGCACAGGTACGGCACGCCTCTTCCCGCCCCTCTGGGGCACCGGGAACTGACGGAAAATGTCATTTGCTGCCGCCACATAACATATATGGTGGGGTATAGCTAATGACATCGTAACAATTATGTAAGTTGAACCATACCGTAAGTTCGTTATAATTGTAGCAACGTAGATGTGGGGTTAACTGACAGGATACGACGAAGAGAGAGGATGAACGAAAGGTCATGATTGCAGACATTCAGGAGTCCATCCAGGGTGCATTGTCCCGCATTGAGCTTTCCTCCTACCGGATTGCCGTGGTAATGCCTCTGGTGATCCTCCTCATTTTGTTCGTCGGTGCCATGGCAGTGGTGGCCGCCGAACCATTCGAGATACATATCGACGGGGAGGAGCTCGAACTGTCCGGTCCAGTGCGGATCGTTGACGGCAAGATGTTCGTATCACTAGAGGACCTGGTACCGATCACCGGTGGAGCCGTGTTGTACGACGAGAACACCGGAGTCGCCCGGGTAATCACTCCAGATACTCGCTTCATGTTGGTCGCCTCCCGATCGAAAGTCTACTCCAACTCCGAAGAGTCCGAGGAGATTCCCCCACCCATCGCAGACGGTGAACATCTGTTGGTGTGGATACGTTATCTCGCCGATACCTTTGAATGGGAGCTGGAGTGGGACGATGAAGCCAGAGCCATTTCCATTGAAACGGGCAATGACACTGAAGCAGATCCCGCAACCGAGCCAGATGAGTACGGCCAGCACGAGGTAGAATCGGATGACGACTCCGGGAAGATATACGATATCTCTGATGCCGAGCTGGACCTGCTCAAGCGGCTGGTCACGGCAGAGGCCTACGTCGAACCCTTTGAGGGGCAGATCGCAGTGGCGGCAGTGGTGTTTAATCGGGTCCACTCAGAACACTTTCCCGATACGGTGAAGTCAGTCATCAAACAGGACGGACAGTTCTGCGTGGTAAGTAACGGCAGCATCCAGACGCAGATCTCCGATGATGCGCGGGACGCAGTGCAGAAGGCGCTCCAGGGCAAAGACCCCAGCGAAGGAGCTCTCTTCTTCTTCAACCCTGAGATCTCCGATTCACGATACATGCACAGCCTCCCGGTCACTGTGGAGATAGGCTCTCACCGCTTCGCAGACTGGCGCGACTGAGGTCCGCCTCGGGATCGATTCGCAAATGGGCCCGCTTCGGCGGGTCCATTTTTATGCCTCGAGAAGCAAACGGGGGGAATGCGTGAGGGGCTGCGCTCCGTCTTCGGTAACCTCAACCACATCCTCTATGCGCACGCCCCCCCAGTCGGGAATGTAGATGCCCGGCTCGACAGTCAGGACGTGCCCGGGCCGCAAAATCTCCGACACCCCCGGAGACAGATCGGGACCGGATCCAACCGAATGACCCAACCCATGCACGAAGTACTTCGCGTAACCGGCCGCAGCGATGTGCCTGTGTGCCGCCCGGTACACCTCGTCCACCTCAACCCCCGGAGCCATAGACGTTATCGCCATCTCCTGAGCAATGCGCACTGTCTCGTGGATGTCCTTCTGTTCGTCATTGGCCTCGCCGATCACCATTGTCCGCGACAGATCCGATACACCACTGCCCTGTCTGGCCCCAAAATCGACCACAACCAGATCGCCCGACCGGAGCCGTCGCTCTGTGGGCAGAGCATGCGGGAAGGCCGATCGGGAACCAGAGGCCACAATCGTCGGAAACGCATACCGCTCACATCCGGCACGGCGCAGTTCTGACTCGATCTCCGCCGCCAGGTCGAACTCGGAAACACCTTCCTGGATGACGCGCACCAGACGGGCGTAGCCGGCATCTGCCATGCGGCAGCATTCCCGAATCTGGCGCAGATAGGGCGCATCCTTCACTGCTCGCAGCTTGCTCCGGAGTCCATGCATCACCACCAGCTGACGGCACAGCCCCCGGTGCCGGACATTGCGGTCCAGACTCAGAAACATCTCCTGCGAGATTCCTGCACTGTACCCCAACCGATCCGGCACCAGACCACCGAGGAGGTGACCGATGTACTGGGAAAGTATTGCCCATTCAGCCGAGAGGACCTCACAGCCGACCACCCTGCTGTGCGCCTCGGCTGCCTCGGGTGGATCAACGAAGAGGAATTTCTGATCCGGCAGCACAACCAGTGCGCTGCCGCGAAAACACCCGGACAGAAACCCTATGTCCTCGGGATCGGTGATGATCATTGCATCCAGATGCTGTTCGGCCGCGTATTCGTTTACTCGGTTCCAACGTTGCTCGTTCATGGCATGATCTCCGTCCCCGCCCCTATCGGATAGCACTGCCGGCCATCGCTGACTCCAGGGATGCAGCGGTGCCCCGGCGACCCGTCCCTCTCTGCAGCATCGACAGGACAACGCCCGCCGCAGCCCCATACGACTGACAGCGAGGAATGGCCAGCATCCTGAAGCCCGTTTGCCACATTATACAAGCTAGGCTGCGTGGGTGTACACAATTCGGTATCCGCCGCGACGGGTCTGCTGGAAGTAACTGGCGCGCAAGCTCTGGAAATGGCCCGCACATTCTATTATCTTGGAGAGAGATGGGAGGATTGATAACGTGTCTGATGCGAGGGTGCGCTACGTCTGCGAGAAACTGGGGCTCCGGGCCATGGCCGCGGACACCACCGACTCAGTGCGCCAGATAACGGAACGGCACGAATGCCGTCCCACTGCCACCGCAGCCCTGGGCCGCACAGTAACTGCCGCTGCCCTTCTGGGAGCAAACCTGAAAGGTGAGCGCGGCACCGTGACAGTACGGGTGGACGGTGGTGGGCCGGCCGGGATTATCGTGGGCACCTGCGATGGAAGGGGAAACCTGCGGGGATATATCGCCAATCCCGGGGCGGATCTCCCCCCGACCGGCGGGCCGAAACTCGACGTGGCGGGGATTGTCGGTACGGACGGCTACTTCTCGGCCGCATATGATCTCGGTCTTCGCACACCCTACTCCGGCTCCGCCCCACTGCTAAATGGTGAGATAGCGGAGGATCTGACATACTACCTGACCACATCAGAACAGCTGCCCTCCGCGGCGGGCCTCGGGGTACTCGTGGGCGCAGATGAACACGTGGAAGCTGCGGGCGGATTCCTCATTCAGCGGGTTCCCCGCGACAGCCGCGATGAGGAAGAAACGGAGGAGGCACTCGAACGCATTTTTCAGCGCTGCCAGGAAATTGACTCGGTCAGTCGTTTCATAGAACGAGGCGGTGCCCCCTCAGAATTGATACGGAACCTGGTTTCGGATCTTCCCTTCCGGCAAGTTGGTGTGGACGAGGTCCAGTTTCACTGCACCTGCAGCCGTGAGCGCGCGGGACACCTTCTGCAATCTATCTCACCCGAGGAGGTTCAGGAAATTGCGGAAAGCTCCGAGCCCGGAGTTATCAAATGTGAGTTCTGTGGTGCACAATATCAGTTCACCCGGGAGGAAATGAACAATCTCGCCGGCAGAGATGATGAGTCGTGACAGCGATGCCCTCCACCGGTCTCATTCGTCCGGGGGGACGCAACACCGCAGCATGCGCCCCAGTTCCTCGTCATTGAGATCGTGAACCTGTATGGAGTGAATTCCTCCCGTTTGCACGACCAGAAAACGTTTGCACCTGCTACACTTGACAATGATCGCATCGCCCAGAATGGTCATGAGCAGTTTGTTACACGTGCAACGTACCGCGTCACCAATGAGTTCGGAATCAAATCCCTTCACCAGGTGCGTCCTCCTCACCCTCATTTATCCCGCTCCCACAGTTCTGAGACTATGACCGGATCAGTGCCTCCCCGCCCTGCCCTCGCCTGCGCGCGGTTCATTTTATGTCAACCCGCCCGTCTCCGGAACACGTGCGCAAGGGAAACGAACCCACCTTGCAGAAGTTGTGCACAATGCCACCGAGAGGGGTGTCGTACACATGGTGCAAGACATCACGGTAATGACTACAGGTGGAACCATCGCAACCCCACAGGATTATCGCAAGGAGTCTCTGTCCGCCGATGATTTGTCCCGCACACTGGGGGATGAAGAGCGCATAACCGAAGCCCGGGTCACCTGGAAAGAATTCACCCGCAAGCCCTCCAGCGCACTCACGTGTGACGACGTCCTTTCGCTGGTTGATCGCCTGGAAAAGGAAATTGCCGAGGGAGCAGAGGCGATCGTGATCACACACGGGACTGATTTCATGGAAGAAACCGCCTACCTGCTGTCCCTCTTCTGGGAGTATGAGCAGCCAGTAATACTCACCGGGGCCATGCGCTCCGCCGGCTCAGTCGGGGCAGATGGACCCCGCAACCTGGCAGCTGCCATCCGCATTGCCGCCTCACAGCGGGTGCGCGGATTGGGTCCACTCCTGGTGTTTCACGACAGGATCTACGCAGGCGCAGAAATCACCAAGCTGCACAGCTGGGATGCCGATGCTTTTGGTGCCGAGCTGGGTCCGCTCGGAACCATCAACCAGTGGAATGAGCTGCATCTCGGCCGGCACCCGCGCAACAGAACAACTCTGCCCCGCCCGGACTCTCTGAATGAACCCGTGGGCCTGGTCATCGCCTCCATGGACGCGTCTGAAGCCCACGTGCACGCGCTGGTTGCCGGCGGGTTTCGCGGTCTGGTCATTGCGGGAGGCGGCAGGGGCTCACTTCCCCCGGCAATGATGCAGGCAACCAGAGATGCGGCGGACAACGGCATTATCACGGTGATTGCCAGCCGCTGCGCACAGGGAGGGACCGCTCCCGGGTCTATGTCCCGCGGCATAATCCGATCCGGGAACCTCAACGGCGTAAAGGCGCGTCTGCTCCTGCTGGTAGCAATGAGCCTACACGGTTATAATCGGGACAAAATCCGGGAGACGTTTGACATTCACTGAAGCCCGATGATGGAGGGTCGCAATGGCGGAAGCCACACACCGCATCCTGGTAATAGAAGACGACAGCAGTATCCAGAAGCTGCTCAGGCTGTACCTCAGCAGGGAGGGTTTCGAGGTGCAGATTTGCTCCGACGGGGAGAGCGGACTGCAGGCATTCCGCACGGACTCTCCCGACCTGGTGGTGCTGGATCTCATACTGCCGGGCACTGATGGGCAGGACGTGTGCCACCAGATGAGGGAAGAATCGTCGGTACCCATAATCATGCTCACCGCCCGCGATGCACTCGATGATCGGGTGCAAGGTCTGACTCTGGGCGCGGACGACTACGTAACCAAGCCGTTCGAACCGCGCGAACTGGTGGCCCGCATTCGCGCGGTCCTGCGTCGATCTGCAGAAGAGGAGGGGGACGATATACTGCAGTACGGTCAGCTGCACATTGATTCGCACCGGCGCACAGTTCACTGGGGAGACCGGTCGCTGGAACTGACGGCAAAGGAATTTGACCTGCTGTGGCTGCTGGCCAGCAATCCCGCGCAGGTCTTCACCCGCGATCAGCTGCTGGACCGGGTCTGGGGTTACGAGTTCTTCGGCAATGTACGGACAGTTGACGTACACATAAGACATCTGCGCAAAAAAATCGAGCCAGACCCCAGCGATCCGCAGTACATAGTCACAGTGTGGGGAGTCGGCTACAAATTTGAACCCGCGGAGGATGAATCATGAGAATCAGAACGCAGCTGACGGCCTCACATCTGATCATCGCCATCCTGATATTGCTGGTGACCCTGCTGCTTATGAACAACATGGTCCGCTCCCATCTGATCACCGAAGCGCACGGGCGCCTAATACATCAGGGCGAAACACTGGCGAGCATCATGGCCACCGAGATCCTGTTCCGCGGCCTGCGGGCCCCGGCGCTGCCGGACGAAAAACTGCAGACCATAGCGAGAACCGCCGGTGCCATGATGCAGGGTGACTTTGTGGTACTATCCGTCGCGGGGGAGACTGTAATATCTTCCAACCGGCTCGATCTTCCCGCCGATCCACAGGAACGACTCAATCTGGAGCCAATAAAGCGTGCCCTGGAGGAAGGGGAGGTAGTGAGTGACCGCAGCCGGGGACCGGAGGGCGAAAGACTCCTGACGGCCTTCGTCCCCATAACCCTGCATGAGGACCGGCCTCCGGACGGCCTGTTGATCACCTTCCAGCCCGAGGCCGAAGCACTCGCCGGCCTGCACGCCATCCAGCGCATTACCCTGCAGGTGGGCGGTGTGGCCCTGGCCATGGGAGTTCTTCTCAGCCTGGTTCTGGCACGTACTCTGTCTACCCCGGTTGAGGATCTGAGTAACGTGGCGCGGGCGCTGAGGCGCGGAGATCTGCGCCAGCGGGCCCCGAATCTGCAAACGCGGGAGTTCTCGCAGATGGCTCAGACGATAAATCAGGTCGGCGAGCGACTGAGTCATTCACTGCAGCGGCGGCGGGCCTTCATAGCCAGCATCTCCCACGAGATCCGTACTCCCGTCACCTCAATCCGGGGGTTTGTGCAGGCCCTGCGGGATGAGGTGATCTCCGAGGAAGATCGGAACCAGTACCTGGAGACGATACTGGGTGAAACGCGTCGCATCCAGAGGCTGCTGGAGGACCTGCTTCAGCTGGAAAGATTGGAAACGGGTCAGCTGTCCATGCAGTTTGACTGGGTGCATGTCGATGAACTGCTGGAGCGTGCCGCTTCCCGCGTGGCACACGCCGCGCGACAACGACACATAGACATGCGCATCGATCTCCCTCCGGAGGGAACCATCCAGATCTGGGCCGACGCGGAGCGGCTCGACCAGGTGCTGGGTAACCTCACAGAAAACGCCCTGCGCTTCACCCCACCCGGGGGCACTATCGAACTGGGGATGCGCCTATCTGAAGGGGACCCCGACTCAGAAGATGCTGTCTTCTGGGTGGCCGACAACGGGCCGGGAGTGCCGGAGGAGGAGATCGACGCGATCTTCGAAACCTTCCATCAGGCTGCAGACAGCGCCCCGGAGGGAGCCGGTCTCGGCCTGGCTATATGCCGGGAAATTGTCGGCAGTCACCGGGGAGCGATCTGGATGCAGAACCGGGAATCGGGAGGTGCGCTGATTCAGTTCACCATCCCTCATGCCCGGCGCATTGAAGAGGGTCATCAGTGGGCGCACCAGTAAACGTACCCGTCCCGCTGCATGGTACTAACTGCTCCCTCGTCTGACATGCTGTGCAGCATGGCGTGCAGCGAGTCCTCCAAGAGCCTGTGCCTGAACGGGTCTCCCCCGTCGCTGAACTCATCGCGCAGGCTGCAAATGGTACGCTCCCGCCGACGAAGAACCGTGAGCAATCTTTCCTCCATGTGCCGCACCCGCTGGACGGTACTGCGCAGAAGGCGGCGGCACCGTTCCCTCCCACTGGTGGGTGTCCCGTGTCCCCACGCCAGCATCCGGACATCCAGCGACAGGAGGCGCTCCGTGCTCCGCCGCCACTGCGCGTAGCTGCCCAGGGGATGGGGGCGGGCGGGCCCGAGCCACAACGGTAAATCGCCCGCAAGGACTGCTCCCTGCGCCGGCAGATAGACGGATACACTGCCGGGAGAATGACCGGGAGTATGGATGATTTGCAGCTGCATGTCGCCCAGCTCGAGAACATCTCCGTCCTGTACGAGCCCATCTACCGTCACCGGATAGTACTGGTCTCGAGCCACCTCTCTCTGGTGGGCCAGATATTCATCGTGGGAGCGATTCATCTCCCGAAAGGCATCCTGCAACGTACCGCCGTGCGCTCCCTCCATCCAGCGCTCATCGAAAATGCGCAGGGGCTGTTCGACCAGCGGCCGGTCGCGACCGTGCACCAGAACTGAGACCCCGTAGCGGTCCTGCAGGGCAGAGGCATTGCCGATGTGATCATAATGATCGTGCGTGAGGACAATCCACTCGGGCACTGCTCGCTGGCTGGCCAGATGCCGGGCCAGCGCCCGAAATGCGTGCACGCCCACGCCCGTATCCACTATCCCGCAGTGACCATCACCCTGAATTACGTATGCTGCTGAGCGCAGGGAAACGTCGTCGTAGCTACGGGAGGAATCGCGACTGGCAAACACACCGGGCAGGTAATGCCCCAGATTCATGGGAAGGGTCTTCAACACTGCCGTCACCTCGCAGGGCGGAATCGCAGTATCCAGAAAGATTATAACTGAACCCGTCCGATGATTCCACCTGATGGCAGCAGGACTTCCCTCCGTTTCGGAAAAGTCGGCAGGATGGGGGGTCTCCCCTTTCTACTTCTCTTCTACCAAAACCCTTTTGGGTTCGAGACCTCTCACCCTTTCCCAGCCCCGCTTCTGTCCATCAGATTCATACACTCGCGGCAGTGCGGGTGCGCGCAAAAGATGCGCTCGCCATGCACCTGATCCAGCTGTATATTGGAAGGAGAGCGGCAACGGGAAGGGGGAGGTCCGGCAGTGGTGCATATCCGCTTCGCTGTGCAGATACTGCGTCAGCTCTACGCAGAGATATCTCCACCTCCATACCTGGTGGGTCTTCTGGCCGCGGGAGCAGCCACGGCTATCGGACTGATACTGATTCTGCGACTCCGGCGGAAAGACCTGTAAATTGTGCCCCGCACCAGACCGTGATGGCGACCCTGCCGCAAACCTGACCCCCCGGCGCCTGGCAGCAGGCCGGCTTGGCAGCCAATCTCATCCCCACCAGTCATGCCATCGACGGTTCTCACCCGACAGCATCGTGCGGGGACAAACCTGAGATATTGGCAGCGATTGAGGCAGGGGGGCAGCAGTTCTCTGCCGCCCAACTGGGGTAGATGCTGGTGGCATGTACTGTGCAATCAGCGGAAAAGCGCTGACGACGACCGGGGAACCTCCGGCGAAAAGTCTACGGGCTCCCGCGGGTTGCACGGGAGCCCGTCTGTTGTCCGGACAGTACCGGGTTTAAAACAGTCCTTCGACCTTACCGGTCTCCGTATCCACATCCACGCGACGGAAGCCGGGATCGGATCCGGTTCCGGGCATCAGCTTGATCGGCCCGGCCACCGGCACCACAAAGCCGGCCCCCTTGTAGGTGAGGATGTCTCGGATATTCAGCTTCCATCCCTTCGGAACACCCTTCTTCTTCGGATCGTCCGACAGACTCAGATGCGTCTTAACCATACAGGTACTCATGCGCTTGAGGTCAGGATCCTTCTCCATCCGGTTGAGCTTCTTGCGCGCCGAAGCGGTATACTCCACTCCATCGGCACCATAGACTTCTCTGGCGATCAGGTCAATGCGCTCCTCCAGCGGTGTGTCGAGTTCGTAGAGGAAGTCGAAATCGTTGGTCTCTTCGCATGCCTCAATCACGGTATCGGCCAGCTCCAGAGCGCCGTCTCCCCCGTGCTCCCAGTGGCGGGACTCCGCTACGCGGGCGCCCGCCTCTTCCGCGATGCGCCGGACCGCATCAATCTCATTCTGGGTATCGGTGTAAAACACGTTGATTGCCACTACCGGGCTTATGCCCGCTTTCTTGATGACGTTGATGCAGTGGACGAGGTTCTCGCATCCTTTCTCCACCCACTCCACATTCTCTTCCCCATATGCGGGGTCCAGTGGACGTCCCGGCACCGGGTCAGGGGCCCCGCCGTGTGCCTTGAGGGCGCGGATGGTAGCCACCAGGACCGCGGCATCGGGGATTAGACCGGACTCGCGGCACTTGATGTTCCAGAACTTCTCGAACCCAATGTCGGAACCGAAACCGGACTCGGTTATCACATAGTCATTGAGCTTGAGAGCGACGCGGTCCGCAACAATTGAGGACTGCCCGATGGCAATATTGGCGAACGGACCGGCGTGCACGAATACCGGCTGTCCCTCCAGAGTTTGCAGAAGGTTGGGATTGATGGCCTCGACCATCCAGGCCGTCATGGCGCCGTCCACTTCCAGGTCGGCAGTGGTTACCTCATTGCCGCGCTTATCGTAGGCGACCACAATGCGTCCAATTCGCTCGCGCATGTCCGCCAGGTCGCGGGCCACCGACAGAATGGCCATGACCTCCGAGGCGACGGCAATGGTGAACCCGGAGCTCATCATGAATCCGTCCATCTTGCCGCCCAGACCGATGATAATATCTCGCAGAGCCTGAGCACAGAAGTCAATGATCCACTTCATCTCCACATTATTGGGGTCTATGTCCAGGCGCTTCAGGTTCCGCTTCTCCAGCGTCTTGTCGCCGTAGTTGAACTCGTGCTGCATGCGAGAGGTCAGTGCCGTCATGCCCAGGTTATGCGAATTCATTATCGCATTAATGTCACCCGTCAGACCGAGCGAAAATGGAGTCAGCGGGACGCACTGCGAGAGGCCGCCGCCAGCCGCCGACCCCTTTATGTTCATGGTGGGACCACCGGACGGCTGTCGGATCGCCGCAGCAACCTTCTTGCCTCTCTTGCCCATCCCCTGGGTGAGCCCGATTGTTGTGGTGGACTTTCCCTCTCCAAGCGGTGTGGGAGTGATGGCGGTCACATCAATGTACTTGCCATCGGGCTGGTCGCCGAGGCGCTCCAGAACTGCCTTGTAGTCGACCTTGCCCACGTAGTGCCCGTGGGGGATCAGTTCCATTTCTTCCAAGCCGAGAGTCTCGCCAATCTCGAAAATCGTCTTCATCCTTGATTCTGCTTCCTCTGCAATTTCCCAGTCATCATGCTTTGTGGGATCCAGTGCCATACAATGACCTCCTCAGGATTGTTTTGTGTTCTCGCGAAGGGCACCCGCCGGTCTACAATCGGTGCGCGACACTAATGCGGCCACACTGCCTATTTCTTCTGGACGCTGCAAGCAAATCCTGCTCACAATTACGCTGAGACCCGGATTGAGCATCGATTATGTGCAGCAAATTGGCCGGCCCCCTCTCCCAGGCGGCTCTTTCATCGCCAAAGCGGCATTCATGGGCCCACATGCCATGACGGTCGCGCAGGCGAGGGCGGGCAGCATAACATCACCTGCACCGGGGCGACGGGGCACCCATTTGCTGAAGAGGAATAGAGACCCCGGCGACGAATTATGCTACAAGGATGCAGCAGATCGGACAGACCGACAGTTCCGCCCGAGCAGTACAGGGGCTGCCAGTGAGGAGGGATCAGTGCAGTGTCAGAACGTGAAGAGGTGGTATTTTCCACAGAGGAGAGCCTCAGCGTGCAGGAGATCGGTGATTTCCTGCTGCAGGTCGGCAAAAAGCTCAAGGACCAGGGGTACTTCACGGTAACCCGCGGCGAGGAGGAAATCGAGGTTCGCCCGAGCGGCAGCACAAAGCTGGAGCTCAAATATGAAATTGAAAATGGAAGAGAACACCAGTTCGAGATGGAGATTGAGTGGGATCCCGACGCAGATGAAGGCGGCAGGATCGTGATTCAGTGAAACAACCAACTCGACACCCCCGGCCCCGATAAGTGGTGGCACATGGCGCCGCACACCCACCAGATCCCCCGCGGCCCCGGCAAGTCACCAGCAGAACTGACGGGGCCGATCGCATTTCACCAGATAATTAACTGTATCTTAACCTATTCGCAGTCTCAACCTCCTATAATGAGGGATGAGTATTATTGCATCAGCGACTGGCAAGGGAGGAGTGTGAAAGTGCAGACAATCGAAGTCCGGGACGTAACCAAGAAATATGGCGACACGGTTGCGGTCAATCAGCTGACATTCAACGTCTCCAAGGGCGAGATACTCGGATTTTTGGGTCCCAACGGAGCGGGCAAGACCACGACCATGCGCATCATCACCGGGTTCCTTCCACCCACCTCGGGTACGGTGCACGTGGATGGGATTGATGTGCTGGAGGAACCCCTCGAGGTCAAGGAGCGGATAGGATATCTACCGCAAGACGCTCCAATATACCGGGAGATGACCGTCAAACACTACCTACAGTTCATGGCAGAGATGAAGGACCTCAACGCAAAGCAAATTGCCGGGGAGATCGACCGTGCAGTTGAACAGTTGGAACTCCAACGGGTTTACAACCGCCTCTGCGGTAATTGCTCCCTGGGTTACAGGCACCGGATCGGATTGGCAGCTGCTCTGCTGGGAGACCCCCCCATACTGATACTGGACGAGCCGACTTCCGGGCTCGATCCACACCAGCGGATAGAGATACGTGATCTCATTCGCGGGCTGGCCGGCGAACGCACGGTCATCCTCAGTTCGCACGTGCTGCCGGAGGTACAGCAGACCTGCGAGCGGGTGGTGATCATCAACGACGGACGACTGGTGGCCGAGGACACCCCCAGCGGTCTCGCCGCCCAGCTGACCGGATACTCGGAACTCAAGCTCTCAGTGCGGGGAGAAAAGGATGCGATTGCGCAGGAGCTGAACACAATACCGGGAGTGCATGATGTGGTGGCAGAATCCGTGGATAACGGCACGGTCACCTTTGCCGTGCACATGTCACCGGAGCGCGATATCAGGGTTGATGTGTTCAACCGCATGGCAGAAAAGAGCAGTCCCATCGTGGAGATGACCCCCCTGGGTGCTTCTCTGGAGGACATATTCATCCGACTGACCACCGAGGATCCCGCGAAAGAAGCAGCTGAAGAGGAGGATTCCGATGAGTAAGATCCTTTCGGTGGCCAAGAAGGAATTCACCAGCTACCTGTACACTCCGATGGCCTATGCCCTCATGGCCGGCTTTTTGATCATCAGCGGCTACTTCTTCTCTGTATCAGTCCTGGGCAGCCGCTACGCCAGTATCTCACCGATGCTGGGCAACGCGGGGCTGATCATGGTATTTGTGGCACCAATTCTGACCATGCGGCTGCTGGCCGATGAAGTGGGATCGGGTACCGCCGAAACCCTGTTCACCACTCCCGTCACCACCGGACAGGTAGTGACAGGGAAGTTTTTGGGAGCATTCGGCCTGGTAACACTCCTGATACTGCTGATGATGATCTATCCTCTGGCTCTCGACTATTTCGGGAATCCGGACTGGGGTGCCACGCTGGCCGGATTCCTGGGCTTCTGGCTGATGGCCGGAGCATTTGTGGCTGCGGGGGTGTTCACCTCATCGCTGACGGACAGCCAACTGGTGGCTGGCGTCTCCGGGGTGGCTCTTCTGCTTCTGCTGTGGATAATCGATTGGGCCGGCGGGGCACTGGGAGAGCCAGTACAATCGGCGGTCCGACACGTCTCAGTCACCGAGCACTTCACGGATTTTCACCGGGGAATTATCGACACCCAGCATATAGTGTTCTACCTTACGATGATAGTGGCCTTTCTGTTTCTCAGCACACGAGTACTCGACAGTAAGCAGTGGCGATGAGGAGGGAGTCACACAACATGAAGCGCTTCAAGCTAAATTCCATCTCCTGGAGAACCGTTCTGGGCGTCGTCACCCTCGTGGCGCTGGCTGCCACCCTGTTCTCCTTAATAGTCTACGGCACGCACGCCCAGACCTCGCGGGTGGCGGGCACGGGCACCAGCCTGCTGCTCATCGCTTACCTGCTCTCGGGAGGCCTGCGCCAGCTACAGTTTTTCCGGTCGCGCCAGTTTCTCCGCGGCTCTGCGAGCACGATTTACGCACTCGCCGTGATCGGCATTCTGGTTCTGGTAAATGTTCTCGCCGGCCAGACCGCTATGCGCTGGGATGTGACGGAGGCCAGGGAACACAGTCTTTCCGATCAGACAGACACCATACTGCAGAACCTGGAACAGGAAGTGGAGATCCTGGCCTTCTTCCCCGATGACAGCGCAATAAAGGGAGAGGTCAGCGGCCTGCTGCGAGAGTACGAGTATCGCTCCCCACTGGTGGACGTCAGATTCATTGATCCCGAGGTCAATCCCGGCAAGGCATCTGAACACGAGGTGACAGATGCCTATACCACAGTGGTCAAAAGTGGTGAGCGAACACACCACATCAGCATTCGCAACCTGTACGACTTCTCGGCCATAGAGCAGGGCGGTGATCCCGCTGATGTACAGTTTCAGGGTGAGCAGGCCCTCACCCGGGCCATCGCTCAGATCGCAGGAGACGTGGACATAAAGACCTACTTCGTGAAGGGGCACGGGCAACCCGGTCTTTACGACAAATACAGTCAGCTGCGTAACTACATGGATGGGGAAGGATATCAACCAGGGCGATGGGACCCCGCACGAGACGGTCCCCTGCCGGAAGATGCCGATCTGATAATTCTGGCGGGCCCCACCAGTGATCTGCGATCCGAGGAAGTGGAGCAGTTGAAGAATTACGTGGACGAGGGCGGCCCCCTGCTGATTCTAGCCGACACCGTGCCGGGCGAAAACCATAAGTTTGAAAACCTGAACGACCTCGTCCGCCACGTGGGAATACAGATGCGACCGGACTATGTACAGGACCCGGTGCGCTCATACTACATGGATCCGGAAACCCCGGTGGCTCACATTGAGCACCACACCATAACTGATAAGCTGGTCCGGGATGAAATGGTGGTCGCGCTTCCGCAGACGCGCAGCCTCACTGTCCGGGATGATGCTCCTGAGGATTACGATATCAGCAGGCTCCTGTTTGCCTCCGACCAGGCGAGCAGTGTCGTGGATCCCGATGATGAACACGACGACATACCGGAAGTGGATGGACGCCTGGGCCTGGGATACGCAGTTGCGCGCCTCACCGAGGGTACAGGAAATGGCGAATCTGAGGACGATGAACCCGACAAGCAGCCGATCGCAGTGGTCATCGGTGACTCCGATTTCGTCGGAAATGAGATGATCGGTTTTCAGGGCAACTCTGATCTGTTCCTCAACTCCGTGCAGTGGCTGCTGGATCGCGAGGACCTGATAACCATTCGTCCGCGCGAGCCAGTTCCACGCCAGGTATTTGTCACTGCCTCGGAAGCACGTCTCCTGTTCTACGGCAGCACCCTGATCCTGCCCTTCATCGTCCTGGCGGTGGGAGGCACAATCTGGCTGCGGAGGAGGCACCTGTGATGAAGCAGTGGAAAATGCCCCTGGCTGCTCTTTTGTTATTTGGCGCAATGCTGGCATGGGTTCTGGCGGGCGGGCCCTCTCCCGGAGCGGAGGAGCCCGCCCCAGATGAAGAGGTCGAGGATGAACAGATCAAAATCATTGAGCTGGATGACAAGGATGATATCTCCGAGGTCACCGTCCACTGGGATGGTCGCGATGACATCCGAATCGGCGCTTCCGGCGAGGGAGAGGAGCGGGAGTATCAAATCCTGAGCCCGTACGAGCGCCCCACAGATCAGGATCGAGCCCGACTGCTGTTCACCAGCGCAGCGGAGCTGCGAGTCAAAAGGGCAGTTACTGAGCAGCCGGAGGATCTCGCCGAGTTCGGACTCGACGATCCCGTGGGCGAAATGGTGGTGTCGATGGTCGACGGCTCCACCCACCGCGTGATCATTGGCGGAGCGAGTCCTCTCGGTGCCGGGCGCGATCATCCCGATCGCTACGTACAGATTGACGATGACGACACTGTATATCTCATGGGTGGTTCACAGATCGAGTTCATGACCGCCGAAGCTGACAGGTGGTCAGATCTGACCATGCTGGAGCTGGACACTGTACAGCAGATTGATGTGCGGGGAGATGGCAGGTCGTGGAGCATCTCGCGCACAGATGATCCATTTGAATGGAAGCTGTCGGAGCCCCTGGACGCTCCGGCGCGGGGATCGACTGTCCGCAACTTCATAAGTGAGTTTCACCGGCTGCAGGCAGTCGAGTATGCACTGGATGATCCGGCAGAGGACGACCTGGCGGATTTCGGTCTCGATGAGCCGGCAATGCGAATCGGCTTTCATGACAAAGAGGCAGAGTACAAGGAGATTGAACTGGGGTCCTTCGCAGATGAAGAGCAGATGACCGTCTATGCCGCGGTGAGCGGCCGCCCCTTCATCTACATCACCGAAGCGGGGATAATGACCGTAACCGGAATGGAAGAAGCGGAGGACTGGCTGGACCGCCCCTTCGGTCCCCTGCGATATCGCGAGGTAACTGATGTGCAGTGGAAATGGGAGGGGGAGCATCTCAGCCTCACGCGCGAGGAAAATGACTGGATTCTCCGCTCGAGCGCGGGCGATGAGCTGAGTCGCCCGGATGCAGATGAGACGGAGGCGATCGTGCGAGAGGTGCTGGCCCTGGATGTCGACAAAGTGAGCATGCCCGATGAACTGCCGGACGACCTGGATCTGGAGGCAACCGACAATTATGTTCAGGTGCAGACGCAGGAGGGCACTGTACACCTCGACCTGCTCGACGACGCCGACGGACTCTACGGGATGGTGCGGGGATACGAGGCAGTACACGCACTGTCACCGGAGGCACGCGAGGTCATGCAGCAGCTCAACGCACTGCGATAATCCGCCGCGGGCTGTTTAGAATAAACAGCCCACACGTGGTACTATCAATAATGAACGGTTACCATTTGCAGCTAAAGGAGAGGGAATATGCCGGCCAATCTCACGCCCGAATATCTTGAGGCAGAAGAACGTTGGCGCGAGGCCGATACGCCCGAGGACAAACTCGAAGCGCTGCACGATATGCTGCGAGCCCTGCCCAAACACAAGGGCACGGAGAAGATGCAGGCCGAACTGCGCAAGCGAATAGCCAAGATGCGGGACCAGGTGGAAAAACAGAAGCGATCCCCCGCCGCCATTAAGCGGAAGCCAGACTGGGTGGTGGAGAAACAGGGTTCGGGTCAGATCATCGTGCTCGGCCCACCGAACTCCGGCAAGTCGTCGCTGGTGAACAGCCTGACCACTGCCGAACCCGAGGTGGGTGAGTATCCATTCACCACCACGCTTCCGGATCCGGCCATGATGGAATATGAGAATGTGCAGGTTCAGCTGGTGGATCTGCCGCCCCTGCACAGGGATATGTCTCCGGGCTGGATGGCCGATGCCATGCGAGGTGCCGACGGGGCAATCATGGCACTCGATGTCGCTGACGACGACATCCTCGATCTCACCGAGGCCGCATTCGCGTTCCTCGCGGACAAAAACATCAGTCTGTACTGGCCTGAACACCTGCAGAGCGCGGCCGAAAGCCTCGGATCAGATGACTCACCACCCGATTCGGTGCAATCCTACCCGACACTGGTGGTGGCCAACAAGTGCGAGGACGAGGAGGCACAGTTGCGGCTGCAGCTCTTGCAGGAGATGTGGGAGACCTCGGGTTACCCACGTCTGCCGCTGATCCGCACTTCCTGCTACAGCGGAAATAACATTGAACTCCTGCGCACCTGCATATGGCAGCTGCTCGGTAAGGTGCGGGTTTATACCCGGCCTCCGGGGCGAAAAGCTGATCTGTCCGCCCCGTTTGTGCTCAAAAGCGGCTCTACTGCACTTGATCTGGCACATGCCATCCATAAGGATATAGGAGCTCAGTTCAGGTACGCCAAGGCCTGGGGCAAAAATACATTTGACGCCCAACACGTCGGGCCCGATTACGTGCTGACCGATGGTGATATCCTGGAGGTTCACAGCGATAACTGAGGGGAGTGACGAACGAGAGATGACCGGCACCCACTTCGTGCTGACACCGTCCGAATCCAAGAGGCTGATAGCGCGGGCAGTTGCCAGGACAAAAGCCGTCGAGCGGGCCCTGCAGGATGGGACAGTCCTCATCTGCACCGGCTCAACCAACGCCTGCGTACTGGAAGAGATTACTGGTGAGCGCTTCCCTCACTACCAGTATCTCACCGGACACACACTGCCCCACAATGAGGAGTCACCCATTCCGGAGGATCGACGATCCGACGTAATATTGCGTAACGGGAATCAGGATGATAGTCTCGACCGCTTCTCGGTTCTCCAGCACATGCAGCCCGATGATGTGTACATCAAGGGTGCCAATGCTCTGGATTACGAAAGGGGAGTGGCCGGCATACTCATCGGCGGGTTGGGAGGAGGCGGAACCATAGGTGCCGGATGGGGTCACATAATCGGGCGACGCCTTCGCCTCATCATCCCCGTCGGCCTGGAAAAATGCGTTGGGGATGATCTGTATGAGGTGGCCGATCGGCTCAATGCCCACTCCGACTACATTGACGATCCTCCGCGCATGATGCCCGTTCGCGGCGAAATCGTCACCGAGATCGAGGCCCTGGAGATGCTCACCGGATCGGAGGCAACACACATAGCATCTGGAGGAATTGCGGGAGCGGAAGGGGCGGTGCGGCTGCTGGTTACGGGCACCGAAGATCAGGTGAAAAGAGCAGAAAATCTCATGGACAGCATTGCCGGTGAGCCCTCGTTCCTCGGCAGGCTGACCGGAGAGGAGTGAGGAAATTGCAGCTGACCATACTCGGACGATATTCGCCATTCCCCCCTCCCGGCGGGGCGTGTCCCGGATACCTCGTCCGGTCGGAGGGAATCCCACTCCTGCTGGATTGCGGAAGCGGTGTAGTTTCGCGCATGCAGAACTTCATATCTATGGACCAGCTCAGGTGGGTGGTGCTCTCCCACCTGCACGGCGATCACTCTTCGGACATGGCCATCCTGCGTTACGCGGTCGATCTCGACGTGCGGCACGGAGAAGACCCGACACCTGTAGAGGTGTTTTCTCCGGACGAACCGGAGGAGGAGTTCTCCCGGCTCTCCTACAAGAAGGCCATAGCTGCCCATCGGGTAACAGAAGAGGACCGACTGGAACTCGGTCCCTTCACCGTAGAGTTCGCGGAGACGGATCATCCCCTGCTCTGCCACGCGGTGCGCGTCCGCACATCAGAGCACACCCTGGTCTACACGGGGGACACTGCCTATTCCTGTGATCTGGTCGACTTCGCTCGCCAGGCAGACGTACTGCTGGCGGAGTGCTCTCTCCCGGAAGAACACGCGGGCTATCGCGGCCACATGACTGCCAGTGAGTGCGGGCGCATGGCTGAAGAGGCGGGCGTGAGAAGGCTACTTCTGACCCATTTCTGGCCGAGAGCGGATGTGGAGGATCTGGTGCAGACTGCCCGGGAAAACTGCACAGGCTCTTCCGTACATGCCGCCGAGGAGGGACGATCCTACCGGTTGCGGTGAGAGCATTCAGGACCCACACAAGTCACCATTGCGCCCAGAGGCCGAGAAGCTGCAGGCTTTTACCGCCGGGGGCCAGGGCCGATTTCCCCACACGGTGCCGCCAGCTTACACTTCTGTCCCGCTTCCCCGTATCAATGTTGATGTGATGGGGTGACGGCCAGCTGCTCAGATGCTGCGGAGACTGACCTGGCGACACAGCAAACACCTCAGGTACGTATCGTCCGTCCGCCGACATGGGGTAAAACGGACGCAGCATGGAACACGGTAACCAGGCAGGCCCGGGCGGCAGATGATCACAAGAGTGCCGGAACCCGAGCATCCCTCCCACATCTCCGTACAGGAGGGCCCGGGTCCCGGGGCAATGGATCGACCTATTCAGATTGCGGGCTATTCATCCCTGGCAAACTGGTGAAACGCCGGCTTCAGATCCGAAGGAAGGGCACTCTCGTATTCCCGGCCGCCGGTCCGCCGCTCGAAGTCATCTTTGACCCTGCTCAGAAGATCCGGATCAGTCATCAACTCAAATGCTGCCTCTGCCATGACCTTGCCTGCCGTGATCATGCCGGCATGACCGATCCCCATGCCGGCCTGGGCGGTATACTGCCAGGAATGGCCCGGTGTACCGAACACCTGACAGGCAGCCCGGAGTCGAGCCGTGGGACAACACCAGCTGACGTCACCCACATCCGTGGAGCCGCGGGGCTCATCCTCCTCTTCCGGCTTCGAGAGGATCTCATCACAGAGCATCCGGTCCCACAGATGCTCGGGTACCTGGTCCCTCTCGAGCGCAGCATGCCTCTGCTCCGCACTGATGGTCTCGCTGATCTCCTCGGCAAAAGCGCGCTCCTGCTCACCGAATTCCGGCGGCCCCACTCGCGCATAGCAGTCAAAGAGCAGATCGATCAACGGACTGTTCGGCAGAACATTGTAGATGGCCTTCAACATCTGAATCTCGTACTCGGTCTCCGTCATCTCCGCCGCCCCCGATACGCATTTGAGAACGCGCTCCCAGAGCTCATTGACACTCTCCCGGCGATCAGCCCGCACCAGGTACCACACTCTGGCAAATGCAGGAACGACATTCGGCTGCCGGCCACCATCAGTTATGGCATAATGCACTCTGGTACGCGGGGGCATATGCTCACGCAGAAACTCCACTCCCATGTTCAGCAGCTGAACCGCATCCAGCGCACTCCGCCCATTGTGTGGATCACCTGCCGCGTGGGCCGAACGGCCGTGAAAGATAAAATTTGCTGCATTGTTGGCCAGAGAAGATCCAACGATCGGTCGGTTTATGGCCCCGGGATGCCACTCGAAACACGCATCGCACCCCTCGAAGACTCCCTCCCTGGCCATGAACGTCTTGCCGCTGAGGTTCTCCTCAGCCGGACAGCCGAAATACTTGACAGTGCCCGGAAGATTCCTGGCCACAAGTTCCTGTTTCAAACCTACGGCGGCCGCGAAGGCGCCAGCACCGTGCAGATTGTGACCACAACCATGCCCCGGCGCACCGGGTTTCAGCTCCTCGCGCACCGGCGCCACCGCCTGAGACAGACCATCCAGGGCATCGTACTCGCCCAGAAACCCAATGACGGGCTCCCCAGACCCCCAGGTGGCCACGAAGGCGGTCGGCATGTCCGCCACGCCCATCTGCACAGCAAAACCCTCTTCGCGCAGAGCATCGGCCAGACACTCGGCTGAACGATACTCGTGCAGTGCCAACTCGGCAAACTCCCATATTGCATCGGAAATACCGATGACCTTCTCGCGATTCTCCTCGATATAATTGTGAGCCGTCTCCGCTTTGATGGACATGCCACACTCTCCCTTCCACTCCCCATCCCCTCAGGGGAGGTACCGCCGCTCATAGGACGCTACTCAATTCACTGCAGGTGAATGTAACCTCTCCCCACCTCCCGATCAATGGTCATCGTCGTCCCGTACACTTCCGACAGGTCCTGCAGATCCGCCAGAATCTTCCTCGCTTTTTCACCGTGGGCCACCATCGGCCTGCCCTTCTGCGGCCGGCTCTCATTCACTCCCAGCTGTACTGGGATGACTTCAACAGAATTCATGCGGCGGTCAGAATAGCTGAGCTGGACCACGGCTGATTCCCAGTAGGTGGGATCGCGCCGTATGTGCTGTTTCTTTTCGCGGCTGTCGAACACATCCGCTGGCGTGCCGTGCAGCTCGCCCACGTCATACCGTCGATAGAGTTCGGCGGGAATCCTCTGCATCGTACAGGACTGCATCAGGAAATTGCCCAGGCTGTAGAGGATCGGCCTGCCCCGATATATCTCAATGCCCCGCAGGACGTGCGGGCCGTGCCCAAACACTCCATCCGCTCCCGCATCAATAAATTCCCTGCAGGCGGTCTCTATGAACTGTGCGGGGCTGTAGAGACAGTACTGACCCTCGTGCGCATGCAGGGACACAAAACAGAAGTCTGCCTGGCGGCGGGCATCTTCAATCCACTGTACTATCTCACCCATGTCCCGCTCTGCCGGTACCGTGTGTATCCCGGGATCATCCAACACAAAGCGATGATCGAGAAATGTCATCTCGTCCTTTTCATCTTTGCTTTCATATCCGTAGTCAATTCTCCTGCGCCGCAGATCCGCCATGCCCGTCTCTTCGGCAATCATGTGCAGCATCTCCATCTTCTCTTCCGATATCCCGTAACTGACTTCATGATCGAGAGTATTCACACCCGGGCGACCGATCATATCGGGGCGCTGCTGCCCGGCTCCCGACCCCGGGGGCCACGTGGTGGTCACCGCAATGAGAGCAACCCGGCCCGCATCCACCTCCAGGTAACCCGGCTGTCTGGCTCTCTGCAGTGTCTCGCCTGTGCCGGCGAAGGTGATGCGCCGATCATACAGTTCGGCATGTGTGGACAGAACCCCCCCAGCTCCGAAGTCGCCCGCATGGTTGTTGGCGGTACTGAACAGGTTGAAACCCAGCCAGGTCAGATCATCCACCAGCCCGGGTTCAACACCCAGCCAGTTACCACCGCAGTGCTCCGCCGGGTAATCTGGTTCCTCGCCCAAAACTACCTCCAGGTTGGTGAACGCAACGTCGCAGCCCCGCAAAGATTCTCTCACCTGCAGGAAATCGGGCTCAGTGTAGGGTCGCAGGCTCCTCATGATCAGACTGTCGCCGGTCACAGCAATGCGAAGATTTCCTGCTCCAGCTCGATAGAGCATGTCATTTCCTCCCTCCCAATCGTACTGCGGTGACGGCACATATGGCGACATTATGAGCAACAACTCAACTCCGGATCACAGGCGGCAGGAGCCTCACTGCAGTAGTTTGGTTCGCCGGCCAAAACGCTGGCGGCAGGCTGCCAGAACAGGTACATCGCGCGGCTCTCCCCCGGGGCCCATCCAATGACCTCGCTTTGTCCATAGATGATTTCGGCTTCCCCTTCTCTATACCTGCCCGGCGACCGCATTTCGCAGCCTTTCGCACCCGCAACTCCGCGAAACTCACACGTGCCCTCCTGCCCCTTCAGCGCAGGCGGCGACATGAAGTTGTCAACTCGTCAGCAATCCTTCCCCTGTGTGCGCAGGACCCCACCTCTCAAATGGCCAAGATAAGCAGGAAAGGGATGCTCCATTGCGATCGGAGCGACCCGCGGCAACAATTCGACTGAAAGGGGAGCAGATAATGAGTCGCATGGGTTCCGCAACCAACCCGAGCATAATAAATGCTGTCCTTGGACCAATCACTCTCGGTCCCTCCAGCTCACATCTGGCCGGGCCACTGCGCATCGGGCTACTCGGCCGCTCTGTAGCGGAGAAACGCATAGAACACATCGAGATCACCTTTAATGAGGGAGGTTCTCTGGCCGGAACGTACCGTGGACACCGCACCGACTGCGCGATTGTGGCGGGAGCTCTGGGGTGGGACACCTATGATGAGCGAATCCCGCAGTCCCGTAAGATTGCCCGGGAGTCCGGCATCGAGGTATCGATCAGCATCTCACCGCTGGAGACCGACCATCCCAATGCCATACGGCTGCGCCTGGGCAGTGACGGGGACGCACCGACAGAAATCGTCGGCACTTCGCAGGGAGGAGGAATGGCACTCGTATCGAGCGTGGATGGATACCAGACCCACCTTGACGGTGAACAGCAATCGGTGCTGCTGTGGCTGCACAATCCCGGGGACCGGGAAAAGATTGCATCGATATTGCCGGAAGCCGAGGTCAGATGCGCTGACCGCAGCCTGCTGACCCTCGCCGTACCGACTGCGCTCAGCTCCTCTATGCGAAAAAATCTCCGCGCATGCGGAGTCGGGGCGATCCGGGAGATACCTCCGGTTGTCCCCCCACCCGGGCCGGGGGCATGTGAGCAGGCACTGTTCCGCACCGCAGATGAGGCACTGCAGGTCGCGCATGATAGGGATCTGGATCTTTTCGAACTGGGATTGCATTATGAGATGAACCGACAGGGATGGTCGCCGGATGAGGTGCAGGAGCACGCTCACAGGATTCTCGCTGCCATGACTGCGTCGCGGGATCGCGGGCTGTCGGAGAAGCTGCAGTTTTCCGGCGGAATAGTGCGGCAGAGCGGAACACAGCTCATGCAGGCCGTGCAGGAAGGGCGCACACTGACATCGGGCGCCATGGGCCGCGCGATGGCCTACGCCACTGCCATCAATGAAGTCAACGCAGCCATGGGCGTCATCGCGGCTGCTCCCACGGCGGGTGGATGTGGGGTGCTGCCGGGAGCTCTGCTGGCTGCAGCCGAGGACATGAACAACGACGATGAGGATGCTCTCATGCAGGCGCTGCTGGCCGCCGGGGCCGTCGGGGCAATATTTGCCCAGCAGGTGACATTCCTGGCTGAATTATGCGGGTGTCAGGTGGAGTCCGGTGCCGGCTCGGCCATGGCTGCTGGAGCCATCATATGGCTGCGGGGTGGTACGATTCGCCAGTCACTGGACGGGGCGGCAATCACCCTACAGAACATACTTGGAATGGAGTGCGACCCGGTGGCCGGGCTGATGGAAGTGCCCTGCATAACCCGCAACGCTCTCGGGGCAGCAAATGCGATAATGACCTCTGATATGGTCCTGGTGGGAGCTGAGAGCGTGATACCTCTGGATGAGGTTCTTGATGCCGTGTATGAAACCGGACGCATACGGCCAGTTCAGTGCAGCGGCACGGGAGGACTGGCGATTACACCGACGAGTCGCCGACTGGTGGAGCAATTCTTCCCGGCTGGAGACGGCGAATGAACCTCAGGTGAGTGACGGCAGAACCCGGGGCCAGAACGAGGCACATAGAGAAAGTCGGGATCGGTACAGCAGAGGGCGCAATTCGTCTGAGGCGGGAATGTCGGGATGTGGGGGCGTCCAGGATGTGCCAGGGCCTTTTCTGACCAGAAATGATTGGGAGGGACATCCAGTGAGCAGAAAACAACGCAGTGATATTGGCGAAAGAATCGACATAGGTCATGAACTGCTGTATCTGACCAGAGATGACTGCATGAATACTGAGCTGACGCGCCAGGATATCCTGGACCTGACCAGGGACGCACTGATTGCCCACGGGCGGGATGAGTACGAAATGCCTGCCAAGATTGGCGTGCACCCGTATGAGGATGTTTTCTACCATGCCATGCCTGCATACGTTCCGGCACATGATGCCGTGGGGGCGAAATGGATAGAATGCTATCCGCGCAATCCATCGGAGCACAACCTGCCCCAGACCACTGGGCTACTTATCCTCAACGACGTGGAAACCGGAGTACCCCTCGCCGTCATGGATTCGACCTGGCTGACCGCCATGCGCACCCCCGCAGTCACTGTTCTGGCGGCTGAGAAGCTGCACCCAGACGCCAGGATCTTCGGCATGTTCGGCTGTGGAGTCCAGGGCACAGAGCACGTGCGGTTCATCACAAAAACTCTGCCGAAACTGGAAAGGATCTACATTTACGATATTGACGACGCGGCCGCTGACCGCCTCATCGCCAATGTCAAAAATGACATCAGCACCGAAATTGTCCGGGGAGAGGACCCACACCACCTGGCAGAAGAATGCGAAATCCTGTGCTCGGCCACCATCATCACCCCCGAAACGCTATCGGTCGTGAAAGATGATTGGGTCTCCCCCGGTCAGACCATCCTTCCCTGCGACCTGAACACTTTCTGGGACCCGGCAATAACCTGGCGGGCAGACAAATACATCGTGGACAGCAGGGAAGAACATGAGCTTTTCCGGGATGAGGGCTACTTCCCCGACGGACTTCCCCCGGTTTACTGTGAGACCGGCGAGATCATCGCTGATCTGGTCCCGGGAAGAAGCTCTCCGGATGAGTTGATCGTGTGCAGTAACATCGGGATGGCCGTATGCGATGTAGTTCTGGCCCGGGCCATCTTCGATCGGGCCCTGGATGCAGGAGTCGGCCGAATACTGCCACTGTAGGATGACGGTGGGATGCGGCGCGGACATTTGCGCAAATATCAACGGCATCGCTCCCCCGGATCTGCTGCAGGCCTCTCAGGTGATCTGGTCCCCGCGCACACCCCAATTGCGCAGTGGGAAAGGTCCACCAGATTCGATGGCCATCCCGGAGGTACCGTCTCTTCTGCCGGCGATGGCCACGGGGAGGGGGCTGCCCTGGTCCATCACGCGGCGGTGCGCAGTGCTGTCGTCTCGAAGCAGCCACCCCACCCCGCGGGAGGATCTCTGCTGGATGCGACAACCCGGCCCCCAGTGCTCTTCGGCTGCACCCGGCAACCGAAGCATCTTCACATCCGGGGCTACCCCCTGGCCACGTGAGCCGAGTTTGCGAAACAGGAATTATTCCGTGCGACGAGAACCCCTGACCACGAAAGAGATTTCTGATATCCTACGGCATGTAAAGGGAGATGCCCTATCGCCACATCCAACCATGGCAGTAACCAGAGCAAGAACCTGGTGAAGTTGCTGGTCATTCTTTCCCTGCCCTACCTGGCAACCAGCATCAACATTGACGGATTTCTTGGCCTTCTGCCTCTCGTGCGCGAAGATTTCGGATTGACGCGCGCGCAGGTGGGGCTGTACACTACCTTCTTCTTTGCCGGGGCAGCAGTTCTGGCCATATTCGCCGGGCGTCTCGTGGATCGAGTGGGGCCGCGCAAGGGAATTCTCCTCGGACTGATCTCCATGGGCTGCGCGATGTTTGTGTATGGAGTTGCTCCGTCCTATTCCATCATTCTCGGGCTCGCTCTTCTCGCCGGTCTGGGGCTGAGCATAATCACACCTTCGGTGAACCAGGCAGTGATGGCGGGAGCCCCTCCCGGCAAGAGGGCAACGTCCATGGGAATAATGCAGTCGGGTATAGGAATCGGTGGATTCACCGGTGCGAGCCTTCTGCCCACAATTGGAGCTGGCATCGGATGGCGACCCACCATTCAGATTACCGCCGTCCTGGCCATGTTCATTGCCATAGTCATCTTCCTGATCTACAGGGAGGATTCGGAGGCAGGTGGGGATAGAGGGGGAAGCAGTGCGCTGAGAGAGAACCTCATTGCCCTGTTCGCAAACCGCGATCTGGTCCGCGCATGCCTCATGGGAACTGTCTATGCATCGGTCGGCGCTTCGGCCATCTTCCACTACACCGTATTTCTGTCCGACGACATGCAGCTTACGACCGGACTGGCCGGTTTTGGCCTCGGACTCATCCACATCGGCGGCATCTGCGGCCGCCCTGTCTGGGGATTGCTGTCAGATAGAATCTTCGGCGGGGACCGGGCAAAGACCCTGCTCACCCTCGGGGCGATAATCTCCGCACTGTACATACTGATCGGTCTCCTGGCCTACAGCACCCTTCTACCGGTGTCGGGCATCATCGGTGTCTCCGTGCTTCTCGGGCTATCCGTACTCAGCTGGATCCCCGTCTACTTCGTCACCGTGGGCGAGTTGGCCGACGAGGGGCAGGTAGGAATGGCAACGGGACTGGCCATGGTGTTCAACAGGGGGGGTATGCTGGTTGCCCCACCCCTATTTGGCTGGCTGGCAGATGCCACCGGCACCTACCAGACCGGGTGGCTGCTGCTGGGAGGGATAATGGCCATCGCCGCACCAGGATTCTACTTCCTGCGCCGGAAGGCGAAGAGTTGAACAGCCCTCCCGGGCGGTCAACCAGTTCGCCTGGCCCTACCTCGGGACACCGCTCACCGCACCGACCGGCATCAATATCGTGCCGACAAGCTCGGACGATACGGATCCCCCTAACTCTCGTTCCCAACGCGGTCACTTCGGTACCTCGCTACGCTTGCGCATGGCCTGCCGGAGACGAGATCGATGGGTATCGCATGCACCCCGCCCCTGTGCTTAGTTCACCGGCACCCTTCGCCTGCGATATTTTGCCGAAGATGCTCCCGCTCAATAGAGGCAGTAACCCATCGAAAGGACAGCAAGACCGAGTAGCGTCGCAGCGACATTGATCCTGGCCAGCACTGCGCGATCTTCAGTGAGCACTCGAACCACGAACTGCCGAAACTGTTGATAGTTAAAAAGTACCTGTGACGTCTTAATCAGGGTAAGCGAGAGCACCAGGGTGATGGCCAGGGAATTGGGTACGTCCAGGGTGAAGTGCTGATACCAAGTAAACAGAACCAGCAGCAGGCCAAAACCTCCCACATACCAGATCCATCTCGGTTGCTCTTCCGTGTACGCGGTGTTCAATTCGAATCTATTCCAGCGTTCCGGGAAAAACTGAATGAGCAGCCGGGTCAGGATGAGGATGGTACCGAAAACGTAGCTGAGCCCTTGGAAGTAATTCATTGTCTGCTCCTCCTTCGAAAGCCTGACTTCTGAGTCCACTTCGCAAAACCACCACGATTTGCTTCACTTCCTCGGATATAGTCTCCACATCGATTCGTTCTAAAGGATCTAGCGGACCGGTGCGAGTCACCTCTTTAGCTCTATCCAGCATCTTGTCCCGCATTTCCCACCATCACCCCCTGAACGTTCCGCGTCCTCTACGCCGGGAGATTCTTCGGGGCGACTTCCCAGGTTCTCGATCCAATCCGTGGCCTTTACCCTGCAGGACCGGGCTCGGCTTCTTCTTTCCCCCGTGTGCACGAGCACATTGACGGAGCGGCAGGCTTTGCTTTGTGCTGCGGACCGCTCAGTCGCTCCCCCTGTCGGGCTCTTGGCGCTGGGCTTCGACCCACCTCGTTTCCCGGGCAAGTCACCACCCTGCTACCGGGCCACAGGGTGGTTACCCGGGCGATACTCTCACCCGCTGATGATGAGCTTCTCTGGGCGCACTCCCATTCGATGTCGAACATGGGGCTTTCCGCGTCAACTGAGTCATGCTGTCCAAAGCCGTGCACAACGGGTGGGAAGCTCAGGGCACCTGGGAGTGAAGCTGTCCCTCCCGAACGTGTCTACGTGTTGATCCAGGCTGACCATGAGAAAGAGTGCGGAGAAAACGATCATCAACCAGTAGCCCCATCTCTTGCAGTTCAGATAGCCGTATGCCAGAACGACGGCAAGGAAACCAATGAACACGGTCAACGCAGTTTCGGGATAATGTGGCACGCCGAACCTGACCGCTATTGGGGGATCCTGTTGAGTACCAAATAGCAATGATATCAGGAGGATCACACCAGCAATGCCGTAAAAGTATCCGATAATATTGACATCCTCCCCGCCCGTTCACTTCGTTCACGAACGAGGATTCCAACAGGAACTTACGAGGTCGTCTGCTGATTAAACGCCAGTCCATTTCTG
>PUMM01000080.1 GCA_003551365.1 Clostridia bacterium
CGCGGGCAGGCTATTGGGGCCCCAGGACGGGGCATACCTTACACTGCTTCCACACGAACTGCACAGACTTTAAGTTCCGGGATCTTGGATACGGGGTCAAGTGCGCTGTTCGTTAGTATGTTGGCACAGGCCTCCGCGAAGTGGAATGTCATGAACACCGTACCCTGCCCCATCTGTTCGGTGGGCTCAACCTCAGCTGTGACCGCACCTCGTCGCGAGGTTATCCTCACTTCGTCTCCTTCGACTAAGCCCAGGTTCTCTGCATCTACCGGATTCATCATGACTTTCTCCCGGTCGCGCAGGGTACTCAGGCCGGTGCTCCTTCTGGTCATGGTGCTTGTGTGAAAATGGTAGAGTATTCTCCCGGTTGTGAGAATGAAGGGATAGTCATCATCCACACTCTCCTGCGGTGGCTCGTAGGCCACCGAAGCGAACCGGGCCTTCCCACCCTCCCGCAGGAAACTATCTGTATAGAGAATGGGCGTGCCGGGATGCTCGTCGCTGGTGCAGGGCCAGCAAAGACCACCTTCGTTCAATCTATCATGCGAGACACCCTTCCAGCTGGGTACGAGAGAGGCGATTTCCACAACGACATCTTCTGGACCTTCATAACTGAAGCCATCCAACCCCATCCTGTTTGCTAAATCACAGATGATATCAGCGTCATCTCGGCTGTCACCGGGCGGGTTGATGGCCTTTCTGATCTTCTGAATGCGCCTCTCTGTGTTCACGAAAGACCCATTCTTCTCGGCAAAGCAGGCAGCTGGAAGAACGACATCGGCGTGGGCCGCAGTTTCCGTCAGGAAAATATCCTGCACAACAAGGAACTCCGTATTCTTCAGGTCTTGCTCCACTTCTCCCGCATCGGCTTCGCTCATTATTGGGTTTTCACCCATAATGTAAAGCCCCTTCAGCTCGCCGGCACCCGCAGCCGCAAATATCTCTGTCATAGTTAGACCCGGTGTTCCGGAGAGCTGCACCCCATAGGCGTCGGCAAACTTCTGTCTACTCTCCTCGGACGTCACTGGCTGGTAGCCGGGTAACACGTTGGGCAGCGCTGCCATATCACAGGCTCCCTGCACATTGTTCTGCCCTCTGAGGGGATTAACTCCTCCCCCGCGAACGCCCAGGTTGCCTGTAAGCATGGCCAGATTGGCCAGGGCAAGAACGTTATCGGTGCCGTGCGAGTGTTGGGTGATTCCCATGGCATACAGGATGGTCGACGGGTTGCTCTGCGCATAGATGCGAGCGGCCTGTCTGATCTTGTCCTCTGGGACTCCGGTGATTTCCGCCATATCGCTCAGGCAGACGGAATCGAGGGTTTCTACATAATCAGCAAACCCTTCACACCTCTCCTGCACAAAACCCTCATCATAGAGATCCTCTTCCACGATCACCTTGGCGAGTCCCACGAGCAGAGCTGCATTGGTTCCAGGGCGAAGCTGCAGGTGGATATCAGCCATTTCGGCCAGCTGAATGGATCGGGGATCCGCAACAATGAGCGGTACCCCTTTCTTCACAGCTCTCCTAACCCTGTATCCAATGACAGGATGGGTTTCCGTCGTGTTGGAACCTATGACGAAGAAGGCCTCAGCTTCCTCGATGTCCGCGATGCTATTGGTCATGGCGCCGCTGCCAAATGTTGAGGCGAGGCCAGCTACTGTTGGCGCGTGACACAGTCGAGCACAGTGGTCAACATTGTTGGTGCCCACTGCGCGGAAGAGCTTCTGAAACAGGTAGTTTTCTTCGTTTGTGCACCGCGCCGAGCTTATACCCGCCAGCGAATCGGCACCGTACTTCTCTTTGTACCCATCCAGTTTACTGGCGACCAGATCGAGAGCTTCGTCCCAGGAGACTTCCTCAAACTCTCCATCTTTTTTGATCAGAGGAGATCTGAGGCGATCCGGGTGGTTTATGAAACCGAATCCGTAGCGGCCCTTCACGCAGAGTTCACCAGAGTTGACAGGATTATCTCTGGTCCCTCGCACGCTTACCACTTCTTCACCGCGCACCCCGACAGTTATTCCGCAACCCACTCCACAATAGGGACATACTGTGTCCACTTCATATTCCGGTATGTACTGCTCCGTCGCATTCAGAGCGCCAGTCGGGCATCTTTCAACGCACTCACCACATGATTCGCAATTCGACTCATGGATGGGCTTGTCGCCGAGGACACTGACCGACGTTCCGTACCCCCTGAAGGCAAAATCAAGGGCCGCAATGCCGTTTATCTCTTCGCATGTTCGGATGCATACGCCGCAGAGAATGCACTTGGTGTGGTCCCGGTAGAAAAAAGGGTTGCTATCGTCGACGGGTTCATCCGTTACGAAGCGGCGCATATCCTTCATTCGATCGGACGTGACTCCTACAAAGGCCGCCACTTTCTGCAGCTGGCAGTTGCTGCTCCTGTCGCACGTCTGACAGTCCTCATTGTGGTTGGCGAGTATCAGCTCTACGTTGTTGAGGCGAATTTGTCTGATCTGGGGGGAGTCCGTACGGACAACCATTCCATCCTCAACCGGAGCACGGCAGGCCGTCACCAGGCGATCATCGGCCTCAACCATGCAAACGCGGCATCCTCCGAAGGTGGACAGATCCTCATGGTGGCAGAGGGTCGGGATGTAAATTCCTGCCTCGTCCGCTGCCTCAAAGACAGTCATGCCCTCCTCCGCCTTGACTTCTATGCCGTTAATCGTCAGTGTAAACATCCCTGGACCATCCCTTCAGTTCACGACGGAGAGATTCTCTTCGCCCGTCAGGCATTCTATGGCGCGGAAGTGCTCCGGACATTCTGCATGGCAGATGCCACATTTTGTGCACTCATCATACTTGATGACGTGAGGCTCTCGGGTTTCGCCCTCAATGGCATCCACTGGACAGGCACTCTTACAGAGACCACATCCGGCACACCTGTCTGCATCGATTCTGTAACGTATAAGATCTTTACATACCAGAGCCGGGCATCTCTGATCCTTGATGTGAGCTTCATATTCGTCTCTGAAGTGTTCAATCGTGCTCAGGACTGGATTTGGAGCAGACGTGCCCAGACCGCAGATAGAGGATTCCACAATGGAATCTCCCAGTTCCAGTAGGCGCTCGATGTCACCTTCTTTGCCTCTGCCCGCACATATGTCGTTGAGTATGGCCAGCATCTGGTGTGTGCCGAGCCGACAGGGGACGCACTGGCCACAGGATTCTTCGAAGGTGAAATCCAGGAAGTATCTGGCGACATCGACCATACAGGTAGTGTCATCCAGTACCACCATTCCGCCAGAGCCCATCATCATGCATCCGGCAAGTAGCGCGCGTGCGGGTGGGTCGCGCTGATTTTCGCAACGATTTTCGCTCTTGGTTGGATTTTCACG
>PUMM01000004.1 GCA_003551365.1 Clostridia bacterium
GGGCCGGGCAATCTCGGGATAATGGCCGGCCCGGTGTACGGGCCGATACTGATCCATGACATTGACGAACGTATTGGGAGAGAGATCCGCCAAAAACTCCATGGCGCGTTCGCTGCCGGCCACATCGTTCGGCAAGACAAGGTGGCGGACCAGCAGTCCCCGCTGCGCCACCCCACGCCGGTCGACAACCAGATCGCCAACCTGCCGGTGCATCTCGCGAATGGCCTCCCGGTTCACCTCAGGATAGTCCGGCGCGGCGGAGAGAAGCTCCGCCGCATCAGCATCCTGATATTTCAGGTCAGGCATGTAGATATCCACCACACCTTCCAGAAGACGCAGGCCGCGCAGGGAATCATAGCCCCCCGTATTGTATACCACTGGAATCTTCAGCCCCCGCTCAGCTGCCCACGCCAGTGCCCCGAGGATCTGGGGAATGACGTGGCTGGGGCTCACCAGATTAACGTTGGGGCATCCCAGCTGCTGCAGTCGGAGCATTATGCGGCCCAGGCGGGAAAGGGCCATACCGCGACCGGGGGCCACGTGGCTTATGTCAAAATTCTGACAGTACTCACAGCCCAGATTGCAACCAAAGAAAAAGATGGTACCCGAACCAGCGCGACCGCGCAGGGGAGCCTCCTCTCCCGGATGTGGCCCGTAGCTCGCGACTTCCGGGAGACTGCCGGTACGGCAGAAACCGCTCTCCCCCTCCAGCCGGTTGACCCCGCACTCTCTCGCACACAACCGACACTCCCGCATATCGCTCCAGGCCTCTCCAACCCGCTCGCGCCATTGGGCCCGACTCAGGTCGACATATGCTGCCGTCATGTGGGACCACCCTCCCATAAGATTTGTCCCAGCCCCATACTCATAGTCAGTATGCTTCCCAGATCCGGCAGGGTTCTTGCTCTGAATCCATGTTGGCAGCTCGTTCTACGGGGCCTCAGAGATCACCGCGAAGGCCAGTGTCACGACCACTCTTACTCCCAGTAAATCTCATCATCCTCGTCCATCTCCCTGATCTGTTGGCGTCGACGACGCAGGCCCACCACCAGCCACCATATCGCGGCAATGAGGACAACCGCCCCGAGAAACAGCGGCCGCACCGCGCCGGGTGTTATCGGCCAGCGGCGGGTGGAGAACTCGTCCGGGTCAACCTGACTGAGCTCGTGCAGCAGGTCGGGAGCAAAATCAGAAAACGTCTCATAACGGTCCCGATTGCCCCGATACTCTTTCTCTATGAACTGGGCCAGGTGAGCCGTCAAATAGAAGCCGCGCTGTTCGTTAGATGCTATGTCTCTTTCGTAAGCCGCCTCACCGTAGAGATCGCGCATGGCCAGGGCGCATACCGCGCGTAAGACCTGCTCGTTGGTAAAGACGAACACATTGCCGTACTCCTGTTCGCGCATCTGCGACTCCACCGGTTCAAAGAGGGACTGCAATTCGACAACCTCAGAGGAGAAGTCGGCCAGAGTGGGATCAACATAGGAGTGCCCCCACTCGTGCAGCGCCAGGCCAGCCAGCCTCTCTCCCGCCGGGAACCGAACCGGACCTGCCTCGTCGGCAGCCCGTATCACGTTCAACATCAGCACATCCCCCCCGGCAGTGACCACCTGCCCACCATACCCCCCGGAGGGATACATGGCCGGTGCGAGAACGGTAATGTACGCGTCGCCCGACCAGCCATAGAACTCCTCCATCCACCGGACGAGTGACTCCGCCGGCAGTTCTGCCGCAATTTCTTCCACCATTGACTCATAGCGCCCGCGATTATCCGCAAAGAAGGCGAAAAAATCGGCCTCTTTAGCCAGATCCGCCAGAGCATGGCGGAACCCCTCCAGTTCCTCCACGCCACCACCTCGAGCAGCCAGTGATCTGTCATAGGGGTGGCGGACCGACAGCTCCTCATCCGGCCGCAGGCGCATGGCCAGATTCGGAAAAGCATCGTGACGAAATCCGCGGTCGATCAGGCTCTCCGCCTTGTGCATTGCCGGGTGTTCATCGTGGGCGGCGAAAAGGCCGGAGAGACTGCTGAAGTACTCACCCGCACCACTGTGCGGGCCAAATTCCTCCGCCCAGGAGGTGCGGCTGAGCACGCCGGATATCAACTCCACCGTCGGGACGACCTCCACCCGTGCCCCGGACTCCTGCTCTCGAACCACGGGCTCCGGAGCCTCATTCGTCCCCTCAGTACCAACTGGAGCTGGCAGCAGAATCAGTACTGCCGCTAGCATGGCGACAGGAGTAAATCTAACCGCCACGCTCATCTGACACCTCCAGCATCATCACAACGCCCCCTCGTCTGTTGAAGACCGATGCACCGGCGCAGAGCCCCTCAGACCCGGGTGACACGCAGGCTTCAGGGGCTTTCAACTCCGGACAAAGCCATACCCTCAAAAGAATACCGGCCGTGCGGCATGAATCTCAGCTTCCCGTCCGGGCTACGGCAATCCTCCCTCCACCCGTCAACTCCGGCGGGCAGGAACGGCTCACCGGACCTAGAATGCAGAACCTCGACGGAGGTGAATAGTGTGAACAGGTACATCCTCTGCCAGCATTGCGGTGGCCGGATCAACAGCGCCGATAACCTGGTCACTGCATTCGTAATCTTCTCCGTGGTTCCCTATCATCGCCGCTGTTACTCACATGCCCTGCAGGGCTGTCAGGCCGTGGTCGTCAGCAATCGTCCGGTGAACAGCGTCATGGGCACAGCTGGAGCGGCGCTGGGGTTGGCATTGGCCATTGCCATTTTCCTGGGCATCTCCCCGTTTCAGGGAGGGATGCGACTGGCACTAGGTGCTGCGGTTATGGCCGCGCCCATCGCCCGGATCTATTCCTACCTGGCATACGAGCGCCATCTCGACCCCGACTGATGATCCCGCGATATCCGCCCCCGCTTTACATCAGGAACGTTTGAGAAAGGCGGTCATGCAGTGTAGAGAACCCCAGCCCTTGCGCAGCTCAGAAACATCCACCTCGACCACCTGCACTCCCTCCCGCTCGAGCACATCACGCGTGCGCGGATTGCCCTCGGGCATGAGAATCTTCCCCGCACCCAGACTCACCACATTGAGAGCCGACCCCTCCTTCACCTCGGCAATAGACGGAGCCTCTATAACCCTGATCCCCCGATCTACCAACGCCTTCCACACGTCATACGGGGTCTGCCAGGGAAAGATTATGGCGAGTTCATGCTCGACCATGTTCATGAGGCCGTCGACGTGCGCATGTCCGTACGGAATTTGAAACGGCACCACCTCGCGTACTCCCATGGCCCGAAGCACCTCTTCTCCCTGTCTCGCTCCCTCCGCATTGCACCGGACACCGGTACCC
>PUMM01000035.1 GCA_003551365.1 Clostridia bacterium
ACCCGATGCTCGAGCGCTCCAGGGAGGAGGTCCTGGCGTATCTTGCCTCCCGCGGCATTGACTATCGCGTGGACTCAAGCAACCTGCGCCCCGACTTTCAGCGAAATCGAGTGCGCCTGGAGCTGATCCCCTATTTGCGGGAGCATTTCAACCCGGAAGTCAACAGGGCACTGGCGCAGCTGGCGGAGATATTGCGAGGCGATGAAGAATTTCTGGCCAGAGAGACCGGGCGACTGTTTCGGAGCCATGCTCGGGTGACCCGGGATGAATGCGGGCATTTGCGCCGCATTACCCTACCCCGGGACGAGTTCCTCCGATTCCCGCTGGCCATGCAGCGCAGATTGCTGCGTTTGGCCATTCGTGTGCTGGCAAAGACTACCGAGAATCTCAGCTACCTCAATGTGTGGGAGTCGCTGCAGTTCATTCGCTCCCACTCCGGGGGTGGAGGCCTGCAGCTGCCCGGCGGGTTGCTACTTGCCAGCGAATATGGGACCATCTACGTGAGCGGTGAAGTGTATGTAGAGCAGGATGCCTGCCCGTCGGCGGTGCTGCCGGTTCCGGGTCACCTGCTTCTGCCCGGAAAGGGCAGAGTGGTGGCGCGAGTATTGACGGGAAATCGGGCGAAATCGGTGCGGCAATGCCTCATCGGGGGTAATCCCCCGTCCCTTGTGAGCCATGCGTTCATCGATTATAATAAGGTGGACTTGCCCATTTGGATGCGAGCCTGGAATTTCGGGGATAGCATGGAACCACTAGGCATGCGCGGGGAGAAGAAACTACAGGACCTGTTTGTTGATGAGAAGATTCCCCGGAGACGGCGGCATGAGGTTCCAGTGATCCTCTCTGGTAGCCGCATCGCTTGGGTGGTTGGAGTCCGGCTCTCGGAAGAGTATCGCGTCGACTGTGAGACGGAACGCATTCTACATCTGTGGTTCGATGATACCTGGCCGAGATCTTGATATGCGATGTCGGCCATGTTTAATTCCGGTAGAGGAGGACGAGAATGAGGTGGACCCGGATCTTCCATAGCGTGGCCTTCTATCTGGTACTGCTGTTTCTGGTGCTGACTGTAGTACAGTATTTGGCCGGACAGGAAGAGGACCCGGTCGGCTACTCATATTCGCAGTTTCTGACTGCGGTGGAGGACGATCAGGTGGCTTCTGTCAGCATTACGTACCAGCAGGGGGGAACCGGCAAGGCAGAGGGCGCCCTGGATGATGGGACGCAGTTTCTGACCACCGTCCCCACCAATGATCCCCAGCTGTTCGACATGTTGCGAGCACACGGGGTAGATCATCAGGTGCACGAGACCGAACAGGGGGCCTGGTGGATGGCTCTATTGACCAGCTTCCTGCCGGTTCTGCTGGTGATAGGAGCCTTCTTCTTCATAATGCAGCAGAGTCAGGGCGGCGGCAACCGCATGATGCAGTTCGGTAAGAGCCGCGCCCAGATGCACACACCGGAGCACGCTCCCAAAGTGAGCTTCAATGATGTGGCAGGAATCGATGAGGTAAAGGAAGAGCTGGAGGAGATCACTGATTATCTTAAGGAACCGAGGAAGTATATCAAGATAGGTGCCCGAATCCCCAAGGGTGTGCTACTGGTTGGACCTCCAGGTACCGGAAAGACACTTGTGGCCCGGGCCGTGGCCGGCGAGGCGGGGGTACCGTTTTTCAACATCAGTGGTTCCGACTTTGTGGAGATGTTCGTCGGTGTGGGTGCCTCTCGCGT
This sequence comes from Clostridia bacterium, assembly GCA_003551365.1. GTDB lineage: Bacteria > Bacillota > Sulfobacillia > SLMV01 > SLMV01 > PWGR01. The sequence goes on from PUMM01000035.1 coordinate 1,732, forward strand.
TCGCGATCTCTTTGAGCAGGCCAAGAAGAACGCACCGGCCATAGTATTTGTGGATGAGATAGACGCAGTGGGTCGACAGCGCGGTGCGGGTTACGGCGGTGGACACGATGAGCGGGAACAGACCCTGAACCAGCTGCTGGTGGAAATGGACGGGTTTGGTGTCAATGAAGGCATCATTGTCATGTCCGCCACCAACCGACCGGACGTTCTTGACCCTGCACTTCTGCGCCCCGGTCGTTTTGATCGTCAGTTGACCCTGCATCGTCCGGACCTGCGTGGGCGAGAGCATATCTTCCACATTCATCTGGAAGGTAAGCCGCTGGATGACGATGTGGATCCACAGATTCTGGCACGCAGAACGCCGGGCTTCACGGGCGCAGACATCGAGAATTCCGTCAATGAGGCGGCGCTGTTGGCCGCCCGGAAGAACAAAACACATGTGACCATGAGCGATTTCGAGGAGGCTGTCGATCGCATAATGGCGGGTGGTCCGGAGAAAAAGAGTGCGGTCATAAGCAAGAAGGAGAAGGAGATTGTGGCCAATCATGAGGCCGGACACGCCCTGGCTGCTGACTTGCTGAAGCATACCGATCCGATTCACAAGATTTCCATTATACCCCGCGGCGGTGCCCTGGGGTACGTGCTGCAGATGCCGCTGGAGGATCGTTATCTGGTCACAAAAGAAGAGATTCTGGATCGGGTGACCATGGCCCTTGCAGGTCGAGTGGCGGAAGAGATGGTATTTGGTCAGATTAGTACGGGTGCGCAGGATGATCTGGAAAAATCCACCAAAATGGTGCGTCAGATGATCACCGAATACGGTATGTCCGAGGAACTCGGCCCAATGACCTACGGGGATAAGGCGGAGAATCCATTCCTCGGCAGAGATATCACTCGTGACAGAAACTACAGCGAGGAAGTGGCCTCAGCCATCGATCGCGAGATACGCAAGATAATCGCCAGATGCTATCAGCGCGCCCGAGATCTTCTCCAGGAGAACTGGGAGGCTTTTGAGCAGCTGGCAGGACGGCTTCTGGAGATAGAGACCATTGATGGTGATGAGGTGCGCGAGATCATCCATAGCGTGAAAAAGGGTGACGACTCGCACGAAGAACTTCCCGAGGAAGAGCGCAGTGTGACGGTTGACTCCGGACGCGCGAGCTCTGAAACCAATAATTCGGGAAATGATGCGGGAAGCCTCTACATGTTCACAACGGTCCGGGATCCCGACCCCAGGTGGTGTGAAATCTGAGGGGGGATTCTGACATTTTCAGCTATGATTTTGTGGGAGGATGCGACCCGGCCTCCCACTTTTTATGAGGTGTGGTTACGTGCGGGATGTACGACATAGACGGGCACAATTGATGGGGAGGCGGCAATGGATCCGACTTTTCGCCGCTGCCGTCATTCCTGGGGAAGTGAGGTCAGTCCTGCGCCGAATAGAGCAGCTGGGCGGACAGGGCTTCATTGTGGGTGGCTGTGTGCGTGACCTTATGTTGAACCGCTGCCCAAAGGACTGGGATGTGACGTCTTCGCTGACGCCGGCTGAGGTTCGCAGCGGCTTTCCCCGCACCCTTCCCACCGG
>PUMM01000195.1 GCA_003551365.1 Clostridia bacterium
ATTCTGCCAGGGAACCCCCAGATCATCCTGCCACCACAGATGGCAGTCATCCGTACCGAAACCGGATATGTAATCCCACATGCCGTGTTCACTGGCGGCAGCAGAGAAGGCATCCGTGTGCCCCACCGCCCAGTTGGTCATTATTCCACCGTAGGAAAAACCGGTGCAGAACAGGCGCTCCGGATCGGCCCAGCCGCCGTCGGCAGCGGCCCGCACGCCGCACATCAGATCATCGTGTTCGCGCGGCCCCCAGTCCCCCCGAATGGCCATGGTGAACTCCTCGCCATAGGAAATTGACCCGCGGTAGTTTACCATCAGCACAGCGTAGCCCATGCCCGCCCAGTACTGCTCGGAGAAGCTGAAGCCCGGAGCATCATAGAACATGGGGCCTCCGTGGATCTTTGCGATGAGCGGAACGGGATTCCCCTCTTCCCACGACATATCCGGCGGCAGGGCCAGCAGAGCCTCCACTTCATCTCCATCGCTGTTGTTGAACTGCAGTCTCCGATAACTGGCAGTGCGTCGCTCCTGCAGCAGTTCTTCGTTCAGGGCGGTTAACCGGATGGGTTCGGGCTCTGCGCGAGTGAAGGCAAACAGATCTACACCCGCCTCCGGGTTCTCGATGCCGGCGACAGTGACACCTCCCGCGCCATCGATGCCGCCCAACGAGACCGTGAGCATGTCGTCGCGCGGCGGGTAAATCACCCGTGTAGAGCCGTCCAGGTCAGTCTCGATCAGGCGGGTCTGGCCCCGGTCGGCGACGGGAAGCACCATGCGGGTCTCCTCCGCCCACACCGGCGAGCCGACGATGGGAAGGCGCAGTCCTTCGCTCACCGGGGTCGCGGGCGTGCGCTCTTCCGGTATCGGGTAGGCGCGGGCGCTCTGCACTGGATCACCGCCGGGATCATCCGGCACCCGTCCCCCTATGACCGACCATCCCCGCCCCACCCAACTGGCCAGATCGTCCACCGGCTCTGCATCCTCCAGCTGCACGGACAGCAGAGGGTTCAGCAGATAGGGATTTTCCGGCTCGGACCGGGAGGTGAAGATGAGCCCGCGCGAATCTGGCGTCCAGCGGAGGTGCGACGCATCCACATCGCCCCGGGTGACGCGGAGGCACTGCTCCCCGTCAGGAGAAATAGCCCAGATGTCGAAACGACGGTTGTTATCGGGGTCTCCCGTCCGATTGGATATGAAAGATATCCATCGACCGTCGGGCGACCACTGGGGAGACCTCTCATCACAGGACCCCCGCGTGAGTATCCGCATCTTTCCCGTGAACACATGCACGATGAACAGGTGAGTGGACACCTCGTCCAGGTAACCGGCGAGGTCATGCTTGTGCTGGGTGCGGCGGATGACGTGCGGCCCACGCCCTCCCCGCTTTTTCTGACCGCGGATGCTCCGGAGATACTCGCGCTGAAGTTCATCGGGGTCGCGCGAGGAAAAGACAATGTGCTGGCCGTCGGGCGACCAGCTGAACTCCTCGACGCCCTCCTCCCGACAGGTCACCTGGCGGGGCTCGCCCCCCAGCTGCATATCCATGACCCAGATCTGCTGAGCGATCTCACGACCCCGCTCACCGGCAGCATCGTCCTCCCGTTTGCCCCGTTCCTCCCGGCGGTCCGGCTCATCCGGTCTGTCGGACAGAAAGGCGAGAAAACGCCCGTCCGGCGACCACGCGGGCGAGGCATCATTTTCTGCCACCCGCGTCAGCCGGTGCGGGGAGCCGGTCCCGTCGGTACGAACCATCCACAGGTCCGAATAACCCCGGTCCTCCTGGCTCCGCCAGCCCCGGACGACAAATGCGACCCTGCGTCCGTCGGGTGCAACCGCGGGAGAGGAGGGTCGCCTCAGGCGATACAGATCTGCCAGCACAAATCGTTGCATCGGATTCCTCCCTCAGAGGTAATCAGTGATTTCCTCCAGCGGGCGCCGCCTGGGTGCCTTTGGATCGATGTCCGCATGCCCTATGGGGAGTATGGCGACGGGTCGGCGCTCATCCGGAAGCGAGAGTACGCGCGAACACTGCTCTTCATCAAATGCTCCCATCCAGCACGAGCTCAGCCCCATGTTCTCTGCCAGAAGCAGCATGTTCTGAATGGCCGCACCCGTATCCTGCAGGCAGTACAGCTGCCGCCCACGATCGTCGTAACGCCGGGCCGATCGCTCTGGTTCGGCACACACAACTATGGCCACCGGCGCCTCGGCCAGAAAACTCTGGCCAAATGCCACATCCACCAGCTGCTCCAACAGGTTCTCATCGCGGACCACGTAAAAATGCCAGGGCTGCTGGTTGCCGGCACTGGGAGCCCAGCGGGCAGCTTCGAGCAGCTCGGTTATTTCCTCGTCGGAAACCGGTTCATCCTTGAATCGCCGAACGCTTCTGCGGTTTTGAATCAGTTCTTTGATGCTCATCGTATCCCTCCTGTTGTCTGGGATTCTCTACCGGAGGAAAATATCCTACCTGAAAACTGCCGACATTGTACCATGCAGCGATCCTCTGCTCATCAGCATTTCCGGCAAACCGATGCGCATCCCCCGCCACTACGCGACAGACCCGTCCCCGACTCTCCGTCCACAGCATCGCATCCTGTCGGGACGTGCGACAGGCTGACAGCTTTCCCCGCGGGAGGCAGGAGCGGTCTGAACGGAGGAGAAGCAGTTACGAAGTGGAGCAGATGAAAGGGGGCCAGCGATGGATGACCAGATAGGAATAGTTGATACCCGCGATTTCCTGCAGGAGATGTGCGCAGCAGCTGGCGTTGCGGGAACCGAGGACTCAGTGGGGGACATTGTAACCAGGTGCTTCCGACCGCTCATTGATGACGTCTTGCGGGACGCGATGGGAAACGTGATCATGCGCATAAGAGGAAGCGCTGAGGACCCGCCCGCGGTGATGGTCGCCGCGCACATGGACGAGATAGGCCTGATCGTCACAAAGGTGGAGGAGCGCGGTTTCCTCCGCTTCGCCCCGGTGGGCGGTGTGGACCCGCGTAACCTTCTGGCTGCCGAAGTGCAGGTCATGGGACGGGAGTGTCTGCCCGGAGTAATCGGCGTGAAACCGCCGCACCTCATCTCCGCCGAGGAGAGAAAGCGGGCCATTGAGATGAAGGACATGTACATTGATGTGGGGCTGGACGGTGAGGCGGCCCGCGAACTCGTGCAGGTCGGCGATATGATCGCACTCCGCCGTCAGACACAGGACCTTGCGGGAGACCGCATGGCCGGAAAGGCCATGGATGACCGGGCCGGAGTGGCAACGCTGTATGAGGCAGCACAGAAGTTGGACCGGCTGCGCTGCGCGGCAGATGTGTACCTGGTGGCCACGGTGCAGGAGGAAGTCGGACTGCGCGGGGCCATGATCAGCACCTATGAGATAATGCCGGATGTGGGCATAGCCGCAGATGTGACCGTGGCCAGCTCGCCGGGCATTCCGCCGACCGTCGATGTACAGGTGGGCGAGGGACCGGTCCTGGCGCAGGGAGCAAATATACATCCACACCTGTACGGGCGGCTCCTGCACATCTGCAAAGAGGAGCGCATTCCGCACCAGATGGAAATAGAACCGGGCCACAGTGGAACGGATGCCTGGGGAATGCAGGTTACGAAAAGCGGGGTGCCCACGGCCGTGGTATCCATCCCCCTGCGCTATATGCACACCACGGTAGAGATGCTCAGTGAATCAGACATCAAAAACTCCGGTGCGCTCCTGGCTCATTTTGCCGCGAGTGTGGATCGCGAGTTCCTGGAGGGATTCTATGAAGATTCTTGGTGAACTCACTGAGGCTCCGGGCGCAGCCGGCAACGAGGGGACAGTGCGAAAGATTATCCGGCGCGAGGCGGAGGACCGGGTCGATGAGATGCGCGTGGACGCCCTGGGTAACCTGCTGGCCATACGGCACGGGAACCCCGATCTACCTCGCCTCATGATTGCAGCGCACATGGATGAGGTCGGATTGATGATTTCGCACATAGACGAAAAGGGCTACCTGAGCTTCAAAAAGGTCGGCGGTATAGATGACCGCGTACTGCCTTCCACCGCCGTGCAGATCGGCGCCGACCGGGTGCCGGGCGTTATAGGGTCGAAACCAGTGCACGCACAAGAACCCGGCGAGCAGAAAAAGGTTACCACCAGCGACAAAATGTACATTGATATCGGAGCGGCCGGGAAGGAAGAGGCCCGCAAGGCAGTGCAACCGGGGGACTACGCACACTTTGCCACCGCCTTCGAGGAGCTCGGCGATGGCCGGTACAAGGGCAAGGCGTTTGACGATCGTGCCGGATGCGCCCAGCTGCTGGATCTGCTCGACATCGACACGGAAGTTCCCCTGTGCGCCGCTTTCACCGTGCAGGAAGAGGTGGGCCTGCGGGGGGCCCGCGTGGCGGCCTGGAGTCTCGCACCGGACGTTGCACTGGTACTGGAGGGAACCACCTGTGCCGACGTTCCCGAAGTGAGGGAGCACGGGCAATCCACCCGCCTGGGGGATGGACCGGCTCTGGGTCTCATGGACCGCACCAGCTTTGCCCACCCCGGTATGCTGCGGGAGATGATACGTACTGCCGAGGAGAACGACATCCCGTACCAGTTCCGCCGGAGCACAGCGGGAGGAAACGATGCCGGCCCGATAAGCCTGAGTCGGGGTGGAGTGCCGGCCGTGACGATTTCCACTCCCTGCCGCTACATTCACTCACCGGTGTCCGTCATGCACCGGGACGACTTTGCTGACGGCGTGCGCCTGGTTACGGCATTTCTCACCAGAATTGAGGAGGGATTCAGGCCGTGAAAGAGATGATACGGAGGTTCGTCGAGGAGTTCGGCGTAGCCGGCCACGAGGAACCAATACGTAAGGTGATCGCTGACGAGATCGCCGGATGCACCGACGATATGTATACTGATACACTCGGCAATCTCATTGCCACCCGCGGACCGGAAGATGCCGATGCGACCCTGATGTTTTCCGCGCACATGGATGAAATCGGCCTCATTGTGACCCACATAGACGAGGACGGTTTTCTCCGCTTCTCCAACATCGGGGGAATCCAGCCCCATCGAATGCTGGATGAGAGAGTGGTGTTCGCCAGCGGGCGCATAGGCACTGTGGGGTCGGAGCGGGTAGATAAAATTCAGAATCTCAAGATGGAGAAGCTTTTCATCGACATCGGCTGCACCTCGCGGGATGAGGCCCGCAGGTATGTAGAAGTCGGCGATGCCGCCAGCTTCCACCGTCCCCTGGTCGATATGGAGGACCGGCTGCTGTCCAAGGCCATGGATGACCGGATCGGGTGTGCGGTGCTGGCCCAGACCCTGAAGGAACTGGATAATCCCCGCAACCGCATAGCGGCAGTATTCAGTGTGCAGGAAGAGGTGGGGTTGCGCGGCGCACGCACTGCAGCCTATCAGGTGCGTCCCGACCTCGGTATCGCACTCGATGTCACCGGTTCGGGAGACACGCCAAAGGCCCGCCGCCTGGACGTCTCGCTGGGCGGGGGAGCGGCAATCAAGATAATGGACCGCAGCCTGATAGCGCATCCGGGCGTCAAACAGCTGCTGCTGGATCTGGCGGAGGGAAATGACATCAAGCACCAGCGGGAAGTTCTCGAGTTTGGCGGCACTGACGCGGGCGCCATACACCTGAGCAGATCGGGGATACCGTCGGGCTGCATCTCCATCCCGACACGATATCTGCACGGCCCCAGCGAGATGGTGGACTACGGCGACGTGCGAGCGTGTGTCGATCTTTCCCGGGCACTGTGCAACGCCGATCTGAGTGGGATCAGCCGGTAGCGAGGAGTTCAGCGGGAGGACACAGCATGAGGCATGAGAAGCAAACAATTGAAGTCTGCGGCATTGAACATGTGCCACAATGGATGCGCACCGATGCGGGAGAAATGGTGCCGCGCCTGCGGTTCAACGGCAACGTGGCTCTAACCAACCTGGCAGCGGGTAGCCTATCGGGCGAGCTGGCACGGCAGTCCTGGGATGTGCTGGTGGGAGTGGCGCCCCGCTGCCTGCCGCTCCTGCACGTGTTATCCAGCTTTTTGGGGCGGGAGAATTATGTGCCAGTTCACCGCAGCTGCCGCGGGGATCTGCATCATCCCATCGGGCTGGGCGACGAAGATGGCTGCCCCTGGAGCGCGGAGCGAGATCATCTGGCACAGCTGAATGATGCTGCAGTGATGTTGGTCACAGACGTGGCCTGGAACCCGGATCCGCTGCGCGGACTGAGCCAGCAGCTGCAAAACAGGGGCATAGAAGTGGCCGGCCACGCCGCAGTCCTGGTGACGGGCGACCTGGCCGCCGCAAAACACTACCATTTTGCCGGGACCCTCGACACATGAGTGCGCTACTACAGCGCGTGCCAGCTATCACGCCCGGCATGCAGCGGGTGCCGCGGCCGACCCGCCGGCTGCAGCGCGGCACCCGCTTCAGGTGTCATTCTTCGCCACATTGAGATGGTTACCGGCATGTCTTCGGGCCTGCCGGGCAGCCAGTTCTTCCAGGTGATCCGCGGGATAGACGCAGATGCGCCCCTCATCCACGACCGCACATTCGGGCACCTCGCCCTCCTCATCCTGCGCACTGCGGGCCAGATGCTCACCGATGCGCAGCTGCAGCGGGTTCATCTTCCAGGCATAGATCCAGGTCTCATCGTCCCCGGCATAGCCGGCGTGAGCTACTCCCCCCAGACTCCCCAGAACGTATATGTTGCCGACTGCGGTAACGCTTCCCCCCGGATTGACGCTGCCCATCACCACCAGAGAGCGGGGCGAATGAATGCTCTGTCCACCCCGCACGGTGGACAGGTGAAAGTCGACCCAGTCGGCCGGGCCGGCCGGAACACTCTCGCGGGCGCCCTGGCCCATGCGGATATCGGTGGACACATCCTTACCCCCATCGGAACCGACACCCCGGCAGCGCACCGCCTGTAGGGTCATATCAGAGTGTTCGGAAAGCATCGACACTATCAGGTCAACCGCCTCGCCGGCCAGCTCCTCACTTTCCAGCTCCACCATTATCCTCGCACCGGAGAGGAAGCTGCCGATATCTTCCAGCTTGTCACGCAGCCGCTCCCGCAGCTTCTCCCCATCCTCGGCCAGGGCATCGGCACCAATGATCATGCGAATTCCTTCACTGGACCCCTTGAATTCGATCAACTGCACATACCTCCACCACAGCTGGATACCAGTATATTACAATAAGCGGAACCCGGGTGTAAATACGCTTCAGGGAATCAGGACCACCTTGCCACACTCCCCGGATTCCATCAGACGCATTCCCTCAGCAAACTCTTCCATGGGCATCTCGTGCGTCATCACTTCACTCACGTCCAGTCCGGCGGCGAGAAGGCCCTCCATCTGACGCCAGGTCTCCCACATGCGGCGCCCCACGATTCCCTGCAGGTCCAGGCCCTTGAATACCACATCGTCTCCCAGATTCAGCGTGACTTCCGTCTCGGAGGGAAGCCCCAGGAGACTGACACGTCCACCCATGCGAACCATCTTGCAGGCCTGATCGATGGCGACCGGACTGCCGGACATCTCCAGCACCCCGTCAGCCCACTCTCCGTCCGTCAGGTCACCCACCTGCGCGACAACATCCTCTTCCGCTGGATTCAACACCGCATCTGCTCCCATTTTCCGGGCCAATTCTATCCTGTAGGGGTTGACCTCCGTCGCTATGACCTGCCTCGCCCCACACATCTTGAGGACCGGGATGCTCATCAAGCCAATGGGACCGCATCCGGTCACGGCGATGCGGGCTCCGGCGACGGGTCCGGCCAGGGCGGTGTGCACGGCGTTGCCCAGGGGCTCCAGTGCTGAGGCCACACCGAGATCGAGGTGACGGTCGATGGGCCATATGTTCACAGCAGGAAGGGCAATGTACTCGGCAAAACAGCCATCCACATCGACGCCAATGATCTCCGTATTGCTGCATACATGCCGCTGATTCATGCGGCACTGCGGGCACACCTCACAGACGATGTGCGTCTCTGCCGTGACCAGATCGCCCTCCGCACACCCGGAGACCTCGTCGCCCAGGGCTGCGATCTCGCCGACAAACTCGTGTCCGGCAATGAGGGGAGGGTTCACGCGCTCGCGCATGGACTCATCCCAGGAATAGATGTGATAGTCGGTACCGCATATCGATGCCGCCCGGATGCGGATGAGGACTTCATCGCGTCCGTACGCTGGCACATCTACCTCGCGCAGAGTCAGACCCGGTGCGGCTTCATCCTTCACCAACGCCTTCATCTTTTCCGTCATGCAGCCAACCTCCTCAGTTTCGTCTCAGCGATTGCACTGTGTCTTCATCCAGTACCCGCATCAGGGCAGTAAGCAGGTCAAGTGTCTTACAGTAGTCGGAGACTGATAGTATTCCCGCGTGCGCGTGGATGTACCGGGTGGGCACCCCGAGAACCACCCCGGGCACGCCCGCTCCGTGGATGTGCATTTTGCCCGCATCCGTTCCACCGCGGGGCATCATGGCGGACTGCAGGGGTATATCGTTGTCCCGCGCCACATCCATAACCAGATCGCGCAGCTGCAGATTGGGAATCATGCTCGCGTCGTAGAACAGCAGCGAGGGACCTTTACCCAGCTCATCGGTGGATTCGTGGTCCTCAACCCCGGGAACATCGCCAGCAATGCTCACCTCCAGGGCAATCCCAACGTCCGGCTCCACTATATCCACACTGGTTTCGGCGCCGCGCAGGCCCACCTCTTCCTGTACTGTACCCACTCCATATACGGTGTTGGGGTGCTCATCCCCGGACAGGCGGCGGAGCAGCTCCACAATCAGAGCACAGCCAATCCGATCATCCCAGGCCTTGCCCATCAACAGATCGGGATCTCCCATCTCGGTGCAGGGGGAGTAGGGTATGATTGGGTCACCAACCCTAACTCCGAGTTCTTCTGCCTTGTCCCGATCAGTTGCCCCCACATCGATGAACATGTCCTTGGTCTTGACCAGCTTCTTCCGTTCTTCCGACGGCAGGATATGCGGGGGCTTGGAACCAATAACTCCGGGCAGATCGCGCTCCCGGGTCTTGACAACTACCCGCTGTCCCAGAAGAACCTGATCCCACCATCCGCCGAGTGTCTGAAACCTGATGAAGCCGCCCTCGGTCACCTGCCGAACCATGAATCCTATTTCGTCCATGTGGCCGGCCAGCATGATGCGCGGGGAGGGAGAAGATCCCTCCCGACGGAATATTACGCTACCGAGCCCATCATATGTGGGGTCAGCAATGCCATCCAGCCAGCGAACCATGCAGTCGGCCACCGACTCCTCATAGCCCGATACTCCGGGTACTTCTGAAAGTTCTTTGAGCATCTGCCTGCGTCCATCTTCGGACAATTCGCTCACATTCATCCCCCCCACTTTCCGCACTGCAGCATTCGCTCAGAGAATCGTCGCAACTGTGTGAGCCACGGCGGTCCTGGCCACGATGGCCGGGACGCCCACATGCTCAACAATAAACTCCCGCATCGATTCTGTGTAGCCCATGCAATCCAGCACACAGAATTGGACCGACCCCGCCGCAAACTGATCGGCGGCCCGGGCGAAATGCTCTGGTTCATCGGCAAACTCATACGGTGATGCCACCGCCGCCGTGACCGCAAACCCCTCATTCTCCCACAGATCCCCCAGCGCAGCCCGCTGGCTGTCCTCGGGAACCAGAACTCCCAATCTCGCTCCCGGAACCAGTGCCCGGACCAGGGCAGTCAGAATGGAGCGGGGCTGCACCAGTGTCACGGGACCGGGATCCAGATCGAACGGACCGGTGCAGTAGATCACGATAGGATCATACTTTTCTTCCGCCAGTTCGTTGACCGATTCCTGGATGAGGCCTTCCATACGCGCACGCGACAGCAGTACAGAACGCCCGTCCCGCAGCTGAGTGACCAGTGCCGTCTCATTTGCTTCCGGCTTCAAATCGGCAATTCTCTCCTCACTCAGCCCATCGAGTGCCCCGCGATCGCAGACATGTATCTCATCACTCCATACTTCCTGCATGGCCGCCACGGCATCGCGCCGGGGAGATTGCCCCAGGGTCACTATGCCGACATTGCGTTGCATTGCCTTCACTCCCTCCCGTCGGAGGGGCGAAAAGCGTCCGATTCAACCGCATGGTGATATCCGGACGGTCCCCTCGCCAGGTAACAGGCGATCTCTATACACCCATAGTGAGAATTCCATGCCGCAAGCCAGGAACCCTTCCGGGGAACCTGATGCGGACGGAAAACTCCGCATAGAGTTCAATCAGGAGTGATGCCCATGCTGAAGTACGTTCTGACGATTATGCTGGTCGGCACTCTGGTGGTGGGAACCCTGACCGCAGAGAGAAATCCCGGACAGAGAGAGGATGAGGCTCACCTGACGGTGGTGGTCCCCACTCCCGTGCGGAACATATTCCCCCCGTCGGCGATAGATCCGGTCACCGCAATGACTACTGCCCTCGTCCACGAACCCCTGGTCGCTCCCGACGAGCACGGCCAGCTGGTGCCGGTACTGGCCAGGGTGTGGTATACGCAGGATGCCGGCCGCACGTGGCGCGTGCAGCTGCGCAATAACGTGCACTGGCACGACGAAAGTCGGTTCACCGCTGACGACGTGCGCGCAACGTACGAACACATAATGACCGCCTCGGATCCCCCCTCTCCCCTACGCCCTCTTCTCGCCGATGTGTTGGAGATTGAAGTGGTGCACGACTCCAAGCTGCAGATCGTCTTCCGACGCTCATTCACATCCCCACCCGAACTGATGACCATCCCAATCGTCTCCGCGGCGGCACTAGAGGAATATGGGGTGCAAAGCTACAACTACCAATCCGTCGGCACCGGTCCGTTCAAAATGGAGAAATGGTCGCCGCACGGACAGACGCTGCTGGTGGCCAACGAATCCCACTGGAGAGGAGCTCCTCTCCTGGATGCGATGAGCATCGTACCGGTGGAAAATCCCCAGCTGCGGCGCCGTGCGGTGGAGACGGGCACAGCTCATATTGCCCTGCAACCGGCCGGCGAACACCCCGGGGATGTAGCACTGCCCCTGACAGATGTCGTGTACCTTTCCCTGCGGGATGAGCCGCCCGTGCTGGCCGACCCCAGGACGCGTCGGGCCGTCGCGATAGCCCTCAACCGGGCCTGGGAGAAGGATCCGCCCATCGACGCTCCGGGCGCCTCCGGACCCTGGCCCCCGATCTCCGCCCTTCACTCCACGGACAACGGGACCGACGGGGAGGACCCCGTCGGCCTGCTGCAGGAAGCGGGATGGTCGCATGACCGGCGGGAGGGTGTACTGATCTCCGGGAATGAGCGGGCACAGTTTGACCTGCTGACACCGTTGTGGAGGGAGATTCCCACCGTGGCCGACTGGACCGCCGACGTCCTCTGCGAACTCGGGATACTGGTGCAACCGGAAGTTGCGTCGCTCCTGCAGACGGAACGCCGACTGCTCACCGGCCAGTTCACTGCAGCCCTGGCCCAGCTGCAGATCGCTCCCGGCATCGATCTGCGTCCCATGTTGTCCAGCGACGGGCCCTACAATGATGGGCGCTACCGCAATCCCCGAATGGACCTGCTGCTGGAGAAACTATGTGCGGCGGGAATTGAACAACAGCGATCAATCAAAGACGAAATTCTTTACATCCTACAGCGAGATGTGCCCGCCGTCTGGCTCTACAATCCCCGGGAGGTAGTGGCTGTCGGCCCGGAGGTCGCAGGGCTCACCTGGGCCCCCGGGCCGCTGCTCGCCCGGCCGCACCAAATCCATCTGCAGAGATGAGGGCGACCGGCATGCAGTGGGCGCATCGGCGCGCTGCCACCCATCAACCACCCCTCGTTCGCGTGCGGCCCGGGAGGTAAGACGCCGCACGGGGTATTCCGCGTCCTCCCCTCCACTGCACAGGGGGGTTCGTCCTTACCCGCACCTTTGCAGTGCAAAAATCCCGCGCAAATGCATGTAGACCGCGGGCAATGACGGTGATAGACTGTTGCAAATGCACCTGTCCTGGCGCGCCCAGCATCACCCCTGCAGTCGGGTGCGCCAGAAACAGGCGCGTACATGTGTGGCCACCCCGGTGCAGCTGTCCTCCTGCTGCTGATGTGCATCCGGTGACAATGCCGCGGGGAGATGCCACATAAACGATAGACACCTGACGCGCAGACGGATCCCACCAGCAATGCCTGTGGAGCTGAAACCTCATCTCCCTGACATCCGGCTTCGGTGCCGGGAGTGCGGTGCGTTGTGCAGGGGGGCTGGGAAGATGACTGCAGGTAATGCCCGGATCGGAGACGGATGGGCTGGTGTAGACCGGAGGCTGTGGCTTCCGGTTTGAGAGAGGAGGAGCATGCATGGCAAAAGCGGATGAGTGCGAACCAACTCGCCCGGATGGGGATGAAAAGCCCAGCAGGGACGAAATCCCGGACCGGGGCGAGATCCGGGGGCAGATGGTAAACCTGGCGTGGCCGGCCGTCACGGAAATGGTGCTGCAGACCATGACCCAGATCGTGGATATGATCATGGTTGGACAGCTGGGCCCCGCGGCCATAGCAGCAATAGGCATCGCCAATCAACCCTCCTTCTTTCTCATGGCTCTGTTTCAGGCGCTGGCAGTTGGAACCACGGCAGTAGTGGCTCGCCTGATCGGGGCCGGCAAGGCCGGGGCGGCGGGCGATATAATGCGGCAATCGGTGGGCATGGCTGTAGTGCTGGGTGGGCTTCTGTCCGGAATATTCATATTGATAGCCCCCACGGTGATCTCTCTAATGGGCGCAGATGCCGATGTGGCGCCCATGGCCACCAGCTATTTTCAGGTCATCCTCTCCGGCTTCATATTCACCGCACTCACTGTGATCATGGTGGCAGCTCTGCGGGGGTCCGGGGACACGCGCACCCCCATGATTACCCGCACAATTGCCAATGTCCTGAACGTCCTTCTGAACTGGCTGCTGATTTTCGGAGTGTGGATATTCCCACAGCTCGGGGTGACTGGTGCGGGAGTCTCAACCGTCATCACCCGGGCTCTGAGCGTGCTCCTCATCGCCTACGCGATTAAGCGAGGGCGGACCCAGCTGCGGTGGCGCGGTCCCCTCATACCCAAATGGGACATTCGGATCATTCGCCGCATCCTGCACGTCGGGCTCCCGGCGGCTGCCGAGCAGCTCATCCTGCGCAGCGGCCAGCTCATCTTCGTCCGGACAGTTGCCGGCATGGGAACACTGGCGATGGCCGCGCATCAGATCGCAATCAGCGTAGAGTCTCTGTCCTTCATGCCGGGATTTGGCTTCTCGGTGGCAGCCACAGCGCTGGTGGGACAGCATCTGGGTGCCAGGCGTCCTCGCTGGGCGGAAGCTTCTGGTCTGGAGACAGCCCGGGTGGCGGCGATGACTATGGGTATGATCGGGGTGGGGTTGTTTCTCTTCGGCCCCTCCGTGATGCACCTGTACACGAATGACCCCGCGGTCCTGCACATGGGAACGATCGTCCTGCGCATCATGGCCGTGGTGCAGCCGGCCATCGCCCTGAGTTTCACCATGGGAGGCGGACTGCGCGGGGCAGGCGATACCCGTTTCGTTTTGATTTCCACGGGAATCGGCATATGGGGAGTTCGGCTGGTGGTAGCCTATCTGCTCGGTGTAGTGCTGGGCTGGGGACTGCCAGGAGCCTGGCTGGGTATGGCAGCAGATCAGTGCCTGCGCGCTGCACTCACCTACCGTCGCTTCCGCAGCGGCAGATGGAAGATGATACGGGTATAATGACGCCGCGGTTCAAAAATGAGGCAGGCGCGGAACCTGCAGGCGGATGTCGAGTCGTTCGAACGTGCCAAAAAGCGCGAAAGGCCGGGGCGTCCCCCGCAGGGTTGGGAGCCAGAATACGAAACTCTCTACCGCATCGTTGCGGATCTCAGGCGGAACGAGGAGGCCATCCGCCAGAGAAAATCCCGGGCCAGTTGCTTCGTTTTAATCACCAGCATCCATGATGAAAAGAAGTGGTCCAACCGGCAGATACTGCAGGAATACAAAGACCAGACCACCGTGGAACAGCACTTCAGATTCATCAAAAAGCCCAAGGTCACCGGGCCGATCTATCTCAAGAATCCCGCCCGGGTGAACGCCCTCGGCTACGTATTTCTTATGGCGTTGATGATCTACAGTGTCATGCAGCGACGGGCTCGCATCGCTCTGCAGTATGAGGAACGACCCATGCAGGTCATCGCGGGACCAGATACTCATCGGCCAACAGGGAAGCGGGTGCTGGACCACTTCAGCAAAATGACCATCGTCATAAACGAGGAAGGGGAGCGTGAATTTCCCCTCAACATCACAGTGCCACGGAAAGTGATGGACCTGTTGGGGGTGAAGCCCGAGGTTTATCTGCGGGATCCGCCCAGGTAAGAAGCTG
>PUMM01000076.1 GCA_003551365.1 Clostridia bacterium
CACAGCGGTTACTCGGTCAGTCCGGATCCCCCAGCGTCACTGGCCCGGGCCGCCGCAGAGGCCACTCTGGAAGTGATCGATGATGCGCGGCGTCGGCTGGACATAGCCTTTGACGTCATACCGTCCACCGTGGGCGGACCGCTGGAGATGCCCTATCTGGCGTCTTTTCTGGCTCCCTGGTTGAAGGAGGCCGGCTCCCTGCAGCGATTTGCCCACCTGCTGCGGGCGCGGGATAGGCGCGCCGAGATTGCTGACTGCATCGAAGACGGCAGCTGGTGGAGGATAAATCCGAACATATCTCCCGATTGGCCGGAAAAGATCATGGTTCACATGTCGGGACGGGAACCAGTTCCACTGGCCGATCTGGCCCGCAGGGAGAAGAAGTCAGCCCTGGATGCGATGTTTGACATAATTCGGGAGAATCCCCGCATGGGAGCTCACGTGACCGGTTCAGTACATGAGGCGGGAGTTCGCACATATCTGGAGCATGATTTGGCCATGGTGGGCAGTGACGGTTGCAGCTTTGATGAGGATTTTGCCATCGCAGCATTGCCCTGCTTTCAGGCGCACGTCAACAACTACGCGTGTTTCCCGCAGTTTTTCTCCGACTTCTCTGATGCGTGCCTGGAGGAGGATGTTCGCCAGGTGACATCTCGCCCCGCCGAGCGATTTGGTCTCACCGGGCGGGGAGTTGTTGCTGATGACGCAGTGGCCGATATCGTTGTGTTCGAGCCGGAGGCCTATCAGTATCCGGGCGATTCAACGAGCCAGCGGCGATTGGCCGAAGGGGTCAGATATCTGCTGGTCAACGGTCAGATGGTTATAGGCGAGGGAGAGCAAACCGGGGCCCTGCCCGGACGAGTGATCACATCTT
Source organism: Clostridia bacterium (assembly GCA_003551365.1). GTDB lineage: Bacteria > Bacillota > Sulfobacillia > SLMV01 > SLMV01 > PWGR01. The sequence goes on from PUMM01000076.1 coordinate 875, forward strand.
AAGAATGGAGGAACTGACATGGCTAATTGTAACGAGTTCGTGGCGATTTTTCGAGGAGCCTTCACCGCGGCGTGGGGGTCTGCTCCCCAGGAGACAAAAGATGAAGTGACCCAGCACTGGGCAGAGCTGCATTCCGAGTGGACGGACATGGGAGCCGAACTGCTGGCGACGCTGGATGATACCTACACCAGAATCGGACTTCCAGGTGGGAGTAAGCAGTGGAGTTTCTACGAAGTCTGGGCGGTTTCCGATTTTGAGATGGTGAAGAGCATTCTGGACTCCTATCGTCCCGAGGATGGCACGCTGAGGCTGGACAAGTATTTCCGGATCGAGGTGGTGGTGGGACCGCGGATCCCGGACCTGGAACGTGCCGCGGAGGACAACTGACGGCTTAGACTTTCTGCCTGCCGGTCAAAAGGGGCCCACATGGGCCCCTTTTCAGTTTGCGGGGAGTCCAACGGGAAAGGGACCCACAATCTCCTGTTGATTCCCGGGAGTATTTGGGGACTCGACGAAGGTGTCACGCTGCGCCTTGCCGGGCCGCGCCAACCCCGGCGGTGCCACGTCGGCTGATGTTCCGGCAGGCGGGTGGGCCGTTCGGCTCTCAGCTGCTGTCGAGTGCGCCCCGCTACCGCGACCCGTTCACCCGGCAGGACCCGCTGCGCCGGAAGAATGCGGAACTTACAGGTCATTTGCGGCAAGGAAATTGCGCACGATCTGCAGGAACCTGTCGTTTTCCTCCAGATGGGGGCTGTGCCCACAGCGTTCGAATATCTCCAGCTGGGAATCAGGAATGCCCCGATGCAGCTCCTCGCCCAGCTGCACCGGTATTACCCAGTCTCGCTCTCCGTGCACAATGAGAGTGGGAACACCTATCTCCGGCAGCCGGTCAACCAGATTCCAGCCGGGAAATACGTGGTTGATCACATAATTGTTGGTCTGGTAGTGCCAATGAATTTGCTCCCAGCGTTTTCGCCCCTCTTCCGGATCCCACTTACCCTTCCCCGCGTAGAATGGCATTATATCCCAGAAGGCCAGAGCCATGTCGTCGTTGTCAATGCACTGTCCATTCCAGTATCTGTCGAAGCGATCCCAGTCTATGTCCAGGCCGGATTCGCGGATCTGCTTTTCAAGGATGGCGGTGTCGGTACGTTGTGCTCCCGTACCGCGCAGGATTAGTGCCTGCACGTTCTCTGGATATCGCAGAGCGTATTCCAGGGCCAGATATCCTCCCGAAGACCCCCCGGCGACTATAACTGAACCCAGGTCGAGGGTCTGCCGTAGGGTGTCGACGTCAGCACTCCACTGGGCAAAATCCGTAGTGCCGCGGTCCTCAGATTTCCCGCATCCCCGTTGGTCGAAAGTGATCAGTCTGTACTCATCTGTGAGTCCGCCGTATGCTGCGCGTTTGGTTCGCGAATCACCCATGCCGCCCCCGCCGTGTAGTGTGATGATGGGTTGGGCGGATGTAGGGCCCTCGTCGCGCACATACAGGTTGCATTCGTTGATATCCAGGTACATGAATTCGTCCTCCTCGCTTGCGATATCTACCTGCGGATTCCCTTCCCCTCTGCCGCCTGAATATCCTCGCCCGCCTTTGCCAGTCTGTTGTCAAATGTTGTCTCTGTCTTGCGCAGAGACACCTCTACTGCCACGGATATGCAGTTTGCTTCGCCGGGAGGCCGACAGCGATGGGCAGATCGGGCTGAGATGGTGGGTCCCCCGGGGTACATGAACCCTTCTATCCTCCGGCGAAGGGGCGCATGAACAGCACCTCATCTCCGTCGGACAAACGCACCTCTTCGTCGCTCACCTGCACCGTGCGGTGGCCATCGCCGTCGTCAATGATGGCTATGTGGCCGGAGGCAATCTGGCCGGAGATATCGTCGCCGTGGCTCTCCTTTATGGCGTCGATCAGATCCGCGAGGGAGATCTCCTCCCCGCCCGGAAAGTTGAATGTTTCCTGCGCAGTGTCCAGCCTGACCTGAATCATGCCGGTGTACTTGACCGTTATCAGCAAGGTTGCTCCTCCAATCCGGTTATGGCAGTACGTTACCGGTCCATGTTGGGGCACCACTGTCATTGCTATCCCATAATTCAATGCTCCCGCTTCGGATTCCGTTGTACTGTATTGTCCATCATTGTCGCAGCTTTGTCTCTTTCGATACGGCAATTGAGCTCAAACACATGACACTATAGTGACAAGGAAGTGGTCGGTGCCCCCATGAAGCATAAAAAGAGAAATTGTGAAAGACTGAGTCTATGCATAGCTGGGAACTCTCGCCGGTGCCACGGTGAAAACATTGAAGGGAGCAACGTGCGACATGAGTAATCACAAACTCCGCAATCTGGAGAGCCGCTACCTGGCCCTCTTTTGTGCACAACGGCCAGTGGAGGCCTCCGGCCTGGGGGTAACTGCATTTGAGGAGACGCTGGGCTCATTTGACCCCGATTGGCTGCAGGACTGCGAAAGAGAGCGGCGGAAAATACTGACCGACCTGCAGGAGATCGATGGCGATGCACTGCCCATGCGGGCACGGCATGACTTGATGCTGTTGGAAGCCGACCTGGAGAGGGATGGCCTGCTGTATGAGGGGGATCTGCACTGTCGCGCCCCGTATATCTACCCGGAGCTGGCCGGTCGGGCCCTGCAGTCGGCCCTGACCGCCGCGGGAGATGGTGGCGGAGGAGAGAAACTGACCGGAATCCTCAGCCAGGTCCCCGGGCTTTTCGCACAGGCCGACCGAAATTTGGATTTCTCCAGGGTGCCTCCCGCCTGGTGCGAGATGGGTATGACCGCCGCGTGCGGGCTGGAGAGTTTTTTGCAGAACGATCTGGCGGCTGTCGCGGCAGATTTGCCCGACGCCCATCGGCTGGAGGACCAACTGGGCGAGGCACTCCGGGCGGTGCGTCAGTACTGCAGCATTCTGGAGGATATGCGCGAAAGAGTGAGTGGACAGTTCGCGGTGGGAACTGAGCACCTGGAGTCACTTCTGGAGCGGTACCACCTTCTTCCCGGGGTCAGCTGTGGTGATCTGTACGAGTTTGGGCAGAGACAGATCGAAGAGGCCGAGAGGCGGATGCACTACTACGCCGAGCAGATCGCTCCCGGTCGCCCGTGGGAGGAGGCGCTGGATACCCTAAAGGACGAGCATCCCGAACCGGAGCAGCTGCTCGACGCCTATCGTGCCGCTCGCGACGCTGCGCTCGAGCACATCGTCGACAATGATCTTATGACCATACCCGAGAATCAGCGGTGCACTGTGGAGGAGGTTCCCACCTATCTGCGCGCCTCGATCCCGCTGGGGGTCATGAATACTGCCGCACCTTTTTCTCGTGGGAACGCTAGTAAGCTGCTGATCTCTCCCGTGGATGACAGCGATCCGGCCCGGATGCGCGATCATCTGAGAGAGCAGAACTACGGGTTCATTCGCTCGATAACCTTTCATGAGATCTACCCGGGTCATCACCTGCAGAGCGTGTTGCACAAGCGCGCGGATGGACTGATCCGCAAGAAATTCCGCAGCCCATTGTTTGTGGAGGGGTGGGGGTTGTATACGGAGGATCTCATGCAGGAAACCGGCTTCCTGCACAGCGATCGGCTGAAGTTCTTCGGGGCGAGAAATGCGCTCTGGCGGGCCCTGCGGATCATCATCGACATGGGACTGGGTGCCGGGGAGATGACTCCGGAAGAAGCAGTGCAGTTGCTGATGGAGCGCGTGGGACAGGGCGAGCACATGGCCAGGGGTGAGGTGATGCGCTACACGCGGATGGAAAATGCCACATACCAGTCCTGCTATATGTATGGCAAGACCCTGATCAGGCAGCTGCGGGAAGAATACCGCGAGATGATGGGACCGGATTTTTCCCGCAGGGATTTCCATGACAACCTTTGTGCGCACGGTTCGCCGCCCGTGCCGCTGGTGCGGGAAGTACTGCTATCGGATGGCGAAAGTGCAGAGAGGAGTGGAGTATGAGTGACTATGTGGTGGTCGCAGAGACTCTGATCGATGGAACGGGCGCGCAACCCCGGCACGATGTTGGGGTTCACATCAGAGATGGCAGAATACTGGATATAGTGGATGCAGATGAAGTGCAGCACTCGGAAACCCGGGTGATTGATGCCGGCACTCGTACGCTGGCACCCGGGTTGTGGAACTGCCACGTGCACCTGGCACTTCAGCACCCCTTTCCCGAGTACCGCACCGATGTGGAGCCCGTGGCCTATCTGACCATGCGCTGCTATCGTCAGGCACTGAGGGCTCTGCGGGCCGGCTTTACGTCGCTGCGAACTGTCGGGGAGGCCAAGCGAGTGGATCTGCAGATAAAAAAGGCCATCGACCGGGGGCTGGTGGACGGCCCCAATATATTCGGTGCGGGTGAGGCCATCATTCCGACCGGGGGGCACGGGTTCAACTCTCTGAGCTGTGCGGAGGCGGATGGCCCGGAAGGCTTTGCACGGGCGGCGAGGATGCAGCTGCGCGAGGGCGCCGACCTGGTGAAGATGTGCATCAGCGGCGGCCTGGGCAGTCCGCACGAGTCCATCAGCGCCTCGCAGGCCACGCGGGAGGAGATGCGGGCGTGCGTGGAGATAGCCGGCAAGGCCGACAAACACGTCGCAGTGCACGCCAGTGCCCCCGTTCCCATTCGGGAAGCGGTGGAATGTGGTGTAAATTGCGTGGAACATGCTTACGAGCTGGATGACGCTACCATTGAGAACATGATTGCCAGTGACACATATCTGTGTCCGACCCTGCTGGTCACCAACTGTGGCGACTATCTCGAGCGTCACGGTGCACCGTCCTGGCAGCTGGAGAAGCAGAAAGAGGCCGCCGTCACCCATTTCTCCGGTTTTGAGCGAGCGGTCGAGGCGGGAATACCCATACTATCCGGCACCGATCTCCTGCCCACCGATGAGGTCGACGGGACCTGGGCGGGTCTGCGCGAGATCGAACTGCTGGTAGAGGGAGGCATGACTCCGATGGCGGCGCTGCAGGCTGCGACGAGTAACCCGGCCAGGCTGTGTGGCGCAGCAGACCATCTGGGCACGCTGACCCCGGGCAAGCAGGCCGATCTCGTTGCCTTTGGCGAAAATCCGCTGGAGGACATCAGCGCCGTGCGGGGCGTCGAGCTGGTGATGAAGCAGGGCAGAGTTATTAGGCAGAGTTTTTGAGGAAGGTGAGAGGATGAAAGAGATACGACTGCACGGAAGGGGTGGGCAGGGAACGGTAACTGCTTCCGAGATCATCGTCTATGCCGCGGTTGCGGAGGGAATGTACGCCAATGCCGTGCCCTACTTCGGATTTGAGCGATCTGGGGCTCCGGTATCTGCATTCGTGCGCATGGATGAGGATATGATCTGGCCCAAGACCCAGGTCTACCATCCTGACTGCCTCATCGTGATGGACGCGAGTTTGCGCACTGCAGTGCCGCTGTTTGACGGCACCAACGAGGACGCCATTTTAGTGATCAATGCCTCGTGCGGCGAAATGGATGACATATGTGTGCCGGATCGAATCAGCACGGTCGGCCGCCTGGATGCCTCTCGCATCAGTCGCGAGGAACTGGGGCGGGATGTGCCCAACACCGTCATGCTGGGAGCGTTTGCCCGGACCACCGGGTGGCTGCCAGTCGAGCCGGTTGCCGATCGAGCCGCACAAATTTTTGGCGAGGCCAACCATCGCGCCGTCCGGCGCGGGTTCGAAGAGGTGGCGATCAACGATGGTTGATGAGGAGGAGGCCAGCATGAAATATCGATTTACCGAGAGTGAGGCTCCCCTGGGCAGGGACCTATATGTACTGGAGACCGGGAAGTGGCGCACCGAGCGACCGTGCGTGGATGCTGAGGCATGTGTACTGTGCGGAATTTGTGCCCTGTATTGCCCTACCGGAGTCATAGACGTCGGCGACGACGTGGTCAGCATTGACCTGCAGTTCTGTAAGGGCTGCATGATATGCGTGCGAGAATGTCCGCGAGAGGCCATCGAACCAGTTCCTGAGGAGGGATCCGGAGCGTGAGCCGGGTGGAAGTAGTCAAGGGAAATCAGGCTGCCGCCCTGGGGGTCAGGGTGTCGCGCCCCGATGTAATAGCCGCATACCCGATCACCCCGCAGAGCCCTCTGGTCGAGTACCTGGGTCAGTATGTGGCGGATGGAGAGCTCGATTCCGCGATGAGTGAGGTGGAGTCGGAACACTCGGCAATGAGCATTCTACAGGGAGCCTCGCTGGCTGGGTCGCGCACTTTCACCGCCACCTCGTCGCAGGGGCTGGCGCTCATGTACGAGCCCTATTTCCGCACCCCGACCCTGCGACTGCCAGTGGTCATGGCCATTGTCAATCGGGAGATGATCTCGCCGCAGACGGTCTGGGGTGGCCCGCAGGATTCTCTGACCCTGCGCGATGCCGGCTGGATTCAGCTGTATGTGGAGAACAATCAGGAGATTTTTGACACCATAGTTCAGGCGTTTCGCATCGCGGAGGATCCCGATGTGCTGCTGCCGGTGAATGTCTGCTATGATGGATTCTATCTCTCGCACATGACCGAGCCGATCCAGGTACCCGATCAGCAGGTGATTGACGAGTATCTACCTCCCTACGAACCTACCCATATACGTCTCGACCCGGACGACGTCATGTCGGTAGATCCGCTGACTCCCGGGCATCTGCTGATGGAGTACAGACAGAGACACATGCAGGCACAAAGACAGGCTCTGCGCGTCATAGAAGAGGCGAACGATGAGTATCGGGGTGCCACTGGACGCAGCTGGGGCGGACTCCTCGACAGTTACAGGCTGCAGGACGCTGAGGCCGTCCTGATCACCCTGGGTTCCATGACCGGTGCAGCGCGGGTTGCCGTCGATGCCGCCCGGGAGCGGGGCATGCGCGTGGGGCTTCTGAAGATCCGGGCATTGCGTCCCTTCCCAACCGATGAGGTTCGAGGGATTCTGGCCGACCGCAGGGCCTACGCTGTGGTCGACCGCAATGTCTCCTTCGGGTTGAATACGGGCATCGTGTATCAGGAGATACTCGCTGCCCTCTCCGGCCAGTCCATCCCCGGCATGAACTACATTGGTGGGCTGGGTGGCGAGGACCTGACGGTGGACATGTTTTCCGATGTGCTGGAGCAGCTGGGTGAAGTCGCCGGGGGAGCAGAGCCACCGCGACAGTGCCAGTGGCTGTTTAACCCCGAGAGAAGCGGCAGCAGGTGAGGAGGAGCAATATGACTGATGATATTATGCAGTGCGAGGACATGATTTCGCCGGGCATCTCTGCCTGTGTGGGCTGCAATGTGGAGCTCACCCTGCGCCTCTGTATGCGGGCCCTTGGGCCGGAGACGGTTGTGGCCATCCCTCCGGGATGCATGGGCGGTGTCGGAGTGGTCGGCTGGGGAGCCACCACTGGAGCGCGGATACCGGTATTCTTCCCGCTACTGGACAATACTGCGTCCATGCTGGCCGGGATAAAGCTGCATTATGAGCGTCAGGGTCGCGACGTAAATACGGTGGCCTTTGCCGGTGACGGTGCGACAGTGGACGCTGGTTTCCAGGCTCTTTCCGGTGCGGCGGAGCGCGGGGACAATGTGCTGTACATTTGCTATGATAATGAGGGATACATGAACACCGGGTTTCAGCGCAGTGGCTCCACCAGCAGAGGATCGTGGACTTCCACCACTCCCGTCGGCCCCAATACCGGAGGCAAGACTCAACACAAAAAGGACTTCCCCATGATCATGGCCATGCACGATCTGCCATACGTGGCGACGGCCTCTCCCGCCTATCCGCGGGATCTGGTGCGCAAGGTGCGGCGGGCGGCGGAAGTGCAGGAGGGATTGACCTACCTGCACGTACTCAATCCCTGTCCGAACGGTTGGGGGTTTCCCGCTGACGCCAGCATCGAGATGAGTCGGCTATCCGTGCTCACCAGGTTCCACCCCCTCTTCGAGGTTGTCGACGGGGACTTCACTATCAACAGGGATATCAGAGATCCCCGCCCGCTGGCAGATTATGTGGGAGCAATGAAGAAGTATCGGCACCTGAAGGCCCCGGACATTGAAGAGATGCAGGCCGAAGTGAACCGCAGATGGAGACGTTTGAAATCGCTGGCAGAAAACTCCGGATCGGAGAACTGCGGCGAGTGAGGTGGGCCCGACCCGCGGGGTTTACCCCGGGTGGAGGGAAGAGGCATAATAACTCTGGTGTGAGGAGAACTATCTTCCCGGCGGGCTGCCGCTGGGGTGGCCCAAACCATCGGGCTGCTGGAGAAGTGGGTGAGCACCATGTGGCAGTTTCAGCGTGAGCTGCGTGAGGCAATGGAATCCGGTGACGAAGAGGTGGTGCGTCGTCAGGAGTTCCGCCACGGTCGATTTGACTGGCTGCACTATCCCCAGGACGTAACCTCGGACGAGATCCTGGTGGCCCGGGTGATGATCTATCCGGGACAGAAGTGGCCGGAACATATACACAGTGGTTATGAGCAGATGCTTTACGTCATATCGGGCACCGGTGAGCACTGGGTGGATGGAGAGCGAGAAGATCTGCATCCGGGCCGGGCATACTATCTGCCTCCCAATGTGGCGCACACCATGACCAATTCCGGCGATGATCCTCTAGTGCATCTGTCAGTCTATCACCCCCGCATGCCGAAGGCAGTGCGGGAGCTCACCGGTTCTATGGACAGCCAGTGGGCGGAGGATGCACTCGAGGCGGTGGAACTGTCTGGCCTGGTGTCGATCTCCACCATGCAGAACATCCAGGACAAATTTGCTGCCGCAGTGGGGCTCGGAGTGATCACCGTGACGGCCGATGGCGATGTGTTCACCGAACCCACGGACCTGCCCGAGTACTGTCAGTACATAAGGTCATCCTGCCTGTACTCCGGGACCTGTCGGGCCTTTGATCCGGCCACCGGACGGACTGCGCACTCGGCAGAGGGGCCATTCCTGTTCAACTGCTGTATGGGGATCGTGTGCGTTGCAGTGCCCCTGGTGGCGGGAGATGAGCTGATGGGGCACATGGCCTGTGGTTTCGTCAGTCTATCGGAGCCCGATGAGCAGCGGTTTTCGAAGGTGCGGCAGATGGCCGGGAATCTGGACCTCGATCCACCTCGGCTGCAGGAGATGTACGGGAAGGTGGAGGTGGTCCTGCAGGCGCAGATGATGGCAGCGGCGGACTCGCTGGCATCAATTGCAAACTCCATCCTGTCCCTGGCGCTGCGGGACATGCGGCGCAGCCTGGAGACCGAGCACGCGGCAGAAATGCTGGAAAACATGCGGCAGGTAAGTCGGCTCGAGCATGCTCTGCAGGAGGCCGAGCTGCGGGCCACTGAGGCCCGCATGAAGCCGCACTTTCTTTTCAACGCCCTCAATTTGATCGCCTCCAAGGTGGCGGAAGGCGGACGTGAGGCGGAAGATATAGTGTACTCGCTCTCGGATTTTTTGCGTTTCAGCCTGCGCCGTCGTGAGCCCACGGCCACCGTGGCGCAGGAGATGGAGTGTTTGCGCAACTACATAAATATTCAAAAGGCCCGCTTCGGGGCGGACATGCGCTTCAAGTTGGTGGTCGAGCCCGGACTCGATGATCTCGTGGTGCCGGCAATGATCATGCAGCCGCTGGTGGAAAACTCCATAGTGCACGGTCTGGCACCGAGCGGGTATCGTGGTCTGATATCCGTGGCGGTGCGGCGGCGCGGCGACCGTCTCAAGCTCAGTGTGGCAGATTCTGGCGCCGGCTTCGATGAGGACGAGGTTCTGTATCTGCCGTCAGGGGAAGATGAGGCCTGGGGGCAGACCGGAATCGGGCTGCAGTACGTCGGCCTGAAGCTGCAGCAGATATTTGGTGATGACTTCCAGTTTCATATACGCAGCAAGAGCGGTCGGGGCAGCGCCGTTATCGTTGATATTCCCGCGGGGAGGTCTGAAACGTGGTGATCGATCGCGAAATAACCGTCCTGATTGCCGATGATGAAGTGGCCGCGCGTCGTTCAGTGCACCGGATGCTGGGCGACTGTTCGGTGCAGACGCGTGTGGTGGGAGAGGCGACAACTGGACCCGAATTGCTGGAGAAACTGGAGGAGGAGCAGCCGGATGTGCTGACCCTGGACATCATGATGCCGGGTTTTTCCGGTCTGGAGGCACTGCGTCGGGTGCAGGAGGCCGGGGCGGGAATCAGGGTCATCATTATATCGGCCTTTGACGAGTTCAGCTTTGCGCAGGACGCCGTTAAGCTGGGAGTGCGGGACTTCCTGGTGAAGCCGGTGAGGCCGGAAGAATTCTGCCGCAGTCTGCAGGATTGCGCGGAAGAAGTATTTGCTGAACGAAGAGATATCCAGCGGGATGAGAATCTGCGAAGGCGTGCCGAGACAGCGCAGGACCGGGCACAGTTGAGTCTCATACGGGATATTCTGGCCGATTCCGACCTCCTCCGGGACGATATTGCGGAGCAGCTGAGTGTGCTGGGCGTGGACGTACCGCACGCTCTCATCCTCGTCGACCTGCCGCGGGATGACCGGGACCAGTTCGAGACCGGTTTGCGGGATTGGAGCGGCCGGAACGGATTTATGTGGTGCATACTGCGGCCGGGACGAGCGGTGATTCTGCCGCACGGGAGTACTGAGGAAAGCGCAAAGAATCTGGCCCGCGATCTGTTGCATGATCTGCGGGAGAGCGGTGAGGGAGAGCCGCGGGTCGCATATGTTGGGCCAATCGACAGTCTCGAGGTCTTTCCCACCGCCCATCGGGCGGCATGTGTTGCCCTGAATCTGGCCTTCGTCAATGATGAAACGCTGCGGGAAGCATCCCTCGAAGACGTGGTAGATGATGCGGGCGGACTGGAAGAGATGCTGTCGCTGGAGACCCAGTTAAAGGCAGAGGTTCGCTCCGGTTCTCTGCCGGATGCTCTGCAGCTGCTGCGAGATCTCACCGAGCGCGCGGTCTACCAGAGGGATGAGGCCGATTTTCTCGCTGTTGAGCTGGTGGCGGCCATGAGTCTGGCGGCGGAAGTGGCCGGTACCTATCTGGAGGAGAATGAGGCAATCCTCCGGCTGCGAAACCGTTGTGTGGGGCGAATTCTCCGCGCGACCACCCCGGAAGCCATGGTTGATACAGCACGCGAATGCCTGAAGGATATGTTTGCCAGCTTCCGTACCCACGACGACGCCAGGCAGCGGCTGGTCACTGAGGCCAAGCGCTTCATAGATGAACATGTGGGTAAGGACATATCGCTGTCGGATGTGGCGGATTCTGTGTTTGTGAGTTCTTACTATCTCAGTCGGGTCTTCAAGCTGGTGTGCGGACAGAGCTTCAGTGAATATCTCACCGCGACGCGCATGGAGCGGGCCAGAGATATGCTCAGAAACTCTGAGCTGTCCTGTGGGGACATTGCAGCCCGCGTCGGCTATTCCAGCGCCAGCTATTTCAGCCACATCTTCAAGGAATGGGAGGGGTGCACACCCACCGAATACCGGCGGGCTACGCGCCGTATGGTCTACGGTGACACACCCTGACCGGCAGGCCGGCTTTTCATTGACCCCGATGCAGTGACGTCGTTCGGTGACGGATCCCGGATGACCATTCGGGAGTCTCCTCATCCGCATACAGGTGCCCCGGGGTGATCCTTGCATATAATTGTGATCACTAGTACGGTCTTCCGTGTAGTCAGATGCGGAGTGAGACGTGCATGGGAGGTCGGTCCGGGAATGCGGGGGCGTTCGTGGTGTAGTGGCAGCAGCATCCAGTTTGTTCTGATAATCGCCGTGGCTCTCGTTGCCGGACTGTACAGAGACGGGTTTCCCGCCCTCTTTCCCTTCATGCGAGCCGAATTTACCGTCAGTCGGGCCGCCCTGGGATCGTACGTATCTCTCCTGTATCTGGTATCTGCCGCTCTTGCCGTATTCAGCGGCTACGTGGTGGATTATCTGGGTACCAAGAGAGCCCTGCTTATGGGCGCGGGTACGCTGGGAGGTCTGATCATGGTACACAGCCTGGTGCCGACCTACGGGGTGCTCCTGCTGCTGGCCGTGTTGAGTGGTGTCGGCTTCAGCATAATTGGCCCGGGCACCAACAAGGTGGTGACGGACCAGTTCGCTGCCGACCGCCGCGGCGTCCCCATGGGACTGCTCTTCGTGGGATGGTCAGTGGGCGGTCTGTTAGCCTAACTTCCCCCTCCCCTGACTGGCGCTGAAGCCTTGCCAGTCAAGGCAGGAGGGGTATTTTTTGTGCCGAGTTGTGGTCGCGGATGTGATTCGGTTAGGCCTTTGTGTATTGGGGTTAGTTTGTGATATAGTGGTCGCGGAGGTGGTGACGTGTTTGTCAAGAAGGGGTGGAGCTACTACAAAGATAAGAAATATGTCTCCTACAACATAGTCGAGTCATATCGGGACCCGGAAACCGGTAACGTCAGACACCGAAACGTCCTGAACATAACCTCCCTGCCCCAACACGTCATCGACTCCATTGATCAGGCCTTCAAAACAGGTTCTGTTGTGGACCCCACTCAGATAACCGGGAAGGCAGACCTGCACATTGATCTGGGCGACACCGTCCGTGGAGCCGGGCTGCTCAGCGTATACCGGGCCTGGAAACAGCTGAAAATGGACGGGCTGCTATCCGGTTTGACCCCTGCCGAGAAGGAATCGGTACTGGCCATGGTGACGCAGAGAATCCTGGAGCCGGGGAGCAAACTTAGCCTCAAGGAGCAGTTGTCCGACACCATACTCTCCAGGATCTACTCGAAAAAGCGCCTGAACGAGGATGAGCTGTACCGGGTCATGGACAAGCTGCACGATAGCTTCTATGCCATCCAGGACCGGATTCAGAAACGGGAGGATGTCTCGCCGGTGCTGCTTCTTTACGATTGTACCAGCACGTACTTCGAGGGACAGTGTGCCGAGGATGGGCGGTACGGATATTCCCGGGACAAAAGGTGGGATCGGTATCAGGTGGTGGTGGGCCTGGTATGCAGTACAGAGGGGGTTCCGTTGGCCCTGGAGGTCTGGCCCGGTGACACTGCGGACAAAAGCACGGTGATCGAACAGATCCAGATGCTGAAGGAGCGGTTCGGGGTGAAGAAGGCCATTTTTGTGGGGGACAAGGGGATGTACCAGGAGACGGCCATCGAGGAAATTGAAATGGCCGGGTTTGATCATATCCTGAGCCTGGAGTGGAAAAAGCAAAGAAAGCAGCTGGAGGCCCTGGGTCCTCACCAGTTGAGTTTATTCGATGAGATGGGCGTGATTGAATGGCAAGAGGACGGAGTACGGTACATCGGTTGCGTGTCGGAGTTGAAGAGGCGCCGGGCCCAGCATATTAGAGAAACAGGGATGCAGCGTGCGGAGGAACAGTTGGCAGGTATCGCTGCCACGGCAAGGAAGGGTCGATACTACAGCTGGGTCAGCCTGAGGACCCGGATCAAGGAGATCCTGTCCAAGGAGAAAGTGTCGGGTCTTTGGAGGATCGAAATTGCTCCCCTGC
>PUMM01000179.1 GCA_003551365.1 Clostridia bacterium
ATCGTGAACCTGCTCCGTTTCTTTGAGCCGTTGCTGATTGCGCTCAATGTACTGCTGTTGGCCGTCGTAGTGTTAGTGCCTTTTCCGGCGGCTCTGATCGGGAATGCGCACTTCGCCCAGGCTGCCGTCCTGCCGTTCATCGGACTGTTCATCGTCGTGAACATTCTCTGTGTCGCTCTGATTGTGCGGGCCAATAATGTTGATGCCTGGAGGTGGATGCTTCCACTGGGTACCTTCTACTGGTTGATCTTCAGCTACCTGGGGGGAGTTGCTGTGCTGGTCTTCGCCTTCATACTGGCGCTCTGGTTTCCCTTCGCCAGCATGATGGTGGTGCTAGTGGGTACGATTGTGGGCCCGGTGACATCGGCAATCTGGTACAGGAGATACGGAGAGATCGATGCCTGATATCGGTCCAGGTCAGGCGCGCTGAGTCTCCGGGCTCGGTGCGCAATATGAATGGCGAGTTCTTCTGTATCTATTGGCAGCTGAGGCCACCTGGGGACTGGACTGGCGGGTGGAGCACTGCGGACATCTAGCCCGATTGTGCACCACCTGATTGTGGGCAGGGAGTTTTCCCTTCCCGTAGAGCAGTTGGTCTGCGGTGTGGGCCCGCATGTTCTGAAGGCTGTGAATGGGCGGGTTCTAGTGCAACTCATCGTTGAGCGAGCGGCCACCGGGAGTCGGGCTTCGGGCCGGCAGGACCAGTATCCATCCCCGTTATCAGATGGCATTCTGCAGCTTACGACCGACAGCACAGCTCTGCAATGCTCCGGTCGGTAAATCTGGCCGGGGCTCATGCTGGGACCACCTGGCTGCCAGACATTAGTGCTGGTTTTACAGCACATGCTGGCGACGGTCCTTGCTACCTTGGCATGGGAGGGAGCGACTTACGTGGCGGTGCATATGGTCGGCTATCAGGTGCGGAATGACAGGTTTGGCTCTACGGAGGAGGTAATCGATTGGCGATGTCAAAGCCTCCTATACAGGTCGACGGTGTTTACCTTTGCCCGGGAGAGAGGAGAGTGCCATGACTAGTATTACACGGCCAGAGGCTTTTTTCGGGCACGACATGGGCGAGGCCGGACAGATTGCTCGCTGGGATCGGATCGTGGATTATTTCTATCGCCTGGAATCTGAAACTGAATTTATGCAGGTGCAGAACATGGGGAAAACGACCGAAGGGAATCCTTTTCTCCTGGTCATTATCTCCTCTTCCGAGAACCTGCAAGATCTGGAGCACTTCCGCAAGGTCAATTCGCAGCTCAGTGATCCGCGGGGCCTGACGGAGGAGGCCATCAAAGATCTGGTGCGAGAGGGTCGCGCAGTGGTGTGCCAGTCAATGAGCTTACACGCCACTGAGATAGGCGGCACGCAGATGGCCCCGGAATTGGCCTTCGATCTCGTGACGGAGGACTCGAGAGAAACGCAGCGGATTCTCGACAATGTAATCTTTCTGATGGTGCCGTGCTTCAATCCTGATGGTCAGCTGATGGTGGCGGAATGGTATGAGAAATACCGGGGCACTGAATTTGAAGGCGGTCGTTTGCCCTGGCTGTATCATAAATATGCCGGTCATGATAATAATCGCGATGCATTCATGCTCAACCTTGTGGAGTCTCAATACATGGGCGAGATTCTCTTCCGTCGTTGGAAACCCCAGGCTTATCAGGACCACCATCACATGGGCAGCTACGGTGCCCGCTTCTATGTTGCCCCGTATTGCGATCCCATCCGACCCCATGCCGACCCCCTTATCTGGCGCGAACAGGCCTGGTATGGTGCGCATATGGCTTACAAGCTCGAAGAAGCCGGCCGACAGGGCATTTTGAATGCGGCACAATTCCCGGGCTGGGGACATCTGGGGTTTCACTGGATCACAGCGTATCATAATGTAGCCGGGATGCTGACAGAGTCGGCGAATGCTAAGCTGGCTTCCCCCCTGTATATTCACCCAGACCAGCTGCAGGGGGCCAGTCCGAAGACGATGCCAGAATACGTACCCCAGGTCAATTTCCCCAATCCCTGGTGTGGTGGCTGGTGGACGCTGCGAGATATAGTCGAGCAGAAGAAGATATCTGCTCGGGCCCTGCTGGACCTCTGCGCACGCAACAAAGAGACAGTCCTGCACAATGCCTATTTGAAGGCGGCCAATCAGACAGAGCGCGGTCGCCGATCAAAGACCCAGGCCTTTGTGATCGAGCCGGACGCTCACGATTCTCTTACGGCAAACGAGCTCATCAGAGTTCTCCTGAACCAGGGTATTGAGGTGCGCAGAAGTGAGGATCGGTTCACTGCCGATGGCCGGGTGTACCCCGAGGGTACCTATCTGATTTCTTTGGCCCAGCCGAAGAGTGGGCTCATCCGCACTCTGCTGGAGCGAACGATCTACCCGGAAAGCCACTGGTCGCATAATCCCGACGGCACGCCCACGGTTTTCGATACTGCCTCAGACACAGTTGCGGAGTACATGGGGGTTGAAGTGCGCCCGCTTGAGCAGCGTCCCGAAGGCGAGTTCACGGTGGTGGGGGGCGCTCACCGACCGGAGGGTGCGGTGCAGGAGAGCGAACATGGACATATTCTGGATCCGCGGCTCAACGATTCGCATGCAGCGATTAACCGTTTGCTCAGCGCAGATGGGCGCGTGAGAAGATTTACGGAGAGTATATCTGTTCGAGGGAAGGAGTTTCCGCCCGGCGCATTCTGGATTGAGGAGGCGGAGAAGAACCAGCTGGAGCGAGTTTCCGATGAACTTGGTCTTTCCCTGTACGGGTTACCGGAGGCTCCAGAGTGGCCCTCCATCGGGGTGCGCAGGCGCCGTGTGGGCATTTACCAGCGTTACTGGGGAGGCAATGCTGACGAGGGCTGGACAAGACTCATATTCGAGAGGTGGGGCATACCCTACCAGACGATCAAGGATGCCGATCTGCGGGATCTGCAGTCCCTCCGGGACCAGTTTGATGTCATAATCCTTCCCAGCGATCCGCTGCACATGCTGGTGGACATTAATGAGATGGATGAGCCGAAACCCAAATTGAAGGCCATGTTGGATTCCGTTCCACCCGAGTACCGGAGCGGCATGGGAGAGAAGGGACTCCGCTCCCTGGGTGAGTTCGTCCGTTCGGGAGGGCGACTGATTGCCTTTGATGCCGCCTGGGCCACTGCAGCGAGAGCCTGCGATTTGAAGGTTGAGAATGTGGTAGAAGGCCTGGATGCCAAGAAATACTTTACGCATGGCTCAACGCTTCGATGTGAGGTCGATACATCTCATCCCGTGGGCTTCGGAATGCCAGAACAAGCCCTGATATTTAACTGGGACAGTGCCACCTTTTCGGTGGTGGAGACGATGCATGCAGAACGATACGAGGTCGTGGCCAGATACCCGCAGGATGACATCCTGCAGAGTGGGCGACTCATAGGCGAGAATCGCATAGCCGGCCGTCCCGCGCTGTTGGCCGTACGGGCGGGCGAAGGCGATGTAATCCTGTTTGGTTTTCGCCCGCAGCATCGTGCACAGACACACGGTACCTACAAGTTCATCTTCAACTGTCTCATATGATTATGAGGAGGCGTGGGGGTGCGGGGGGGGTGACACCGGCCAGCATCTCCCGGCGCTCCGCTGTCGCCCCCCGATCCCCTCACAGAGGCAGTCCAGGTCAGCTCAGCGACTCGAGCGCATTCAGTGCAGTCTGAGTCATGACTGCGGTACCCACGGACAGTGACTCCTCGTCGATGGTAAATGCCGGATGGTGCCAGCCGTGGTTGGGCTCTTCGCCCGAAGTATCTCCAGTCCCTATCCAGAAGAAGCATCCCGGGACGCATTTTTGATAGCAGGAGAAGTCTTCGGAGGCCAGCACGGGTCGGGCATTCAGTACTGCTCGATCTCCCAGGAGCTCTGCCGCGGCTTGCCGAGCAATCTCAGCGGCGTCGGAATCATTGTGGACCGGGGGTACTCCAAAGGCCAGACGCCGGACCTCGGCACGACAATCGTGCGCCCGGGCCACATTCTCTACAACAGTGCGCAGCCGATGCACCAGCATTTCTTTCACCTCGGGCTCGAATGCCCGCATGGTTCCCTGCAGGGTGGCCGTAGAAGGAATGATATTGCCCGCCGTCCCGGCTGACAATTTGCCGACGGTAATGACGCCCGACTCCAGGGGATCCACGTCGCGTGCGACAATGGATTGCACTGCAGTCAGTATATTTCCTGCTGCGGGAATGGGATCGATGGCCGTCTGTGGTACCGCGCCGTGTCCGCCTTTACCATGGATTGCGAATTCGAAAGCACCGGTGGAAGCCATGAGATAGCCGGGTTTCACTCCAATTTCTCCGCAGGGCAGATCCGGCTTCGTGTGGGCGCCAAATACCATGTCCACATCATCTAGTGCTCCAGCGGCGATCATCTTCTCGGCCCCGCTCGTAATCTCCTCGGCCGGCTGAAACAGGAGTCGGACTTCTCCCGGCAGGTCATCCCTCTGTGAGAGCATACAGGCCGCTCCCAGTAGCCATGTCATGTGGGCATCGTGGCCGCAAGCGTGCATAACCCCGGGTGTGGCAGACGCAAAGGGCAGGCCGGAATCCTCCTGCAGGGGCAGTGCGTCAATGTCGGCACGAAGAGCCACGGTGGGACCCGCGCCCCGGCGCAGTCGCCCGATGACTCCGGTCTCCAGGTCACTGGCCAGAATCTCCACATCGATATCGGCGAGAAATTGCCTGATCGTCTCGGTTGTGCGGTGTTCCTCTCCGCTGAGCTCCGGGTGACGGTGAAAGTCCCGTCTCAGCTCGATGAGCTCGTCCTGCATGCTCCGGGCGTGCTGGAGTATGTTACCGTGATAACTCACGATGATCCGTCCTTTCCAGACAGAAAATATCCGGGTAGGGCGAAAGCCTAACATCTCACATGTAGAAAGTATCTCACACCCGAATCACGATGACAAAAGAGCGATTCACCAAGCTGATTATTGCCTTTGCACTAACTCAAGCCCGATTTTTCGGCAGGGGATCCACTATTCGGCCCCGAAGTCATCAAGTATACAGAGTGCGTTCTCCGCAGATTCGTCCGGCCTCCTCTCCAGGAGACCTGGCCCGCTCTTACACCGGTGCACTGGTCCCCAGTAGCGGGCGGTGTATGAAGAGCTCCACCGGAGACGCTTACGGTAACGGGGATCGGCCGACATGCATGTCCCTCAATCTGTCGTACCGATGCACCGGACCCACACTGTACCTGTATCGGGAAATCCTACCGCATTCGAGCGTGGCTGACAGGAAGCTCCGCTGTGATGACATCCTGCTGCCCCGAGAGGATGTGCCGGGAAGGGAATGTGCAGTTGATGAATGATCTGATGGATCTGCAGGAACGGGTCGTTGATCTCTGGGCGCAGTACAGCTGGCAGCTGCAGTATGAGTCCATTCCCTTCGTACCCACTGATGAGGCAATCGACGGCATCCGGCATCGAATCGGTGCCCTGCAGGCCAGGGCGCTGGCAGTTCGAGCGGGCGGGCATGGGGAGATTGAGAGGGTTCTTCTGCACCATTTGATTGACCTTTTAAATGCAGCAGATATGTGTGTGCGAAGTGATCGCACTTTCCCGCATCGCCATATCGCTACTCTTATGGACAGGATAGTTTCCATTGTGCAGCTGGACACCCGCGACTATGAGACCCGAGATCATATCTTGCGGGCCATACTGGAGGAAGCCCCCGACGTCATTCGTGGGGCCGGCGACCTCGCAGCACTGATTCCCGCATACCGACGCAAACTGGCCCTGAACGTACTGGAAGCGTTACCAGTGACGGTCGCGCAGCTGGGCGACGTCTTGCGCGAGTCATTTCCCTACGCAAATGATGCCCATCTGAACCTTCTGGACAATAAGCTCTCCCAGCTGGTCAAAGCGGCCGATGAAGTGCGGCGCGGGTTGCTCGATGCGGATCCTCCCTCAGCAGTTCGCCGGGGGCCATCTTATCGCGATATATTGGCGGAGCTATACGGGGTGGACGTTGATCGGGCTGCCCGTGACGCCCGGGGCGCAGTTGATCAGTGTGCTGAGGATATGCATGATGAGGCCCGCCGGGTGGATCCCAATCGCGATGCATTCAGAATCCTGCGAGAAGATGTGCCTCCGTGTAACGACCAGCGGGAGATGCTGTCCCGTCTCAAAGAGGGGCTGGAGGTGGCTCGGCAGGAGGCAGGTAAGTACCTCACACTGCCGGACGGTGAGGAGTGTGAGGCGCGGGGGGTTCCAGAGCATCTCGCGGTCTCGCACACCTGGGCGGGGTATCTCGCCCCGGGCCTCGGGGGATCGCTGCGGGGAGCGGTTTTCCTCAATCATCAGCACTACCGATCCATGAGTCGTGGGTGGATTCAGTTGAGCGCAATTCATCATGGCTATCCCGGATGTCACACCCATTATGTGAGAAGTAGTGTGGCGGACATGCCCACCAGCTTCAAGGTGGGTATGCCAGTGTCGAGTGTGCCCCCAGGTGCACCGCTGACGGAGGCCATAAGTCAGCGTTCGGTGGATCTACTCACACCGGCCATCGGCCATCGGGTTTTTCGGCTGTTGGTTGCCTACCGGAAGCTCTGCTGGGCGGTGCAAATGTCGTGTGATATTATGCTGCACTTTGACGGTGTGGAGCCCGGGGCGGTGGTGCGGCAATACCGTGAACGCCTGCAGTCCAGTGACCGCGCGGCCCGTGAACAGCTCGCCGTTCTGCAGATGTCTCCCGGGTACCACGCAGCGCGACATTGCAATCTCCGGGTCCTCGAACGGTTACAGGCTGAATCTGGTTGCTGCGATGCATCCTTCACCTCACTCATCCTCTCTTGTGGGGGTGTATCCACTGCAGTGCTGCAGGAAATTTTGGGTATGCGGGCGGAGGAGAGGCGATTGATGTTGCGCCAGTTTTCCACCTTCGGGGGGCGGGAGAGCTGTCCTGAGGAGTGAAGACCGGGTGGCCGGCAGTTTGCGGTTTCCGGGGGTGTGGTCTGTGTGAACGCAAACGAAGTCCCGGTTTGGGAGAATATCTGCCGATTCCAATACGGTCTGGCCGTTAACCTCCCCCCGGATTAATGGTAGAATGGAACACAGTGTTGGAGGGTGTGTGATGTTGCTTGCGTGATTATCAGATCTGCGAAGAGCAGGATGTGGGTTCATCGGGAGAGGATGTCGCTGCCCTGCTGAAAGAGGTGGGGCAGACTTTGCTTCTGGCGTTGCTTCTGGCCCTTCTCATTCGCGGTTTCCTGGTGGAGACATATTTGGTGTATGGTCCCTCGATGGAGCCATCGCTGCACGAGGGGGAGAGACTGCTGGTCAACAAGCTGGTTTACCGTTTTCGGGATCCATCACCCGGGGAGATTGTGGTGTTCAATGAACCGGGCAACAACGGACGAAACCTGGTGAAACGGGTGGTTGCCGTTTCGGGACAGAAGATGGAAATAAAGGACGGGGATGTGTTCGTCGATGGTGACCGGATGTCAGAGAAATATGTCATATCGGCCAGCAATGACAGTCTCTCGGCTCACGAGGTGCCGGATGAGACGGTGTTTGTAATGGGGGACAATCGGGGCAACAGTTTGGATTCCCGTTACTTCGGTCCCGTGCCACATGAGTACGTCCGAGGGCGGGCGTTTATCATCTTCTGGCCGCTGTCGAGCTTTACTGTGCTCAGTGCGGTTAGCTATTAGTGCCTGTTGTCAATTCGCTTGACCAAAGTCATGCAGGCGTACCCGGCAGGGTCTGCCGGGTTTTGATATTTCGGGGATGATGGGTGACCAGCAGCATTCATAATCAAGGCACCATTTCAGCTGTAGAGAAAAGCGATAGACTGATGTTCTCATCGGAGGGAGAGATGCTCAGTGAGGCAGAAGCGCGTCGCAGTAGTTGGATACGGGAATGTGGGCAGAAGTGCCGTAGCCGCGGTTGAATCTGCCCCCGATATGCGGCTGGCGGGGCTGATACGCAGAAAGGCGGAGCGTCCGGATGAGCTGACCGAAGGTGTACCGGTTCTCTCTACTCTGAAGGATCTACCGGAGGTTGATGCAGCGGTACTGGCCATACCCACCCGCCAGGTCACCGATTATGCCAGCGAGTATCTGCAGGCCGGTATCTGTACTGCCGACAGCTATGACTTGCACGGTCAGGATATGGTGGAACACGTACAGGAGCTGAACCATTGTGCTCGTGCAGGCGATGCCGCTGCTGTAACGGGTGCTGGTTGGGATCCGGGAATCGATTCCGTGGTGCGCATGCTCATGTGGGCAATGGCCTCGCGCGGCCTGATGCATACCAATTTCGGACCCGGAATCAGTCTTGGGCACAGTACCGCCTGTAGAAACATTACTGGTGTACGCGACGCGGTGTCGTACACTATACCCGTTGGCAGCGGGGTGCACCGTCGGGAAGTTTACATCCAGCTTGAACCGGATGCCGATCTTTCGTCCGTGCGTAGGGAGATCGAGGAGGATCCCTATTTTGCCCGCGACGATACCGTGATTCGAGCGGTGGAGGATGTCGATGAGGTTATGGATCTGGGACACGGTGGGTGCGTTGAGCACAGGGGTTCTTCCGCCGATGCGCACAACACCACAGTGCAGTTCAAACTACGCGGCACCAATCCTGCCGTCACTGCTGAGGTGATGGTGCATGGTATCCGTGCGGCCATGCGAATGTCTCCCGGCGCCTACACTCTGGCAGATGTGCCTCCAGTGTATCTGCTGCCGGGAGAGCGCGAGGATCACATACGCGACCTGATGTGAGATTCATCATGTCCCCGGTACAGGGCGCTGCAGGTGGGACACATTTGGTGCCAGCTTCAGGCTCTTAGCTTGGGGTCGAGGGCGTCTCGCAGACCGTCACCGATGTAGTTGAAGGCCAATACCGTGACGAATATGCACAGCCCAGGAAATAGGGTTATCCACGGTGCACTGCGCAAATGGTTGCGGCCTGCATTCAGGACGCTTCCCCAGCTGGGGAAGGGTTCCTGGATCCCGATTCCCAGAAAACTCAGGCTGGACTCGGCGAGTATTGCCCCCGCTATGCGCAGGGTGACATTGACGATTACCGGAGCCATGATATTCGGCAGCACGTGTCTGAGAATTATGCGCCAGTCGGACGCTCCGGCGGCGCGAGCGGCCTCCACAAAATCCTGTTTCCTCAATGCCAGGACCTCACCCCGCACCAGCCGGGCCAGCCCCGGCCAGGAGGTGATGCCGATCACCAGCATGATGTTGAAGATGCTGCGCTGCATCACTGCTATTATGGTCAGCAGCAGGAACATGGTGGGAAAAGACATGACCAGTTCGGTGAACCTTTGCAGTGCGTGATCCACCATTCCGCCAAAGTACCCCGATACTGCACCGATGACCGTTCCCAGGGTTACCGCCACAGCAGCGGCGACAAAACCCACACTCAGCGAGATCCTCGCCCCCCATACCACGCGGCTAAACACGTCTCTTCCCAGGCGATCAGTGCCGAACAAATGCTCCCGTCCGGGTGGAAGAAATCGGTTTGCTGGATCCACAGACGCGTAATCGTGAGTGGCGATGAGCGGTGCCAGGGCCGCAACCAGGTAAAGCAGCGCGAGCAGAATCAACCCACTGACTGCCAGCTTGTGGTGCCGGAATTGCTTCCATATCATCTGTCTGTAGTCCGCTCCCCCTTTGCTCTCCCCGTTGTCACGCACCGGCAGATCTCCTTTCAGTCGTAGGAAATACGTGGATCGACGATCATGTACAGAATGTCGGCAATGAAGTTTCCAAGGATCACCAGGGTGGCTCCGATCACATTGAACGCCATGATGACCATGTAGTCACGCATGAATACTGCATTAACCGAGAGCGTCCCGAGTCCGGGCCAGGAGAAGATGTTCTCGATAATTACTGAGCCGGAGAACAGCACAGGCAGCTCGAAGCCGATGATGGTGACTATGGGCAAGAGAGCATTGCGCATAGCGTGCTTGTAGATGACGACGCGCTCATTCAATCCCTTGGCGCGGGCAGTGCGCACATAATCCTGCCTGATGACCTCCAACATTCCCGAGCGCATGTATCTGGTGACCCCGGCCATGGCACTGAGTCCCATGACGATGACCGGAAGGATCAGGTAGCGCAGTCGATCCAGTACGACGGGCCAGAAACCGTATTCGGCCAGGGTCACCCCGTAGGTGGCGATGCCACCTACCGGTATCAAATCCGTGCGCAGGGCAATGCCGTATATGAGCAGCAGCCCGAACCAGAAGTTGGGCAGAGCCTGTCCCAGAAAAGCCGTGCTGGTGACCACGTGATCAAACCGCGAGTACTGGCGCAGGGCGGATGCCACCCCTACCGGGATGGCTACCGAGTAAATCAAGACAGAGACCACCAGATTGAGATACACGGTGTTCGGCAGTCGCTCGAGAATCATATCCAGGACCGGTCTGCCCCGCACGTAGGAGTGACCAAAATCCCCCCGCACCATATTGGTGAGCCAGATCCAGTATTGAACATGTAGCGGACGATCCAGGCCATAAAGCGACCGCACCCGGGCTCTTTCTTCTGCCGTGGCATTTCGTTCTGTCAGGAGGTCCACGGGATCGCCCGGAGCCATCTGCATTATCAGAAAAGATACCAGGGTGATCCCTATGAGAAGTGGGATCGTGTGCAGCAGCCTACGCGTCACAAAGGCGCTCATGGTTGACCTCCTCTACGGGCGAGGAGAGTGGTTATCCTCGCCCGTTCAGTCGTCTGCACGATTACTCTGCCGGCTCGGTCTCGACGTACCATTGCTCAGGATAGAGAGCTCCGATGTTGCTCATGGTCATGCCCCTGATGTCGCGACTGACCGCGGCGACAATGTCGCGACTGAACAAAAACAGGTAGGGTAGCTCCTCATTGAGAGTCTTCTGAATCTCACCGTATATCTCGGCGCGTTCTGCTTCATCGAAGGTGCTGCGCCCTCGCTCCAGTAGTTCGTCTACCTCGGAGTTGGAATACTCCACGTCATTGTATCCGACCAGATTGCCGTCCTCGTTGACCGCCTCAGAGCTGTGGAAGTAAATGTAGCAATCCGGATCCAATCCGAGACTCCATCCCAGCATGTAGGCTTGGAACTGTGCGACGTCAAGGTACTGGTTGAGAAGCACACTCCACTCATAGAAATCGGGCTGCAGGTCGACTCCTATGTCGATGAGTTCCTGCTGGGCTATGAGAAGAGTATCCTCCCGGAGTCGGTTGCCGGTACTCGTCACCACCTGAATCTGCAGACGTTCACCGGCAGCATTGCGCCGGATTCCGTCCGGTCCCACATTCGTCCAACCGGCCTCCTGCAGCAGCTCGATGGCCGCGTCCGGGTTATGCTCGTACGCGTTGAGGTCCTCATTGTAGGCCCAGGAGAAGGGAGGAATATTGGCGTGCATTACAGTTCCCTGTCCATTGAGCAAATTGTCCACCATGCCCTGTCGGTCTATGCCGAGCATCAGTGCCTGTCGGACTCGCACATCCTGCAGGATGGGATCGGTTTGCTTGAGGCCGATGTAGCTGTAACCGTTGTCCTGCAGGTGATGAAATGTGAACTGGTCGGGGTATTCATCCATCATTCTGTCCACGTCGTCCGGCGGTATTGAGCCCAGCAGATCAATCTCGCCGGCCTCGAGAGAGGCCAGCATTACCTGTTCATCGCCGTACATGCGCACGGTGACCTGCTCGATATAGGGGCCTTCCAGGAAGAAGTCCCGGTTGGCCTGCAGAATGATGTACTGTCCGCTTTCCCACTCCTGTAGTGTGTAGGGGCCGGAGCCCACCGGTTCCAGGTTGACATCCAGTTCACGCATCTGTGCGATGGGAGTGTCACGGAACAGATGAGACGGCAGTATCCCCACGGTGAGATTGCTCAGCAGGGGAGCGAATGGCTCGCTGAGAATGAAACGGACGGTGTACTCGTCCGGTGTTTGAACTTCGTCTATTGCCTGGTAGAGAGAGGCCCTCGCCCCGGTGTACTCGGGGTGCAGGATTGCCTCGAAGGTGTATGCGACGTCTGCGGAGGTCAGCTGCTCCCCGTCGTGGAAATAGACATCATCGCGCAGAAAGAAGGTCCACTCCAGGCCATCTTCTGAGTATTCCCAGTCCTCCGCGATGTACGGCTGCATCTGCAGGTTCTCGTCCGCCCTGACCAGGCCGGCGTATACCCGATTGTTGACCCAGGCTGAAGGCGAATCAGTCGCCAGTATGGGATTCAGGATGACGGGTTCGCCGGTCATACCGTAGCTGATCTCTCCTCCTATGGCGGGGACCTCATCTCCTTCTGTCGGTTCGCCCTCTATTGGGTTGGGAACGGCGGAGCACGCGGTAATTGTCAGCAGTGTCATGGTGAGCAGCAGTGCTGAGACCTGCCGGAGATGATTCATGAACATGCCCACTTCCTTCCTGTCGTCTTGTTTGGTGGATAGGTCGGCTGCAGTTGGAATGTCACTGCCTCGAATACCATATACCGGAATTGTCCTCCCAATTAAGCATTGCTCATGAATAAGTATGTAGTCTGTGGAGGGCTCCGTCCATGAAGATTTTTGGCGGCAATGGTATACTCTACACGCAGAGGATACTGGGCATGCGAGCAGGAAGTCCCGACGCACAGTATAAGCGAGAGCATTTACGTGGCAGAAGGAGGGTGTTCGGTGAGTGGTAAAGATGTGCTGAGTTTTGTGGATGATCGGCTGGAGGAACTGCATGAAGCGAGCCTCTATAACGAGATACGAGTGTTGGAGGGCGCACAGGGCGCCTGGGTGGTCATCGACGGCGAGGAGAAACTCAATCTCTGCTCCAATAATTACCTGGGGCTGGCGGCAGATGAGGACCTGAAGGATGCGGCGAAGGAAGCAATAGACGAATTTGGGGTGGGCCCTGGTGCAGTTCGCAGTATAGCCGGGACCATGAGCATTCACACTGAACTGGAAAGAACTCTGGCAGAGTTCAAGCAATGTGAGGCGTCCGTGGTTGTTCAGTGTGGGTTTAACGCCAATCTGACCGTGATTCCCCTGCTGGTCGGCAAGGGAGACCTCATATATAGCGACGAGTTGAACCATGCCAGCATCATAGATGGGTGCCGGTTGAGCAGGGCGAAGATACGGGTTTATCCTCATCTGGATACCGACGCCCTGGAGAAGATGCTGCAGGAAGATGCGGACCACGAGGGACGAAAGCTGGTAGTGGTAGATGGCGTATTCAGCATGGATGGGGATATGGCTGATCTTCGGGCGATTGCTGATTTGTGTGAGACATATGACTGCATATCGATGGTTGATGATGCACACGGTGAGGGTGTGCTTGGCTCCCACGGTTCTGGTATTGTTGACCATCAGGATGTCCACGGTCGAATCGATGTGGAGATGGGTACCCTGTCGAAGGCACTCGGATGCGTGGGTGGTTTCATTGCTGGTGAGAGACGCTTGGTCGACTTCATCCAGCAGCGGGGGCGTCCATTTCTGTTCAGCTCGTCCCTGACTCCTGCTGAGGCTGCTGCCAACCTGGCTGCAGTGAAGAAGCTAATGGCCAGCGACGAGCTGGTTGAGAAGCTGTGGGATAACACACGCTATTTCCAGGAATCCATGCGTGAAGTTGGTTTCGACACTGGCAAGACGCAGACTCCCATTACCCCGATAATGCTTGGTGAAGCAGGAGTTGCTTCGGAATTTAGTAGGCGCCTGTTTGACCGCAACATCTTCGCGCAGAGCATTGGTTTCCCGACCGTTCCCCGTGGCGAGGCCCGCATACGGGTGATGCTCTCTGCCGTACACAGTCGGGAAGATCTCGATTTCGCGGTCGAGAGTTTCCGGGAGATCGGCGAGGAGATGGGCGTCCTGGATTGAAATTCTGCGGAATACATACAGCAGGTCGGATCCACTCTTCGCCGCAGGAGACCCGGCCTGCTGTGATTGCCCCCGCTCCTCTGTCCGACTGATGTTGCGCGACCCCTGTCGCAAATCCATTTCACCCTCTCGTCATGCACTGACAGCTTTCTTATTTCCGGCGTTCTATACTGTAACTCACAGCTGGTGAACCAGGTCGCGACCTGACCGTTGAGAAGAATCCAGATCGGAGCGCACTGATTCATCTCCGATGCGGGGAGTAGCGGCATGGGGATGCCGCCGTGCACTGTATCGAGCCCCATTTCCCCGGGGTGATTGCCTTTCGTTGGGCTGCAGGGCTACGTGCCGGTAGAGGCATCTGTCGATTGATGCACCTGCGTCGGGAGGCTTATGTGGTTACTGCGGGAGCTGAAGCTGATGAACATCACAGAAACATCCGAGCAGAAGCGCGAGCGAGA
>PUMM01000017.1 GCA_003551365.1 Clostridia bacterium
CCCAGATGCTGTACGTATACGACTTCGGCGACGACTGGACGCACCTGATCACCGTCAGAAATATCCTGCCACAACGGCAGCCCTACCCGACATGCCTGTCCGGTTCCGGCGCATGTCCCCCGGAGGATAGCGGGGGACCATTCGGTTATTTCCGCCTCCTCGATGCACTCGAGGACCCGGAAAACCCCTACCACGAGGAGGCGACAGAATGGCTGGGTGACCATTTCGACCCCGAGGCCTTTGATGTGCGTTATGCGAATCAGCTGCTGCGGGTCCCCACCAAGTCGGGCGAATGGAATCGTGCGTCCATCGAATATATCATGTTCAGGTTTCTCAACGATCAGGTTCATGAGGTTTCCTCCCCCACCTACTACAAGTACGAAAGATGTATGCGAACCCTGCAGACGGCACTGGACAACTACGGATACAACTCATCGGATATCGATTACGACGAGGTGCAGGCGAAGGGGAAGAGCTTCTGTCAGGTGGCTGAAGTGGAGGAACTGCAGAACTACCTGCCCGAATTTTTCTCCTACTTCCTGCCGCGCAAGGAGATGGCAACCTCCAGCGAGGTAGCCGATCACCGCGCCACTCTCCGTCGTTTCGTCGAATGGATGGGGGAAGCAGCAATAATCGATCCGGACACCGCCCAGACCCAGCGACAGAATATCCTGGAGATGGCGAGAGAAGAGGCAGGGGCTGCGGAGCTGCGCTGGCATGAGTTCACCCCGGTAGATCCACCCCCCTCGGATGAAGTGGATGAAGTGTTCGAGGACCATTTCACCGTCACGCAGGTGGAAAGTGGTCGACTGTGGCTGGATGAAACGCTCGGACCGATTAGGTCCATTTCCGTACGGGCACCGCGCTCCTTCACCGATGAATGCCAGGAGGGCATGGATCTGGCTGCAGAAATCTGGCGAGTGGGTGACAACTGGCACCTGATTGACGTGTACAACGTCTACCCATGAGCGGCTTTTCCGGGGCAATATGGACCAGCGAATTGCCGGCATTTACCTGGCCCCTGCCCATGGTTCCTTCCGTCGGTGGAGAGTACCGGCTGAGCGGCCGGGGAAATGCGCCCGTGATGCAGCGATCGCGAAAAGAGGGTGCCGCGGCGCTTCGGTGCCTCAACTGCGCTTTCTGGCCGGATACTCCAGAAGGGTGCTGAGGGGAACGATTCGGTATCCCTGGTGCTGCAGCCCCTCGATAATCGAGCTCAGGGCGTCGGCCGTGCGCTGCCGGCTCGCCCCCTCCGAACGGATGAGCGCTCCGCCATCGTGCAGGAGAATAATCGCCCCGGGGCGCACACGCTCCAGGACCCTTCGCGCAATGCGGTCGGGGGTCATGGAACCCCGCCAATCGCCACTGGACAGGTTCCAAAGCACCAGCTGCATACCCAGAAGATCGGCGAGGCGCCGCAGCCTCGCATCATACATTCCCCGCGGGGGGCGCACGTACTGCGGGTAAGTTCCCGTAGCCTTGACGATCTCCACGTTGGTGGACACCAGCTGTGAGGCCAGCTGCCCGGCCGGCGTGCTGGGTACGTTGACGTGGCTGTAGGTGTGGTTGCCTATTTCGTGCCCCTCGTGATGCATCCGCAGTACAATCTCGGGGTATCGTTCCACGTGCTCGCCCACCACGAAAAAGGTGGCCGGCACGCTGTACTCGGCCAACACATCGAGAACCTGCGGAGTATACTTCTCATTCGGCCCGTCATCAAAGGTGAGTGCCACCAGCCTCTCGTCGGTGGCCACCGACCGCACGATGTCCGCCTGAAGGCCGAAGCCGTGATTCACGTAGAAGGTCATGACGGCGAAGATCAGCCCAGCGGAAAACAACACCGCCGCGGTGCTCACTGCAAACCGACCCAGGTCCGTTGGGGGAAAAAGCTGCCCCAGCCACCGTGCGATGACCACTCCGGCAAAGATGACCGCAGCAATGAGTATGATCAGTATGACGATGCGCAGAACTCTTCTGCCCAGCTGCACGATATACCTCCTCGTCTCCTGTCGGCACGATAACATCTTACCATCAACCAGTCACCCCGGTCGCCATATGCATGCGGGATACGGTAAGCTCCGCAATCGTAGCATCGCCATCCGGGGTGCGCCCACTACATGTCAGAGCTGGAGGCAGAGCGTTCACCCTCCACCTGAGTCCGCAACTGCACAGAAATGAAGGCCAGGAAGAGCTCCGTCGTCAGGAGTCGAAACAGGCTCACACATCACCCAGACCCCACAAGTAACCGCAAACCGCAGCACCCCCGCGTCATCCTCGTTGGCGGGGACAAGGCCGGCTCGCGGCTCTCGGGTGGTCTCACGGACCGGAACACCGCCGATCATGCCCCTCCCCGATGTCCTGTCGGCCGCTCATCGAAAGATTCTCGGCCGGCAGGTCGCGCAAACTGCCCCTACCTGCCGGACCTTTTTGGTATGCCCGCCCACCTGAGATACCCGGGGTTGCATCGCCCGTCGGTCAAGCCCCAAAGGAGGGGGCGGGACACCCCGGATGCGTCGCCATCCTCGCCAGCAGTCAGCCCAGCCAGTCCACCACGAGTCTGGCCAGAATATTGACCTCATCCCAGGCATCGCTCAGAGGAACGAGATCGTCTCCCAGCAGGCCGTCGCCCGCGCCGGCTCCCCACTGTACCGTGGGAACCCCCAGGGCACAGGGGCCTCCGGCATCAAAGGCTCCCGGCTTGTATACCCGATCCGGCTTCTCACCCCGGACCTCCTCCTGGGCGCGGCTGAGGCGTTCGACTATCGGTGCGTCCGGATCCACCTCGGCAGGCAGCATGTGCACTCCCCGCTCCACCTCGATTTCAAACGGCGACATATCACCAATGGCATCCTCGATCTCCTGCACGGCCTCGTCTATATCGTCTCCCGGCAGCAATCTCCTGTCCACGGTTATCTTGGCATACTCGGGAAGCGTATGAGGCGCCAACGGCCAGTACACGACCTGATAGGGAACGGCGTGCTGTCCGCCCAGATTGGGATGGGTCCTGTCAAACTCCATGGCGCCAATCCGATTCATGACCTCGTTTGCACCGTCAATTGCGCTGTGCCCGTTCCAGGGCGAACTGGAGTGCGCCGCCTTGCCATGCACATGCACGTAGACGTCCACCCGTCCGCGATTGCCGACCGATATGTCCAGTCCTCCCAGCAGGAGCAGTCCGTACTGCGGCTTGGGATCCAG
>PUMM01000184.1 GCA_003551365.1 Clostridia bacterium
GCCCCGCCGCGTGCAGGTGAATGTGCATGAGCAGAGCGGGAGACAGCCTGGTGCGGAAGGGGAGTGCGCGGCTGGCCAGCTCCAGTGGAACCCCGTCGACGTCAGCCACCATCAGACGGCTGAATTGGACATCCAGACGGGACATCAGGGCTAAAGGGGCGAGAAAATGCTGACAGAACTGCCGGTAGGCCGGCCAGGGCTCACCCTCCTCGTATCGTGCAAAAGAGAGGGAATCTATGAACACGGGCCGGCCGCGAACGAATTGTATATTGTAGGCACTGGCATCCTTGAGCATCATCCCGTGATCGAGCGCCCGTTCGGCTATCTGCAGGGTGGCCACCGCCGCATCACGCAGGGCGGCAAAGCTCCATTCGTAGGGATACGAAACGAAGGGAACCTCATTGGGCCGGAGCACAAGGTGCGCCCGGCCCGGTTCGTGCGGTTCCTCGTCCACTTCGCTGTGGGCGATGAGAAGACCCTCTTCCACCAGCGCCCGGTACAGTCCCGACTCCATCAATGTGTCGTAGTCCCGTGCATAGCTCTGGTTGACCTGCCGGTACAGCACCCCGTCCCTGCGAAACAAAAAGCCGCTCGGATCGCGGAACGAGGCCGGATGCCTACTCATCGCTCCCGCTTCCCAGAGAGCGGAAGTAATCAACAATGCGGTGCCAGAAGACCTTCAGCGAAAATACTCCCCCGACGAACACGGCGAGAATCACCTGGAACAGCTGACTTCCCGTTCCGGGATCCAGATAGGCATGCACCGCATTCGGCATCAATGCAGCAAATAGCACAGCCAATATGGCAACATGTGTCAATTTCATCGCAAATCGTCACTCCTTCCGGTTGACTGGTTTCTCGAGTGACGAACCAGACTCTCCCTAGTGAAAGGTATTATATCAGAGTCTCCCCCTACCTCGGCCACCCCCCCAAGACGGTCCGCACGGGAATTGCCATGTGGGGGAAGCCCTCTCCAACCAGTTCATCAACTTCTCCACCGCCGGTCCTGTCAGACCAATATCTGAGTGCCGGTGAAAACCCATCGCAATTGCCGGCGCAGACTGATACTGTATTGTCAGGTATCGGAACAGCTGAAGGAGGGACCGAAAATGGTGCAGGGCCGGCAAACAAGTGCCCCGCAGGATTATGTAACCGTTTACCCCCTGTATGTATTCGGATCCGTGCTAGCCTACCTCTTCATCGCCTGGCTGATCTCCTACCTGGGCGATGTTCACAATTTCCTGGGGCTGACGGATCGGCTGGTCAACCGCGGCGCGGAGCGCCCGTTCATGTGGTACTACCTGTTCATGGAGGGCAGTCCCACGGAGATGATGCAGTGGCTGTACCTGTCGGCCACCGCAGTGGTGAGCGCACTGCTGGCGGGCAAGCTCTACGCCGCGCGATATCAGCTGCCAGCCCGCTTCTTTCTCCTGTTCAGCTCGGGCGTGGCCATCATGTTGATGGAGGATGCCGGGAACCTGCGGCATCAAATCAAGTACTTCGTCCGGCTCGCTCTGGGAGACACCATGGCGGTGGGCATAGCAGTTGAACTGGTCTTCTTCGGGTTCCTCGGTCTCTTCATGCTGTACATCCTGCTCCGCTATGGACGATACATATGGCACGAACGCACCACCCGGGGGTTCCTCCTGGTGGGCTATTTCTCCTATGCAGCCGCCACCCTGGCATCCGGCACGCGCCATTTTGCGGACTGGTATGATCATGCAGGAAACTGGCTGCTGCAGGTCTTTGGACTGTACGAGCCGTTCAATGCCATCTTCGTTCCCACCGATGTGGGACGTCCCATAGGCTTTTATGTCATGGACTTTCTCATCGAAGAATCGGTGGAACTGCTGGCGGTTGGGGCGCTGTGCACAGCGGCATTCGCCTACCTTCATGCTTTCACCCTGGATCAGCACATCGCCCGGGTGGAGGAAGAGAATCGGCAGTAATCCCACCCACATACGCGGCCGCAATGCGGGCATGTGACCGACACAGAAAAAGAAACGGCGACGAGCATACTACCGGGATGGCATCAATCTCAGGGGGCATCCCGGTCACCGGAGCTCACCCTCACAATCCGGCGAGGTAGCTCCGGTGACCGGGATGCCATAATATGCTAGTTCTGCAGCTTCGGATCCAGAGTGTCCCGTACCCAGTCACCGAACAGGTTCACACCCAGCGCGGTCAAGGCCAGGGCCATGCCGGGGAATGCAGTCATCCACCAGGCCGACATCATGTAGTCTCGGCCGGCCGACAGCATGTTGCCCCACGCCGGGGTGGGCGGCTGCACGCCGAATCCCAGGAAGCTGATGGTGGCCTCCGCCACTATCACCTGCGACATCTGCAGAGAGCACATGATGATGATGGGCGTGATCACGTTGGGCAGGACGTGCCGGAAGAGTATCGGACCCGTCGTCTGTCCCAGGGCCTTCGCGGCTTCAATGTACTCCCGCTCCTTGATGGACAGAACCTCACCCCGGACCAGACGGGCATACTGCACCCAGCCGGTGAGAATGAGGGTGATGATTATGTTCCTCAAACCTAAACCGAGGAGTGCATTTACGGTCAGGGCCAGCAGGATGAAGGGAAAACTGAGCCAGACGTCCACCACCCGACTGATGATGGTGTCTGTCCATCCTCCAAAGTAGCCGGCCAACAGTCCCATGAGGCTACCCAGAATGCTGGCAGCTATTACGGCACTGAAACCCACCACCAGGGATACCCTCGCGCCGTGGATGGTGCGGGACAGCAGGTCCCGGCCCGCCTGATCGGTGCCCAGCGGGTGACCCTCACTGCCCGGAGGCTGTAGGCGGTTTGGTCGGTCCGCCTTCTCCGGGTCATAGGGAGACAAGTACGGGGCAAAGATGGCCGCCAGTATCAACCCGAGCACCAGAACAGCTCCCAGCAATCCGGTCGGATTATTGATCAGTTTGCGAATCCACCAGCTCATAGTCTGCCTCCCATTCAATCGTATCTGACGCGCGGGTCTACCCACGCATAGGCCAGGTCAACCAGAAGGTTCATGGTAGCGGTGATCACTGCAATGAAAGCTACTCCGGCAAATACCACGGAAAAATCGCGGTTCAAAAGCGACTGCAGCATCAGTCTTCCCAGCCCCGGCCAGTAGAATATGGTCTCGGTGACCACTGCTCCTCCCAGCAGCTGACGCAGCTGAAGGCCGAGCAGGGTAAGGATGGATATGCTGGCGTTGCGCAGGGCGTGTTTGTAGTTCACTTTGCTTTCCGAAAGCCCCTTGGCACGGGCAGTTCTTATATAATCGGAACCGAGCACATCGAGCATGGTTGAGCGGCTCAACCGGGCGAACCTGGCTGCATAAAAGGCCGTGAGCGTGATCACCGGTAAAATGAAGTGCTCCCATCCGCCTCTGCCACCGGTGGGCAGCCATCCCATCTGGACGGAGAAGAAGAGCATCAGCATCAAACCGAGCCAGAAACCGGGAATGGCCTGGCCCAAAACGGTGACGATAATCCCCACCCGGTCGAAGATGGAATGGTGCTTGGCGGCCGATACCACGCCGACGGGCACGGCCACTCCGAGAGACACCACCAGTCCCACCACCGCAAGATGAGCCGTTGCGGGCACACGGGACAGAACCGTGGGCATGGCATCACCGGGGTGACGCAAGGAAGCACCGAAATCACCCTGCGCGGCCCGGAATATGAACCGCACGTACTGCACGGGCAGGGGATCATCCAGCCCCATGCGCTCGCGCATTTCCTGTATGTCTTCCGGTGTAGCGTCGAGCGGAAGGTGCAGGGCCGCGGGACATCCGGCGAGAAACTGCATGAAGAAAACCACCGTAAGCGCCAGGAACACAACCACGATCAGCTGGGACACTCTGACCAAAATGTACCTTTGCATTGCTGTCGTCCTCCAGTCGTGTAAGGTAGCCGGGGCCGCCGGCCGGTGACCGGCCGGCGGCTAAAGCGGTCGGATGAACCGGGTCTCAGCTCATTCGCCCCTCATCACTTCGGTCCCATGTCCCAGACATTGGTGACCTCATCCGCCCGCGGAGTCCAGTCCAGATCCTGACTGACGCCGTACATGTCGTACTGCTGCCAGAGGAAGATCCACGGGGCCTCTTCATGCACGTGCTCCTCAATTTCGTGCCAGATTTCCAGCTGCTCTTCTGGCTCGACCACATTAATGGCTTCCTCGACCATCTCATCCAGCTCCGGATCACTGAAGCCGCTGTAGGTCCGGTCGGTAGTCATAAGGGACTCGATGGTTCCCTGCGCCTCGAGGGCGGGACCCCATCCCAGCAGAAACATGTCGCCGGTTTCCCGCTCCATGATGATATCCAGGTGGTGACCCCATTCGTTTATCCGCACCTCTACATCTATGCCAATTTCGCCCAGCTGGTCAGAAATGGCCAGGGCAACTTCTTCATCCATGGGATATCGCCCGGTGGGCGAATCCAGTACGAGCTCCAGCTCCTCCGGATCATAGCCGGCCTCTTCAATCAGCTCCACGGCCCGGTCCGGGTCGTACGGATACGGTTCCAGATCCGGGTTGTGGTGCACGTTAAGCTCGGACAGCGCGCCGGCCATCTGGTTGGCGTGACCATCCAGGACGTGCTCGATCAGCTCATCCACATCCACCGCGTAGTTCATGGCCTGGCGGACCTTCTTGTTCTGCATGGGCCCCTCCTGCAGGTTGACCAGGGCGATGTAGTTGATGCGGGAGCTGGGGATTCCGCGGACTTCGGCCAGGTCGCTCGCATTGACCTCGTCGACCATGTGTCCCGGCACATCACGGATGATGTCTATCTCCCCGGTCAACAGACCGGCAACCCGGGTAGAAAACTCTGGTACGGGGCGGAAGATGAGCTCGTCCACCTGCACCTCGCCCTGCCAGTAGTCCTCGTTCTTCTCCAGGACTATCCGCTCCTCGTGGTCCCACTGCACAAACTCCATTGGACCAGTGCCGACCGGATTGACGGCGGCTTCATCATGCCCGACCTCATTGAGGTATCCCTTCTCCAGCGGATAGAAGCTGGTCAATCTATACTCCAGGATGGGCATGGGACCATCCGTGTGGATCTTGAGCGTGTAATCGTCGATAACCTCGACTTCCTCCACCCGCTCATATCGGCCGCGATAGTCCATTTCATTGTCCGGATCGAGGATATACTCCATCGTGAACTCGATGTGCTCAGCGGTCAGGTGCTCGCCATTATGAAAGTACACGTCATCCTGCAGGTTGAACTTCCACGTGGTGTCATCAATGACTTCCCAGTCCGTCGCCAGCGCCGGCGCATATTCCATTGTTTCCGGATCTCGCGTAATCAGCGGGTCATGGATGTTCTGAATGACGCTGTGCGTGGTCATGTCAATGTATTCCATGGCCAGCAGCGTACCGGCATCGGAACCCTGCGCAAAGACTACCTCGAGCGGCTCGGCCGGCTCCTCAGGGTCTGGTTCCTCCTCCGGATCATCTGGATCCTCCGGTTCTTCCGGTTCCTCGGGCTCGTCAGGTTCAACGTCCTCGGCCGGCCCACAGGCCGCCATCATGAGACCCAGGGCCAGAAGTACCGCCAGCAATAGGGCGGTCCTGCTCTCGGTGAAGGCCGACATCAAATTACCCCCTCCTGATGTTCTGATTGCGCGACTCGTCCGGCGACTCTGCAGGGGGTGAGGGACTCCTGTGTGTCGGATGCTCCCGCGTGAACACCGGCCAGCACGCGCACATAGATTCGTCTCAGTAAAATCCCCTGCTGCAGCTCCCGGAGCAGAAGGCCTCAGCACACAGGATCACTTCGAGAATTTAGTTTAGCACAGTGCAAGTCCACAAAGTCAAACGAAATTGTCAGAAAGTGTCTCTGCAGCCATGTGTGCCTCACTGCTATATCTGCACCCGGAACGCGCTATTGCACCCAACAGTCAACGTTGACAGCAAAACGCCGGGACGGAAGAATAGTAGTTACTGGCGATCAGCGGAAAATGCCAACCAAAGAGGGGAGAAAAGCGGCTGATGAAGGTGAGAAGAGACAAGATTTCGCTCTTTATCGTCCTCAGTTTCCTGTACAGCTGGTTCGTACTCCTGATCTTTTTACAGATGGACGGGGAGTGGAACACCCCTGCCGCCCTTCCCGTGGGAGTTCTCTATATGTTTGGGCCGACCGCCGCGGCTCTGACCGTCCAGAGGGTATTCGGTGACCAGATCGCCGCCCCTCTCGGCCTGAAACTCTCCCCCAACCGATGGTTCCTCGTCGCCTGGCTCCTGCCCATTGCACTCGCCTTCACTGCCCTGGGCACCGGCCTCCTGCTGCCGGGAATCGATTTCAGTGCGGACATGCGCGGTTTCATCCAGTATATGGAGCAGCTGCTCCCGGCGGACCAGCGCGATCTCGTTGCAGAACAGATGCTGCAGCTGCCCCTGCACCCCGCCTTCTGGATGCTGCTGCAGGCCATGCTGTTCGGCCCGACCATCAACGCTTTGGCAGCTCTGGGTGAGGAGCTGGGATGGCGGGGATTCATGCAGAATGAACTCCGCTTCACGGGCTTCTGGCAGAGTTCGCTGATCGTGGGCCTGGTGTGGGGCGTCTGGCATACACCTATCATACTGCAGGGACACAATTATCCCGATAATCCGATAGCGGGAGTATTCATGATGATCCTGCTCACGGTGCTCTTCTCCCCCATATTCACCTATGTTACTGCCCGCAGTGGATCTGTCCTGGCCGCAGCCATATTGCACGGCACATTCAATGCCTCGATCGGGCTGAGCCGTATCTTTGTGTCCGGCGGAACGGACCTAACCGCGGGATCCACGGGCCTTGCGGGCATCTTCGCCCTGCTGATTGCCAACGTATGCCTGTTGCTCTATGATCGCCACCTGGCAGCCGACCCTCTGATCTGAAAAGATCAGCAATCGGGTCTGCCCACAGTAACGCGGTAAAAGGCCGGTCTGACGGAGCAAGATCAGGTGGATCGCTCCCGGGAGCTAACTTTGCGGCCCTCCCCTTACGATACAACTCCCAGAAGGGAGGTCATGCCCAGACTTAACTTTTCCCGGGAGGGATACAAATGAACGGGTCCAGGGCTGCACAGGCAGTGGCGCTCTGCGCACTGCTCGCACTCATCGCAGGCCCAGTTCTCGCATCCCCCGCCCGCGCGCAACAACCCACCGCGGCCCGCTCCCCGGAGACTGATGCCGCAGCCAGAGAAAGTCTTTCTCCTCTGGAGCTGGAGCTGCTCTCGCATCTGAACGATGCACGTGAACAGGATGAGCTTTCGAGCCTGCAGGTTTGCCTCGATCTCTCTGCGGTGGCCCGTGCGCACGCGGAGGAGATGATTGAAAAAGATTACTTCAGTCACCGGTCGCCCGAGACCGGAACCCCCGGTGCGCGCGTGAGACGGGCGGATCTCGATTATCGAAGTGTCAGCGAGAACCTGGCCGGCAATACCGGAGTTGAAGCCGCCCACGAGATGCTCATGGAGAGCTCTCCGCATCGCGCCAACCTCCTCAGCTCCTCGCATGAGGTGGTGGGGCTGGCGGTGGTGAGAGGCGGCCGATATGGCATGATGATGGTCCAGATGTTTGCATCGACAGGTGAAAAATGACCTCAGTGGCGCGGGTGGGCGGGCACTGCGCCCGCCCGCCCGCGCCGAGAGCCCACACCCCCACGACCGGTGGGCATAATATTCTTCCCCGGACACAACGGTAGTTGAGTCAGGGAATGCAAAGGTGAGCGCCGCATACACCTGCCATCTGCGCCGCCGGGTCCCGGCGGCAGAGGAACTAACCACCATCCCGCGAAGATAACTGCATATGCCCACAAGAGCATGATCACGGGCGCTGCGCAGCTCGCCCGGCATGCCCGCAGGGCTCACCGCCCATCACCCGTGGGGAGGGAGTATGCCACCATGGTCGATATGAACGATGAAGCAGGACAGATGAAGGCGGCAGAGGTCGCTGATATGGCTGATCTGGTGCAATACCAGGATGGTTCTGTCGTTAGCCGGACCCTGGTCGAGAGGGACACGGGCACCGTCACTCTCTTCGCCTTCGACCGGGGCCAGGGGCTCAGCGAACACTCGGCGCCCTTCGATGCACTTGTGCACATAGTGGATGGGGACTGCGAGATTACCATTTCCGGCAAGCCCCGCCCCCTGCGGCAGGGACAGACCGTACTGATGCCCGCTGATGAACCACATTCGGTCCGCGCACTGCAGCGCTGCAAAATGCTTCTCATCATGATCCGTAGCTGAGATACCGGCGCAGGGTTATCCACCGCGGTGAACGGAGCGCGGTGTAGCGTTCCGTTCACCCTCCGGCCGATCCCCGACCCGGCTATCACCCTGGAGGTGAGATGGTGCAGCGACTGGGAAATGAGCTATATCGAGCCCGGCAGGAGGCCCGCCTCAGCCAGTCGGAAGTATCCCACGGCATCTGCAGTCGCCCACATCTCAGCCGTCTGGAGAGAAACAGGCAGCTGCCGGGACCAACCCTGCTTATGAAACTATGTGACCGTCTGGGACTCCCGCTCGACGGCATGGTGGAGGCCTACCTGCGGGAACCGGAAGTGGGACCCCGCACCCAGCTGCGCCTGGCGCGGCTGCTGACCGACCGGGGGCGCGACGGACAGGCGGAGAGAATCCTCAACGACACGTGCCAAAAGCTGCAGACAGCCGGGACCATCGAAGTCCACCGGGACGACATAATACATACTCAGGTGAGCCTGCTGCGCCGGCGCGGGAAGCACAATGCCGCCCTCGCGCACTGCCGGGACCTATTGGATCGACGCCTGCGGCGTCCTTCTCAGCGTTACTACCTGGCCCAGGCGCATCACCTGCTGGGCGACACCGCCTTTTTGTGCGGAAAACGCGAGCTGGCCCAAAAGCACCTCCTCAGCGCCTTCAACCAGGTCATGGGGCTGAAACCGGATCGCACGACAGAAAGCAGACAACGGGTGGTCGACCTGCACGAAGGTATCGTCTGGTCACTCGCCCGACTCCTGTTGCGGAGCCGGTATTTCACCGCCGCGGAGAGTCTATTGCAGCTGGCGCGGATGCGCTGGCACGAACTGAATATGGATGCCGGTCCCACGGAAATGCTTCTCGTTCATCTCTCCTTTGCCCACCTCGGCACGGGAAGGCTACAAGAGGCAGAAGATATACTGAAGATGCTGGCGCAGGATGATGATAGCAAATATGAGGAGGCGATCCTCTGCGGTCTCGGCACACTGAGGAGGATAACGGGAGAATATGAGGAGGCCATAATCCATCTGTTGGCCGCCTGGGAGCTGGATGGAAGCACCGATATGACCCTGCAGCTGACAGTGGCCCAGGAGATGACCCGCTGTTATCTGGCCACCAAAGACTTTCCCCGGGCGCGCATGTGGCTCACCCGGGCCGAACGGCTGTCTGCCAATGAGCAGGCTACAGCAGATCCTCATCTGTGCACCGAAACCACATCGCTGCAGCTGGAGATGGCCCGAGCAACCGGGGAAACACTATCCTCTTCGCTGTGCGACATCGCAGAATGCATTGCCAACAGCCCAATCAGCGCTGCGACGCAGCGAGCCGCGCTCATCAGTGCCCTGCGCCTGGCCCTGGAACGAACGGAAGACACCGCAGTGCAGCGCATCACCACTCTCCTGGCCGATCAGCTGACAGTCCCGTCGCGCTGAGTGGTCGACACACATTCTGCAGTCTCCGCCGCTTCTCAGCCCCTCGCTGCTATGATCACAAATGACACACTATTGTGCTTTTCTTAACGCATTCCACATTCCCTGACATGGTGGTAACTATCCTTGTAACTCATCTGATTGGCAGTGTGCCCGCACGCCAGGTGGCCGGTGGAGGATATGCGACGGCCAGCGGACAATAAGTTAAGGTAGTGGGCGAGACGGATGTCAGTGAGTGGCGAACAGCAGCTCCGGAGGAAGCTACAGTCAGCAGGGGCAAAAAAGAGGGCCGAGAAGACGGATGTTTGTGAGTGACTCTTGGCCGGAGGAAATGAAATAGAGAAGGGCACCCGTCTCCTCGACCTACCTTGCAGTTAATATTATCACATTATTTCGATTTGTAAAACGCTTTTCTGTGGTTCTTTGCGTTTTTCTTGTCGACATTGGTCGATATCTCCATCTTTGTGCTCCGTAACTGCCCCCACTGCGATGCCAATCTACCGCACGCAGCGCCCCAACAGGTCCACACTGCAGCACCCGGGAACCAGCCATGGCCACATCAGCCGCTCGCCGCTGCAGCCGGATCGGACTGCACCCGACAGCACCCCATCGTCCGGGTGCGGCCGGCGCCGGCCTTCTATCCCCAGAAGAGTAGAATCAGCGGGAGGGCCACTGCCAGGATTAACAGCTGCAGCGGCAGACCCATGCGCCAGTAATCGCCAAACCGATAACCTCCCGGTCCCAGTACCAGGGTATTTGACTGGTGGCCAATGGGTGTGAGAAAAGCGCAGGAGGCCCCCACGGCGGCCGCCATTAGCGCAGCATCCACTGATAGGCTCATACCCGCAGCTGTACTGACTGCTATGGGGGCCATTAGCAGCACCGCCGCGGCATTGTTCACCAGATCAGAAAGCAGCATGGTGATCAGAAGCAGTGCCGCTACTCCGCCGGCCGGTGACATATCCCCCGTGATCTGCAGCACACCTACGGCAATGGTTTCTGCCCCACCGGTGGAATCCAGTGCCCCGCTCACCGGAATCATGGCTCCCAGAAGCACTATAACCGGCCAGTCCACCGCATCATATATCTCCCGCACTGACAGGAGCCCGACGGCGATCATCGCCAACCCTCCGGCTGTGAAAGCCAGATGTATCGGCAGCACACCCGAAACTCCCAGCGCCAGACTGGCGGCAAATATCCCCGCCGCCAGCAGCACCCTGCGTGGTCGACCCAGCCGCAGCTGCCTATCGGCCAGCAGCAAGCAGCCCAGATCGGCCAGGACTTCCTCCATCACCTCTTCCGGACCCTGCAGCAGCAGGACGTCTCCCTCGCGCAGCCGTATCGAACCCAGACGGGCCCGCAGGGTGGCACCCTCCCGCGCCACCGCCAGCAGATTGACCCCATAGCGGCCCCGCAGACGAAGACTCTGTGCCGTTCTGCCGTGCAGGATGGACCCGGGTCGGATCACCGCCTCGCTCACTCCAACATCCCCCGCTCCCAGACTCTCATCTCCCAGATCGCGTTCGCCCACCAGGCGCAGGCCAGCCACATCCACCAGATCCGCGATGTCTTGCGAGCTCCCTCTGACTATGAGAACATCGCCCTCGCGCAGCATGCGCCGCGGAGAGGGCGCAGAATAGCGCTCGGATCCCCGGATCAGAGCCACCACGGTGACATCACCCTCGATGCCGTCCTCCAGCGCCCGCAGGTTTTCGTCCGCCGCCGGGGAGTTCGCGGAAATCTCCACCTCTGTGAGATAACTATCCACATCAAACAGCTCCCCGGCAGAAGGACGCCCCTTCCGCTCGGGTATCAACCGCCACCCCACCAGGCTCACGAACAGTACGCCGGCGACAGCAACTCCCAACCCGACGGGAGCAAAGTCAAATATTCCGAAGGGAGCCCCGGCTGTTGTGTCCGCGCGGAAGGTGGAAATTATTATGTTGGGCGGTGTCCCCATCATGGTGGTGAGCCCACCCAGCAGCGAACCGAAGGAGAGGGGCATCAGATACAGCGAGGGAGAACGTCCGGCCCCACGTGCCATTTTGATGGCCACCGGCATGAGAAGCGCCAGGGCTCCCACATTGTTCATGAAGGCTGAGAACGCCGCCACCGCGGCGGTGAGGATCACGATCTGCAGGAGGGGACGATCTCCCACCCGGGACACCAGCGCCGCCCCCGCGTCGATGAGGCCAGAATTCACCACTCCGCGGCTGAGCACCAGTACGGCAGCCACCGTCACCACCGCAGGATGGCCAAAACCGACAAATGCCTCTTCCCCGGACACGATCCCCATTGCGGTGACTGCCACCAGGGCAGACAGCGCCACCACATCATAGCGCCACCGGCCGAGGGCGAAAAGCCCGAAGGTCACAGCCAAAATGACAAACACTGCTATCTGCTGAGATATGAGAATCCCCTCCAATCCTTCCCGAAAAGAGGGCCGGAATGGCATCCGGGTTGTGGCGAAACGCTGCGAGGAGACAGTGCAGGACAGGGGAAGGAAATCAGCGGCGGAAGCGGGGACCTGATCTACCCAGCACTCCGCTCCCGCCTCATCGCATCAAGTTCAAGTTTCGAGATCTTCACCATCTTCCTGCTTCATACCCTCACTTATTTCTGCATTGACCTCCTTCACCAGCTCGCCAAACTCGGACTGAGCTTCCAGGAAGGCGGCCACCGCCGGATTGTCATCCATCTCGCTTCTGGCATTCTGCACTTCTTCCATCTGCTCCTCGGTGGGCTGCAGTCCCGAGGCCTGCAGACGCTGCATCTTGTCCTGCGCCTGCTGCAGTCCCTCCAGAAGGGCCTGCGCCTCCGGATCTTCATTCAGCTGCTGTTCTGCCTGACTGAGCTTCCCGTAAGCTTCGGTGTTCGTCATGGCCCGGCCTAGTTCCCGGGCCTTTCCCATGAGATCGGACACAGTATAAGCCTCCTTAGGAGAAATCCCCTGTTCCCCTGCCCGGAGCATCCGGTCGCAGGGTCATCCCCGACAATACCAGATAAATGAATGCGGGTACAGTGCGGCAGCAGGGAGCATCGTGAGCACACCGGAGCGGCGGAGAGTATATTCGATCAGAGCTGATCGACGGCCTCCCGGACGTATTCCCGGGCCATGTACAGGGCGGCTGCACCCACCACCAACACCCCGGCGGCCACCACGAATACCGACCGCATCCCCAGGAGAGTGGACACCGCCCCGAAAAACAGCGGGCCGAGGAAAAGGGGGGCCTGGTTGCCCATCTGGCGCAGCCCCATGGCCGTTCCCTGCTGGTCATCTGGTGCACTCACCGACATGAGTATCATGCTTATAGGCTGGGTAAATGCCGGGGTCAGGCCGGCCAGCATGGCCGCCACCAGCAGTGCGGGAAAGGTCTCCAAAAAGGTCACTGCCCCCATCCCGACACCTCCGGCCAGCAGAGATCCAACCATCAGGGGCACTGCCCCCATATGTCGGATCATGGAGGCCAAAAAGGGTCGAAACACCAGGGCAAAGGCCTCCTGTGTCGCCACCAGGATCCCTATGCTCGTGGCAGTGAATCCCAGACGTTCCAGATGAACGAGATAGAAGCTGGTCCGCAGGGTGATGACAAACAGCACACACATGCTGACGCCGATGGACAGCTGCACGACCGGCTTGCGCAGGAGCGAGCCGCTGAATTCTGCGATCTGCGGAACCTCCCGCCGGACTGCCCGGTACAGATCTGCGGCCCGCACGGTTTCCGGGCCACCCGGTGCGACCTCGGCCAGACCGCTGCTGATCAGGGTAACAACTCCCGACACCAATCCGGCCCCCAAAAAGGCCACCGCAAATCCCCATGCATCCTGGAGCATTCCAGCGACCGGAGGTCCCAGGAGTAGACCGACGCCAAAGGAAATCGACCACATGGCAAAGTTGTGCGTGCGGTTGGACGGATCATCCATATTCGATACGTACGCCTGGGTGGCCAGAATGACCAGAATGTTGGAGAAACCGGCCACCAGCTGCGTCACCATGACTACCGGTGTGGGCGGGAGAAATACCAGCGCCAGCGAGGCGACGACCATGCTTCCGGAGCCCAACATGATGGCCGATCTGTAACCGATCCGGTCCATCACCACGCCGCT
The DNA here is from genome assembly GCA_003551365.1 of Clostridia bacterium. Taxonomy (GTDB): domain Bacteria; phylum Bacillota; class Sulfobacillia; order SLMV01; family SLMV01; genus PWGR01. Next base: position 13,760 of record PUMM01000184.1, read on the forward strand.
CGGAAGAGCGATCAGAAGAGGCAGGGCGGCAAATGCAGCCACCACCGCTCCCACCGCCATTTCCGACGCACCGATGCTCTCCAGATACAGCGGGGCATTCTGCCGCATAATCATCATGGCCAACACCTGCAGTCCGGAGATGCAGGCTACCATGATGAGGCGCTTCCTGATTGTGGCCCGGTCCGGATAGGCCGCGGCGGGGGCCTCCCGGCCGCTCCTTACATCGTCTGCCATGTCACCTTGCCCCTATAATAAGGTAGTAATTGCGCTATATTCCTGTATGCGGACCGTTGGAGTCCACAAGCAAATCTCCATCCAATATACACAGTAATGTCTCCGCTCCGGCTTGTAAAGACAGCAGCACCGAGACACTTCTGACCCGGGAGCTCGCAGCTCCGGCAGAAGCAGTGGGGAGGAATGCCATTAATTCAGTCGAAGAGTTAGACCATGAGTGATCTGCAGACCGAGTTCCCGGGAGGTGAAAATGTGCATACTATTCATCCGTCGACCTTTTCTATCGTCGCCTGTGACTTGCAGGCCAGAGAATGGGGCATAGCCGTGCAATCCAAATTCTTTGCCCCCGGAGTCGTCGTCCCCTGGGCGCGAGCAGAGATCGGTGCTGTTGCCACGCAGGCGCACGCCAACATGAAGTACGGTCCGGACGGCCTCGAACTGCTGGAAGAGGGACTCACAGCCGACGAGGTAGTGAAACGCCTGGTATCATCCGACGACGGCGCAGACCACCGTCAGCTGGCCGTGGTAGATGCGGAGGGCCGCGTCTCCGTACACACCGGTGAGGAATGCAACGAGTGGGCCGGTCACCGCCGCGGCGAGGGCTACAGCTGTCAGGGCAACATACTGGCCGGCCCAGCGGTGGTCGAGGACATGGCAGACCGATTCGAACAATCAGAGGGACGACTGGCGGACCGGCTGGTCTCGACCCTGCAGGCCGGACAGGCCGCCGGAGGTGACCGGCGCGGCCAACAGGGCGCAGCACTGCTGGTGGTGCGCGAAGGAGGCAGCTACGGCGGAGCTCTGGATCGGTACATCGACCTGCGCGTGGACGATCATGACCGGCCCATCGACGAACTGGAGCGCCTGCTGCAGCTGTTCTATCTGTATTTCGAGCGCCCCGAAACGGATGATCTTCTACAGCTGCAGGGCGAGGTGGCACGCCAGGTCACAGAATCCCTGCACAGGCTGGGATACGACGTACAGCCAGCGGAGTCCATGGACGATTCCGCCCGCAAAGCCCTGGATGCATGGGTGGGCGTGGAAAACTTCGAGGAACGGATGCGGGAGCCGGGTTACATAGATCCCGGCGTACTGGAGCATCTGAAGAATCAGGCAAGAGGCACCTGATGCAGCGCATCCCGGCCGGGATGACACCCCAGTGCAAATGTAGGATCCCGGTCGGGCACCTTCTATCCTGCCGCCACCCGGTTTCTCCCCGCCCGCTTGGCCCGATACATCTGGTGATCCGCCGCATCGATCAGCTCTGCCAGCGCAGTGTGCCCCCGGGACAAAACCGTCACACCGAGACTTACGGTCACCGGACCCCGGTTGCCCTTCTCCCCCGCAGAATCGCCGGCGGCCACCTTCTGCCGGATGCGCTCAGCCACCGCTCGCGCCTCAACTGCATCGGCATCGGGAAGGAGAATCACGAACTCCTCTCCCCCATACCGCGCCACCAGATCCCCATCCCGCACCAGGGTCGGCAATACCCGTCCCAACCACCTGAGGACCTCGTCCCCGGCCGCGTGTCCGTGTCGGTCATTAATCTGCTTGAAGTGATCTATGTCCAGCATTATCAGCGCACAGTCTCTGTCCCCACCGGAACACTCCAGTATACAGCGCTGCGCTCGCGGCAAGAACCCCATCCGATTGAACAGGCCGGTGAGGGCATCCCGCTCCGCCCGGTCCTGTGCGCGGGCCAGAATGCGGGCATTCTCCAGAGCGTTCCCCGCCTGAGCGGCAAAATCCCCCAGAACGGCCTGCATCTGCTTGAATCGCTCCGGTTCAGGCTCCCCGGGGGCCAGCACCACACCGAGCAGACGCCCGTTGTGATGAATGGGCAGCAGGTGCGCGCGACCGGAGTCGTCAATCCCCGCATCGCCTATCCCCTCCCAGCGCACCCGGCGCAGCCCCGGCCGGGACGCAGCGGAGCGCAGGGAATGGTCCTGCCGCGAATTTAACTCGGCTCCCTCCTCCCATCCACCCCACTCGCCCGCCACACTTATCACCGTCCCGGGGCACTCCACCAGCGACACAAAGAGCCCACAATCCCACGGGGTGAGGCCCAGGATGCGGTCCAACACGTAGCGGGCCACCTGGTCGGCGCGCAGGGTGGAGGTCACAACAGTGGTGAAATCGTGCATACCGGCCAGGCGACGCCTCTCTGCCCTCTGCCGGCGCCGATCCCGTTCGCCCTCGGCTATATTGGTACCCACGCCTACGGCGAGGGCCACGAGCAGGAACATGGAACCAATCTTGACCCCATGCGCGGTCATCAGCGTGACCGGAAGCACCCCCAGGTTATGCAGGACACTGCCCAACCCGGCCACGGCAAACCCCCCGAGAGCCACTCCGTGATAACGAGCCGGCACGTCCCCCTGCTTTCCCCGCAGGTAGCAGGCTGCACCCGCGGTTAGAAAGAAAACCGCCGCCAGCAGCATCAAGCCCCGCATGGCCCCGGCCGGGCGCAGAAAGGGAGTGACAACCATCCAGGCCGCAGTGCCTGCGAAGACCGCTCGAATGATCACATCCAGTACCGGCGCCAGGGAACCGATACGCAGATGAGCCCGGGACAGAGCGATGAGACACAGCAGCAGACTTCCTCCGAAAAGCTCCCCCGCGACGGCATTAAACCCGGGCAGAGAGGGCCAGATGAACTGGTAGGTCAGGCCAGAATCGGTGGCCTGAAATAACATGATCGACCCGGCCACCCCCGCGTAGTGCAGGTAATGCCGGGTGCGGCTGGAGATGAACAGCAGCAGATGATATGCGCTCAGTGCCAGAAAGATGCCGAGATAGGCGCCCCAGAGGAAGAGATCGCGGTGCGTGCGCCTGAGGAAGCCGTCCGGCGTGTACATGTTCATGGGAAAGAGCAGTGCCCCTCCCGCCTCGATGCGCACGAATATCTCGGCAACGTCCTGCACCGCAGAAATGGGGAAAATGAAGGTGCGGTAGTTAACTTCCCGCGCAGCAAAGGGCAGCATCCGGCCGGCCTCGCTGCTATGTACCGCGCCGTCCTCCTTCACCATGTGCACCTCAATCCGATCCAGCGACGGATTGTCAATCTCCATCAACCGCGCTCCTTCGCCGGCCCAGTCCTCCACCGGCAGTCGGACCCACACTTCAGATCGGCTGTGGCCGTAGTTGGCATCGCGACTCCCCAGAAAGGTGAACTCCTCCGCCCGGCGGCGGGCCGTCGCCAGGTCCCCAGAAGGGGGCGGATGTCTCTCCAGCACCTGCATGAAGGGAGTGAGGGAGATCTCATCCCCGCCCGGCACGGACGCGTCGACCCTCCCACCTGCCCCGACCAGGCAGACAGACGCGGCAACTACTATGCACATCCACTGACTGAGAGATGCTGGCCCCACCCGCAACGGATTTCCTTCCTCTCCAGCACAACCGGAAGACTGCAGAAAAATTGAGGCAGGTCAATCGACAGATCGAGAGCGTCTGTGGTGTTACATGTATTCCCCATTATCCTTCCGGATCCTGCCACGGACAATGAACCGGCGGCGGGTCAATGTGCAGCCGCCGAACACTACCCCACCGGTAACACTCGCCCCATCCTGCCCGCTTCCCCCCACCTACCGGCCGGTAGCAGCAGGATCTGATGGGAAGGGCGACGAATACCTTGCCGTCTGGGATTGAACGACCGGCGGAAGGGAGGCGACATGCGAGGCAGAAATGCAATCATCAATGTCACCCTGCTGATCATCGCCATCATCGCAGTGACAATGGTCGGGTCGATGCCAGAAGAGTCGGACCTGAAGCACATCACGGCGGCGGAGCGCACGGCGCCGGAGGAAATCAACCTGGTGGCGATCCAGCTGCGGGCCACCGAGGATCTGTTCACCTCACCGGAGACATTCGAGGCAGAGATACATGCACTGATGCAGAAGGCGGATGAGCACACCGATCTGGGCCCCGACACCCTGGTGGCATTTCCGGAAGACGTGGGTCTGCTGACGGTTCTCTTCAACCAGGGAGATACTCTCGCCGGGGCCGAGCACCTGGAAGACGCCATGGAGGGCGTGGTGCGGGATAACTTACTGCGAATAGGCTTCAACAAAATCCGTCATCGAGTGAGCTGGCCACGCGCCCTCTTTCTCACCTATCAGGAATCCATGGCCGAGGCCTATTTCTCCACTTTTTCCCGGGCAGCACGCGAGCATGAGGTGTATTTGGTGGCCGGCTCAGCAGCACTCTCCGACGCCACACTGGCACGTTTCGTTCCCGATGATGTCCCCGGAGCACCGGATCCAGAGAGAGCCCCGAACGCACGAGACGTGTACAATGTGAGTGTGGTGTTCGGCCCAGAGGGAGAGATCGTGGGCGTACAGCGCAAGGTGCGCATGATAGACCTGGAGGGGCCAGCCGGGCTGGATCTCTCCTCCGGCGGTCTGCAACAGGTCGAACCCATACCCACCTCGCTGGGCGACCTGGGGGTGGCAGTGTGCCTGGACGCCTTCGTAGACGACGTTTTGGACCGTCTGGACGACGCAGACATTCTGGTGCAGCCCAGTGCCAACCCCGGACCCTGGGAAACGTGGCAGCAGGAGGAATGGCTGCAGAGCAGCTGGACGGCCACCGCCCGCGACGAACGGTTCGCCTACGCCGTCAACCCCATGCTGACGGGTCAGGTCATCGACATCGAATTCTACGGACAGAGCGCCATCTTCTCCGCCGACCCGGCGCACGCTCCGGATCCCGGCGGCTATCTGGATCTGGGTGACCGGGCCGGTTTCGTGACCGTAGCCCCGGACGATGACGATCAGCACATACTACATGCCCGTCTCCCTCATCCCGCCCGCCTCGCCGAGTGAACTACTGTATCCCGCCCTCGCCGGAAAATCCGGGACATCGGACGGGAGCCGGAGCGGAATACTGAGATCAGGTGATTATGCCGGTTGCGGCCCGCGGCCGTCCCGTTATCCCGCCGGCTGTGACAGGAGGGGATTGCGTGCCGGACCAACAACCTCCCGCCCCGCGATGGTGGCACAAACCGGGACTCATGGCCCGCACTCTGCCGCTGGTAATCCTGGGTATCTTCGTCCTGCTCGGCGCCATCACCGCCTGGCATCTGGATCTGTGGTGGGAGCCTCAGCCCGAGCTGCGCGGATCGGTCGCGCATCTGCACTGGGAGGATTCCCACGGGCTGGTTGTGACCATCGATCACAAGGTATTTATGGTTCCTGCGGCGGGCGAACAACTGGGGGAACCGGTCCTGCTGCATCGGGACTCAGAAGACCGGGTGCCGCCCGCCTGGCCACCGCACCTGCACTGCGACGGTGAAAACCAGACCCTCTATCTGTTTCACCACGATCTGCACGACGGAGAGGACACCGGACGCATCGCCATCCGCCAGGTCAGCGGGGCGTTGTGGGAGGGGCGAGTTACGGATACCCGGCTGTTCATCGGCGGGCGCGCCATCGGGGTGCTGCCGGAGGCACTGGACCGCGGCACTCCTCTGCAGCCGCTCATCTTCACCCAGCAGCATCTGGACGTTCTCGTCGATGGGTGCCCCCGTCGCCTGCAGATCACGGCCGAGCCGACCGAAGACGGCCAGCACCAGTTCGCTCTGACTCCGGGGGGAGAGGCGGATGCCGCCCCCGATGGCACTGTCCTGGCTCCGGGATTTCGGCGCCTGATGATTGCAGATGGCGCCACTCTGTGGGTCCCGGTGCACTTTCCGCCCGACCAGTCCGATCTTCTGCGGGAGATTGCGGCCGGTTCACTGCAGAGCCACATGGACACTGTGCACCTGCGGGAGCCTCCCTCGTGCCATCTGGTCCTCGATCCCGCCGGTGCCGACACCCCCGCAGCCATCGATGCCCATTTTCCCCAGGTCCACCACCTCAAAGGGCCGGAGGATATGCACCCGCTGAGCAGCACTGACCTGGCCCGGGAGACGGCCTCCGCGGCCCACACCGCTTTTTTGGCCGGCCGCGGAGCCACCCCGGCGAGCCATCCGCCCCAGCTACGCCATGGACTGCCGAACTACCTTGCCTGTGAACACCTGTACAGCGGCCTCGGTGATGCAGCGCGGGCCGAGCTGCACGCTCTTTATCTCCTCGACCCCACACTTTCCGCACGCATAGGTCTGCCGGAACAAAGCGGGAGAAATGCCGCCTATCTCGGGCAGCACATGACCGCCTATCTGGCCTCGTCCTTCGGCTCCGATCGCCTCCTGCAGTATGCGGGAAAAGAGCGGCCCCGCGCGTACCGGGCTGCGTGGGAAGGAGAGGACGCACTCACGAGAGAGTTCTTCGGCCACACGCAGCAGGAGATACTGCAGGCAGCGGTGACTCTGCCCCCGCAGGCTGCAGAACGCTACCCGGCCCGCCGGGAGATCACCCAGGCCGCCCCGCTGGAAGATGTCCAGCGGGGCGTGTCGCACTTCTCGCCGGATGAGTCGGGTGAACGGGTGGTCGCCGCCGAGGCAATGGCCCAAGCACAGCAGCTGCTCATTCTGGGCGGGGAAACCGAGTACCCCGACACCGTTGTGCCCGGAGACGGTGATCTGCAGGACATCCGGGATCCCGAATGGCTGCCGGGCGGACAACGAGTGGTCTTCTCCGCCAAAACTGATCGGGGGCGCGAGCTGGTGGCAGTATCGGTGGATGACCCGGATAATCTCGACATCCTGGTCCCGGCCCCGGCCGCAGAAAACCCCACACAACCCGCCCCATCCCCCTGCGGGGAGATGATTGCCTTCACCGCCCGGGTGGGCGGCGCTGCTCAGGTCAAACTGACCCACCTCTCCTCCGGGGAGACAACTGCGCTGACGGAGGAGCCCGTCGGGGCCGGGTGGCCCAGATGGTGTCCGGAGGGAGAGCGACTGGCCTACATCAGCTGGACAGAGATGCCCGGAGAACCCGACCAACTGGCCGTACTCAGACCGGAGACGAAAGAGGTGCAGTATAGAGATCTTTCCCCCTTCCGTATCCACCCTCGCTCCCGCCCGCAGTGGTCTGACAGGGATGAGCTTCTCGTTCCCGTCCGGATTCTGCAGTCCCGCACGGTGCTGCAGCTGAATCTGCAGAATGATGGGGCAGTACTGTGGGGAGGGGCGGAGTGGGCAGCGGAAGAGATCATCCCTCTACCCGAACCGGAGCGATATCTCCTGTCGGTCCGCTCCCCCACGGGCCCGGGGGGAGAGGAGAGCGACCTGGAGCGACACCTCTATATCGTAACTCTGACCCCTGCACGCTGATCATCGCCATTGCAGTACACGACGCACATAGCTCCGCAGGAAAGGCGGGCCGGACTGTGGAAGTAGAATTCCGGCGGTCGGACACCGGCCGACCCCACGACAAACCCGCAATCGGGAAGCGAGTTGATACTCTTGCAGCAAGAAAACGCAGAGGTCATGGTCGGAGTGGATATAGGCGGCACCTTCACCGACTTCGCAGTTGTGACCGGATCACAGACCCTGTTCACCAAAGTACCGAGCACCCCGCACGATCCGGGAGCAGCAGTGATGCAGGGCCTCGAGAAGATTCACAGGGTCCACGGCATATCCCCAGAGGGCATAACCCGCATCGTGCAGGGAACCACCGTGTCCACCAACGCGGTGCTGGAGAAACGGGGTGCCCACACAGCACTCATAACCAACCGCGGGTTCGAGGATGTCCTGGAGATCGGACGGCAGAACCGGTCCAATCTGCCGGGCGAATTTCCCATATATGATTTGCACCTGACCCGGCCCGATCCCCTGGTGTCCAGGAGACATCGCCTGGGTGTGCGCGGCCGGATCAGCAGAAACGGCGGGGAAATTGAACCGCTATCGGAGGACGACGTGCGCACTGCGGCCGATCGGGCGGTGGAGGCGGGGGCGGAGTCCGTGGCGGTGTGTTTTCTGGGCTCGTATCTCGACCCACAGCACGAGCAGCGCGCAGCGCAGATCATACGCGAGCGCCACCCCCAGCTGGAAGTGACAGCCTCATGCGAGGTGCTCCCCGAGTTCCGGGAGTACGAGCGGACCAGCACCACTGTAATCAGCGCCTATCTCAAGCCCGTACTCAAGCGCTACCTCACCCGCCTCGCTGACAGCCTGCGGGAGGTCGGCGTGCGCGCTCCGATGGGAGTGATGCAGTCCAACGGGGGAATCACTACCCTCCTCGATGCCGGCGAGCGCGCCGCTCACACCGTGCTGTCGGGGCCGGCTGGCGGCGTGCAGGGGGCGAGATATACCGCAGCCGAGATCGAAGCCGAGACGGGGGGAAATCTCCTCACCCTGGACATAGGGGGAACCAGCACCGATCTGAGTCTGGTGGTGGATGGTTCTCCCGCCCGCACCAGCGAACGAAATGTGGGTGGGCATCCACTGCGCACCCCCATGGTTGACGTCAACACCATAGGCCGGGGAGGCGGCAGTGTGGTGCGCCTCGATCCCGCCGGTGGCCTGCAGGTGGGACCGGACAGCGCCGGCGCCGATCCGGGACCGGTCTGCTACGGGCGGGGCGGCGAACTGCCCACGTTGACCGATGCCCACCTGCTGCTCGGGCATCTCAACCCGGAAACCAGGCTGGGGGAGGAGATTTCCCTGCATCACCGGGCCAGCCGGGAGGTCTTCGCGAGCCAGGTGGCCCGCCCCATGGGTCTGCCCCTGGAGGAGGCCGCCCAGGGCGCAGTCGACATCACCATTGCCGAGATGAAGCGGGCGGCCGGAGTAATATCCACTGACCGGGGGCACGACCCGCGCGACTTCACTCTGGTGGCCTTCGGTGGGGCCGGTCCCATGTACGGCATGCGCCTGGCGCGCGAGATGGATATTCCCCGCGTCCTCATACCGCCCGGACCGGGAGTCCTCTCCGCCCTGGGCCTTCTCAGCTCCGATGTGCGGCACGATTTCGTCCAGTCCAATATCGCACCTCTGCGCAGCGCCGACCGCGACCAGCTGGAGCAGTCCTTCGCTGCTCTGCGCCGCGAGGCGGAGGGAGAGTTGACCGGAGCCGGATTCGAGCCGGAGGAGGTAACCTGCGACCTGTCACTGGATCTTCGCTACCAGGGTCAGTCCTACGAGCTTGAGGTGGAGCTTGGCAGCTTCCGCCTGCACGAGGACGTGAGCTTCCCGGATCTCTTCGCCGGAGCCGAGGCGGCAGAGGAGCAGTTTCACTGCGAGCACGAGCGCACCTACGGTCACTCCGCGCCGGACGAGCCGGTGCAGCTGGTCAACCTGCGTCTGGCCGCGCGCGGCACAGTGCGCAAACCGGGAACTCCCAGACCGGAGGTGCGGGAGGACCATCGCCCCCGACCGGAAACCCATAGACCCGTGCATTTCTCCGGTGAGGGTTTTCTGGAAACCCCGGTATTTTCCCGCGCATCGCTCCCGGCCGGATCCCACCTGCAGGGGCCGGCAGTCATCGAGGAAGCCGTATCCACCACCCTGGTGCCTCCGGGCTTTTCTGTGCAGGTGGACCGGTCCGGAAACCTGCTGGCGACCGATGAGACCCCCGAGCGCGCTTCCGGCGGCGCGGAGGCAGCAGACAATGGTGTCGATCCGGTGACACTGCAGGTCCTGCGCCGGGCCTTCATAGCGGCCACAGAGGAAATGGGCATGACCCTGCGCCGCACGGGTTACTCCCCCAATATCAAAGAAAGAGAGGACTGCTCAACTGCTCTGTTCGATGCCAACTGCCGCATCATTGCCCAGGCTGATTATCCCATGCAGCCGGGACATCTCGGGGCCATGATATATTCCGTGCAGGAGGCGGTGCGGGCCTTTCCCGCGGGCTCTCTGCAGCCGGGAGACGTCATCATCCAGAACGACCCACACCGGGGCGGCAATCACCTGCCGGACATTACCCTCATTACCCCGATATTCTACCGCGACAGGCTGCGGGGATTCGCTGCCAACCGCGCACATCACGCGGACGTAGGAGGTGCCGTGCCGGGAAGCATATACGGCAAAAGCACCGAAATATACCAGGAGGGCTTCATAATTCCGCCCCTCAAGCTGTATGAGGCGGGGCGACCCAACCGGGCCATACTGGAGCTCCTGCGGGCCAATGTCCGCACTCCCGACGAGCGCACGGGCGACCTGCGGGCCCAGATGGCAGCCAACGAAAAGGGACGAAGCAGGATGCTGGCTCTGTACAGTCGGTACGGAGAGGCTGTTCTGGAGGGAGCCACTGAGGAGCTGGTGCAGTACTCAGAGGCCCGCATGCGGCACGAGATAGAGCAGATCCCGGACGGCAGCTACTCCTTCTCCGACTGGATGGACGACGATGGAGTGACCGATGATCCGGTGGAGATTGCGGTAACCGTGACGGTGGAGGGATCGGACATAACGTTCGATTTCACGGGCAGCGCCGGGCAGACCCTCGGTCCCATCAACACCACGGAGGCCATAACTGCGGGCACCGTATTCTACACCCTGCGGTGTCTGACCGACCCCTCCATACCGCCCAATTCGGGCTGCTATGAGCCGGTCCGGGTCATCGCCCCGCGCGGGACGGTGGTGAATCCCGAACCGCCGGCCGCAGTGGTGGGCGGCAACCTGGAGACGGCACAGAGGCTGGTGGATGTGCTCATCGGTGCCCTCAGTGGCGCAGTACCTGACCGGGTGGTGGCAGCCTGCAACGGACAGATGTGCAACGTGGGCCTGGGCGGCCCCGACCCGCGCGAAGGACATGAGGGACAGCGATACGCATACTACGAGACCATAGGCGGCGGCTTCGGGGCCCGCTTGAATCAGGATGGTATCGACGGCATCCACTGTCACATGACCAACACCATGAATACTCCGGTGGAAGCCATCGAGGTTGCGTATCCATTCATAATAACCCACTACTCGCTGATTCCCGACTCCGGAGGCCCCGGGCGACAGCGGGGCGGCCTCGGCATCCGGCGCGACTACCAGATCCTCGATCATCACGCCACTTTCTCTCTACTGGCCGAGCGTCGCAAGACCCGACCGTACGGCATCTTCGGGGGCCGACAAGCCCGTTGTGGACGCGACATAATCGACCCGTGTACGGAGACCGCCGAGGTAATTCCCGGTAAACACACCCTGCGGCTGACCCCGGGCCGCATCGTCAGTATACGCACCCCCGGAGGAGGAGGATACGGCGATCCACTGGAGCGGGACCCCCGACTGGTCCTGCGCGACGTGCTGCAAGGGCGGATTTCCCGCGCTCACGCCAGAGACGAATATGGAGTAGTCGTGGTGGATGATGAAGTGGATCAGGAGAAAACGACACAGCTGAGAGAGCAAATGATGGCATAGACATGGCCCTGGAAAGTGCGGGGGCGGCTCACACCCACCGGCTAGCGCTCACCGGCAGTTAAGACAAAAGAGCCGCCGGCCCACTTCCCGGATCGCACGGCGGGGAGGCGGCGGCTCCAGTTTTCGCACACTCCTCCCCACACCGACGGGCAGGAGATGCCCGCCGCCTGAGCCAATAACTCATACAGGCCAAACGGGAAATGGGGGGCATTTATGAGTTCACCCACACTGATTCTGCACAATGCCAGCATACTGACCATGGACCCGGAGGGAGATGAGCGGGCGACGGCACTGGCTGCAGAGGGAGACAGAATCGTCGCAGTGGGCGGCGAGGACGAGGTACTGCAACTGGCCGGACCGGAAACGGAGACAATCGATCTCGCGGGCATGACGGTTCTCCCCGGATTCATAGACACGCACGTGCACTTTGTGGCAACCGGCATGCGCCTGCACCACATGATGGATCTGACGGGGTTGGGATCAGTGGATCAGCTGCTGCAGCAGGTCCGGTCCGAGGCGGAAGAGAAGGAGGCCGGCGCCTGGATCCTCGGCTGGGGTTTCGACCACTACGCACTTGCTGAGAAGCGCTATCCAACCCGCGCGGAACTGGACGCAGCCGCACCGGACAATCCGGTCTTTTTGCGGCGACGGGACGGACACTCATCGATCTTCAACTCGGCCGGGCTGCAGACCCTCAGGGTATCCACCGACACTCCCGGATACAATGTGGATGAGGCCGGGCATCCGACCGGCGTGCTGCAGGCCCGGGCCAATTCTGCGGCGAATGAGGAAATTGCGGAGCTTCTGCGCACGCCAGAAATGGGACGGGAGGCCTGCCTGGCTGCGGCCCGGGAGGCCGTCTCCGTTGGGATAACCACCCTGCACGCCCTGACAGCGGGAGAACCGCAGGAATCCGAGGGGCAGGCCATCGCACTGTCGCGCGAGGATCTGCCGGTCCGCGTGGTGGAGTACTACCAGACGACCAATGTGGATGCTGTGCTGGATGCGGGACTGCCACGCATCGGCGGATGCATCCTCATCGACGGTTCTATCGGCTCACAGACCGCTGCCCTGCAGGAACCCTACAGTGATGATCCGAGCACCCGCGGCGTGCTGTACTTCGAGGGGGAGGAAATAGAGAAGTTCATGCACACCGCCCACTCTGCCGGTCTGCAGATTGCCGTGCACGCCATCGGCGACCGGGCCATAGAGCAGGCCCTGACTGCATTCGAATCTGTGCTGGGGAATGAGCCGCAGCCGGAAAGATTCCGGCACCGCATAGAACACTTCCTCATCCCCACCGCAGACCAGATGGATCGGGCCCACCAGCTGGGCATAACTCCGGCCATGCAGCCGGCCTTTGAACACTTCTGGGGAGGCCCGGACGGGCTCTACGCCAGCCGGCTGGGTGAGCGGGTGCAGCGCACCAATCCCTTCCGGACCCTGCTGGACATGGGAGTGGTTGTGGGCGGAGGCTCCGACAGCCTGGTGACACCCATGAACCCACTGCTGGGCGTACACAGTGCGGTCAATCACCCCAACCCGGCTCACCGCCTATCGGTGCGGGAAGCAATAGGTCTTTTTACCCAAAATGGGGCTCACCAGGCCTTCGAAGAGGGGGACAAGGGATCAGTCAGCCCCGGCAAGCTGGCCGATATGGTGATCCTGAGTGACGACCCCACTGCCGTTTCACCCGAAAACATCCGCGATGTGCAGGTGAAGGCCACGATCATCGGCGGCGAGTTCGTCTGGGGAAACGACGCAGAATAACTCTGGTTCCAGGACCGGGGGCGGCACAGCCGCCCCCGCATCTTCATACATCGGGCTGCAGATTCGTCTCTCCGACAGCAGCGCCCCGGGGCTTCTCTGCTGGCCTCAGTGCCCTCCCGTCTGCACCCGCTCGGGCCAAACCGTCGGCTCATGATCTCGGCCCTGCCCCATGGCCCAGACAGTGTCCAGCTGTCGTGCGGCACAGTGATGGGTCCTGCCAGGTTCGGAGGCATGCCCAGTACACATATGGGCACGCCCCCCTGGATGAAGCAAAAAGTCAACAATGGAGCCCCCACAGAGCTCGGTGTAAGAAACTCCGATCATAAAAGACACACACCCAGCTGTGAGCCATCTAACCGTCTTCCAGCATCCGTCTCCACATGCGGAGGTAGCCGTCCCTGTCGAAGGCAGGTGCAAAGCCTTCTGCAATCTTCCTGCCCCGGGCAGCGCCGTCCCACAGCAGATCGATCACCATGCCGGCCATGGCCTTGGAGGGCACTATGTATGCCATCTCCGGATCGGTGACCCGAAAGGTTCGGGCGTGATTGCTGCCCTCCACTCCACCGATGAATGGGTGTATGGACGGCATGAGGTGGCTCACATCGCCCATATCGGAAGAGCCACCCAGGTGGCCCATCCGGCGCACCCTGTCCGCCCCCAGGAGCAGTTCAATCTGCTCGGCATACAGGTCACTCATCTCTTCATCCAGTTCGCGGGGGAGATAACCCGGAATTTCTGTGACATCGACTTCTGCGCCGATGGCCTGGGCTCCGGCCTGTAGGGCACGATTGACCTTACTGCTGGCGTCCCCGATAGCATCCATGGTTCTTCCCCGCACGTAGGTTTCCATAGAGACCTCAGATGGTACTACATTGACCAGATCTCCCCCTCCGGTGATGATGGGATGGATGCGGATGCTGTCCTCATCCTTGAAGGTCTCTCGCTGGGCGTGAATGCCCATCAAACCGAGCATCGCGGCGTTCAGAGCATTCACTCCCTCGTGCGGAGCAGACCCGGCGTGCGCCTCGCGTCCCAGGTACCGGATGATCTTGCCGACAAATCCATTGCTTCCCCCGGAGAGCATGATCCTCCGGCCCAGATCCGCACCGGATAGATGTGCCATCGCGGCCATGTCGATATCGTCCAGAAGGCCCATGCGGATGAACTCCTGCTTACCACCAAAGAACTCTATCTCGCCCTGTTCACGCAGGTGTCTGCGATAATCCAGCTCCACGTACTCCTCAGCCGGAACTGCCATGAATGATACGCCACCGTCCAGTGAATCGATGACACCGCTCTGCATGAGTCCGATGGCAGTAGCAAACATAATGGCCAACTGCCCGTGGTGACCGCACGCATGCACGGCTCCCGTGTCGGGATCTGCATCCGGATGCTCCCGGCACACCACGGCATCCAGTTCACCCATCACGGCGATCTGAAAGTCATCCGAGCGGCCGGGAAGGTCAGCCCGGATACCGGTACGAGCCAGTCCGGAGTCATAATCCAAACCCAGCTCCGCGAAGAACTCGCCGACTATTTCGGCCGTACGATATTCCTTGAAGCCCAACTCCGGGTTACTCCAGATGTCGTCAGCGAACTGAAATATCCTTTCGACAGCTTCATCTATAGCCTCCATTGCTCTCTTCTTGGCAGATCTTCTGTCCATAAGCTCGCGACGCGAAATCGCTTCCCCCTTTCGTGCAAAAGCCCGGTTTTCGCTGTCATACATCGCCCCCGAACCGGATCCGACTCCTGTCCGGTGGGCCGCCAAGATACTGCAACGCTGTACCCAATGACTACGCCACCGGCCAGGCTTTCCCTGTTCGTCAGCACTGCAGATGCGTTGAGCTCCCTCTCGCCCGGCCAGCTATCTGCATGGGTGGCGTCCGGCGCGGGCGGCCCCGGCAGGAGACGGGTCGGAATGCGAGAAAAACGAATGAGGCAGCACCGAAACCTGCCGCAGTTCAAAAGAGGAGGAAGCCATCAATGAATGATCTCACCCGCCAGATGGACAATTGCCGCCCGGACATGGAACGACTTCTGCAGAAAATCGTGCATCTCGAATCACCCAGCACCGATAAAGCCGCCGTCGACCGGCTGGGAGAAATGCTGGCGCATCGTCTGCGCGACGCCGGCTGCCGGGTGAACATGCTGCGCCAGGAGGAATATGGTGACCATCTGGTGGCGCAGCTGGGGGGTGGCGGCATAGGAGTGCTGGTCATCGGTCACATGGATACGGTGTGGAGCGCAGGGGAGGCAACAGAGAGACCCTTTTGCACATGCGACAACCTTGCATTCGGGCCCGGAGTGGAAGACATGAAATCCGGCATCGTTCAGGCCCTCTTCGCCCTGGAGGCAGTCCGGCACAGAAACCAGCTAACGGGACCGGTAACTCTGCTCATCAACAGCGACGAGGAGGTCGGTAGCCCGACCTCCCGCCCGGTCATTGAGGAGTATGCCCGGGACGCCCGGGCAGTCCTGGTATTGGAATCGGCCCCGGACGTCGAAACGATATTCACCACCCGCAAGGGAGTGGGCATGTTTGATCTGCACGCCCGGGGACGCGCGGCACACGCCGGTGCCAACCCCACCGAAGGCCGCAGCGCCATTGAAGAGATGGCTCGCCAGATCACAGCGCTGCACGATATGACCGATTACGATCGCGGAACCACAGTCAATGTGGGCACCCTGCGCGGCGGTACGAGGCCAAATGTGGTGGCAGCAGAGGCGACTGCACGCGTCGACATCCGGGTGAGCACACGCCGGGAGGCGGAACGACTGACCCGGGCCATTTCCTCCCTGCAGCCGCAGATCGACGGTGTCCACCTGCAGGTAGAGGGTGGAATGAACCGGCCTCCCATGGAACCCGACCGGGGCACCGCCGAGCTGTTCAGCCGGGCCCGGGCAGAAGGCGACAAACTCGGGCTGCAGCTGAAGGAGACCAGCAGCGGAGGGGGAAGCGACGGGAACTTCACTGCTTCTGTCGGCACTCCCACCCTGGACGGTCTGGGAGGCGTGGGCGGCGGGGCTCACTCGCTGCATGAATACGTGTATCTGGATTGCATGCCGGTGCGCACCGCTCTGCTGGTTCGCCTGCTGGAGACCCTGTAGCCGGAGAACGGCTCCAATTCTGCCGACCCCGGCGGGAATCGGCTCCGCGATCCGGCCCGGACCGATCGACTCCGGCCGGCGGGCGATGTTTCCCCGCAGAATTCCACAGTGTATAATGGATGAGATTCGTCATGACCTTCGCACTCGGCTGCGTCTCACCACCAAAGGTGGTGGGATCAGATCCGACATCCGGGAGGAGAGAAGATGTGCCCCCATACATTGCGGATGCCCTCAGCACCCTGGCGTTCTTTGCCTACTACGCTGCCTGCGCAGCAGCCATTATGCTGCTGACAGAACGGACCGGCATACCGCCCGAAGTGGCGCGCAAGGCCTATCACCTGATGTGCAGTGCCAGCATATTCATTGTGCTCTTTGCATTTCAACGCTGGTGGGCGGCAGCCAGTGCGGTGGCGGGGTTCTTCCTGGTCGCCTACCTGGCCACCTGGCTGCTGGAACGCATCCCGGCCTTCCGCTTCATCCGCCGCCGCAACCAGGGGCCGGAGATACGCCGGCAGATAATCTCGGTCCTGGCCGTATTTGTTCTGCTCATAGTCCTGTTCTGGGGGGTTCTGGGCCCGGGCAGCCGCGTGCACGCCGCCGTCGGACTGGCGGCCTGGGGAGTCGGTGACGCAGTCGCCGGTATGTGCGGAAAGCGTTTTGGGCGGGTCCGCTCGTGGTTCTCCGCATTTGCTCCCAAGACCCTGGAGGGAACTGTTGCCATGTTCGGCGCCGCACTTTTGGCCATTTTCCTCACGCTCACTTTCCTCACCCCCGTCCCTCTGGTGGCCAGACTTGTGGCATCGACCATTCTGGCCCTGGCAGCCAGCCTGATCGAACTGGTGACGCGTCGGGGCTGGGATACGCTATCGGTGCCGGCAGCCGTGGCGCTGCTTTCGTTTCTGATTCTGCCCGCGGTAACGCGGATGATGCAGTACCTGCCATGAACAGACACCAACGACGCGAACTGAACCGGGAAAAGGAGAAAACTCTGCGGGCCGCGTGGATGATCAGTCTCGCCGCTCCGGTCACCACACTCATTGCCTTCCTCCTGGGCGGCGCCACCGTGCAGATGGCCGATTTTTTGCGCCGCACCAGCGAGCTGGCGGGGCTGTTTCTGGCCTGGTGGACCTTTCGTCGGACGGCTGACGTGAGGGCGAAGGATGCCGCAGACCGGCTGGAACACCTCTGCAGTCTGGCCATCGCCCTGGTAATGGGACTGTCATTTTTGCTCATCACTTACGCCGCTGCGAGCCGCCTGCTGCACCCGCAACCGCTGGGAATGATAGCGCCCGGCCTGGTCATTCCCATCGGCGGAATTATCGTCAATGGGTGGTTCTGGCGCCGTGGAGCCGGGCTGGCGCGGCAGGAGTCCTCGCCCGTCGTGGAATCGCAGTGGCGACTGTGTCGGGCCAAGGCCGTGCTCGACGTATGCGTCCTCCTCACGCTGCTCCTCACCCTCCTCGTCGACGAGCCGTCCACCTCCCGCTACATCGACCTGGCCGGATCGAGCATTATCGGCATATTTCTGCTGACCTCCGCCTGGCGCATGGGACGTCCAGCCGTCTCCGCGCTTGTGGCCATCTCCGGTGCGCGGGATGAACCACCCGCAGAAGAATGAGGTTTTCCTACCGCAGCTCGTCAATTTCTGCCCGGATCCTATCGTACTCGACATCGAGATCGGCGACCCCGGCCCCAAGCAGTGCATCCCGCTGGGCCAGAGCAATCATGTGCCCCACTTCTGCCTCGCGCTGCGCCAGCTCGGCCTCCCGCAGGCGCACTCCACTGTCCAGTACATCGGTGACGGTGGTCAGTCCGGCCTCGTACTGCACGGTGGCCACCTCGGCGGCGCGAGCAGCCAGCTCGACCTGATCGGCCAGCGCCTCGCGTTTTTCGTCCATTTCGGCCAGATGTGAATACAGCTCGCGCACCTGACGTTCCACCACTCGCTCAGTGCTGCCCAGGGTCTGCTCGGCCCGATCGATGGCCAGAGAACGCGCCATGTAGGAGCGTCGACGGGTGTACCCCCCGCGGTGTTCGCGAAACAGCTGCTCCTCCTTATGGGCCAGCTTCACCTGCGCCTCAGCACTCTGCACCTCCGGACTGACCTCGATGGCCAGCTGCACATCGGCTGCCAGATCCAGCTCTCCCGAGACGGAAGCATCCGGAGGATCCGCGAGTGCCAGCTGGGCATCGAAGTCCATACCCAGGGTGTCGCGCAGCGCGAGGAGAGCACGATCTCTGGCTCGCCCGGCCGCCCGCAGATCCGCCTCGCCACCGGACACCTCAGCCCGGGCCCGGATCACATCAATTTTCGCCACCCGCCCCCTCTCGTGCAGCAGCTCGGCGCTCTCTTGGTGTGCCTCCAGCCGCTGCAGGGAATCGCGGTGCAGATCCACCGTCATCTCTGCCAGCAGCACCCCGAAGTACAGCTCTATGACCTCGGCGCGCAGGGCAGCCATCTGCGCCGAGTAGCGGGCCCGCGCCACCTGCCGCACCGCCGCAAACTGCAGGGGGAGAAGCTCCTCCACCTCGGCCTTCTCCAGATCGGTAGGTGCACCTATAGTTATCCGCACCGGTTCATCATTCGGTCCGGGAAAGGTCATGGTCTGACCCCGTGGAGGCCCAATCTCATGCTGGCGCTGCAGATCTGCCGCCTCCAGAAGCGCCTCCGTCATTTCCAGCCTGGCCCGCTGCCCCCGGTCTCCCTCCGCCATGGCCCGGTCCACGGCCCCCGGCAGGGTCAGAAGCTCGGCCGCCTCTTCCCCGACCGCCTCCCGCGCAGACGAGGGGACAAAAAGGAGCAGCAGCCCCAGAGTCAAAACTGCAGCCCATCGAACAGAATGTTTCATGTCAGCACTCCCTCCCGGCTCACCGGCCCACAGCTCTCACCCGCGCACCGTCTGTCAGTTCAGCGGGCGGGTTGACCACGACGGATTCGCCCTTCCCCACCCCGGAGGCGACCACCACCTGATCATCGCCCTCCAGCCGCAGGGAAATCTCCGTCAGATGCGCGCGCTCGTCCCGGATGATGAAAGCGTGATCCACTCCTTCCAGCTGGAATACGGCATCGCGGTCCATAACCACACCGGCAGCCTCATCCACCACCACATCCACATCGGTCGGATATCCGGGGCGGACTCCCGCGGGGATCTCATCCGGCCGAATCTCTATGGGCACCCGGCGCTGCCGCACCCCCAGCTCGGAGACTTTCTCTACCGCATGGGGGTGAACTCGGGTCACCGAACCGGTGGCCTCCTCACCACCCAGGGCCTCCCCCGTCATTACCGCCCGGGCACCGGGGGTGACCTCCCGGGCATCGGCAGCTATCAGATCCACCTCGACCTTCATGTCTGCACCGTGCAGCAACACCACGGGAGTGCCGGGGGAAATCACCTCCCCCTCCTCCACCGGAACTTCCGCCACCGACATATCGCGGGGGGAACGAATCTCGTGTTCGGAGATCTTTCGCTCCAGATCCTCGATCCGCGCGGTCAGAACCGCAACCCGGCGCCGGCGTGTCTGCAGAAGATCCTTTTCGCCCTCCAATTCGGCGACTGCCGCGCGGGCCCGCTCCAGTTCGGATTCGGCGGAAGATACGGCCAGCTCGGCCTTGCGGTATTCGTTCTTCGGGGCCGCCCCCGCCTCATACAGCTCGCGCAGGGTCTCTGCATCGTGCTCTGCCTCGTGCAGATTCTCCTCGGCCAGCTCGGCCGTCCGCCCGGCGCTCCGCAGCTGGGGCGGCAGGTTCCGCTCCGCAGTCGCTATCTCCTCGCGCAGGATAGTCCGCTCGGAAATCAGCTCTTCCCTCTGCACCTGCAGGTCGGAAGCATCGCCGCGCACCAGAACCTGATCCTCCTCCACCTCATCTCCCTCTTCTACGTGCACCTCACTCAACGTCATCCCGTGCACGGAAACCACCTTGCGCTCCTCATCGGCGGTGAAGTAGCCGGTGGTGCCCACCAGGCGCTGAACCGCACCCTCTCCGGCCATATCGACCTCCACGACAATGGCACCGTAATGATTCCATGCGATCGCCCCGGCTGCACCGGCTATAACCAGCACCACAACAATGAGCGCCACCTTCCATCGCATCATCCATTCCTCCTCACGTCATACGGGTGGACAGCGCCTCCAGCAAATTGAGGCTGCGCACCCTGGCCCGTACCGCGTACATGACTATTAGAATATAAATGACCACCAGAACCGTCGTCACTGCGTAGGAGGCGGGATGAAACACCTCCGGCAGGTAAAACAGGTCGGTCTGAAATGCCTGGGAAACGCCCAATGTCAGCACCCTTCCCAGTGGAATGCCCAGCAAGAGTCCAAGGATGGAGGCGAGGATATTCTCCCTGCGCAGCACTTCATACACCTGATCGCGCCCGTAGCCGAGCACGCGCATGGAGGCGAATTCCCGGGTCCGCTCCGATATGCTCACCGCCGTGGTGTTGAACAGTATGGCAAAACCCAGCACGCCACCAATTATGACCATTAGGGAGTACATGGCCACCATCATATCCATGTACTCAGAAAAAGCATCCTGGACGTCAGTGGAGGAAAAGACCGAGCTGACATTGCCGACCTTCGCCAGTTCACCCCGCACATTCCCTCCCCCCTGCATGAGCACTCCGGTGTAGGTGGAGGGGGTGCGGAGCAATCTGTCCATCTGATCGAGAGAGACGTATATTCCCGATCCCAGGTACTGGCTCACCACCGCCGCTACCGGCAGAGTTCGCTCCTCCTCTTCGCGGGCATAGGAGGACAGCACCAGCTCGTCGCCCGCCCCCACTCCGAGATTGTCGGCCAGATGGCGGGAAACCAGGGCACCGGACGCGGGAACGGCAATGCGCTGTCCGCGCGCGTTCTCGAACCTCTGCAGCTGCGATCCCCGGATCAACCCCCGCACCACTGCGGTCTCCTCGCGCCAGCCGTGCGTCGCCCGAAACGGATATTCAGCAAAGGGCTCCATAAAATCATAATCCACCAGGTCCCCCAGCTGCTCCACGCCCTCCGGACCCACGGGCTCGTGAAAGTTGATGGAGTAATCGTACACCTCGAACTCGCCAAACTGCTGTATGAACATGACATCTATGACCGAAAGCATGTAAAAGGGCATGAGTACCACGACGAAGGTGAAGGCCACACCCATGACTGAAAGGGCAAAGCGTTTCTTGTTGCGCAGGATCTGCCGCAGCACCAGCTTCCACGAAAAGGATATACGCTCCCATAACCCCGGCAAAAACACCTCCAGCAGGTTCTTGCGCCCGGGGGGAGGAGCCTCGGGTCGCATGGCATCGGCCGGCACGATGCCCAGCACCCCCCGCGCCGCCCACAGGGCCGTACCACCGCAGAACACCAGGGTGAGCAGGATCCCCCACAGCAAGAGCGACCAGTCGGTGCGCAGCTCCATGAGCGGAACGGCAAAAAACTCCATGAGCAGTCCGGTGAGGTAAGGCACCACTATGTGGCCGACGGCCATGCCCGCCCCGGCCCCCACCGCTCCCATGGCCAGAGCATACTTCAGGTAGTGACCGAGGATGGCCCGGTTATCGTAACCCATGGCCTTGAGAACCCCGATCACCGTGCGATCGGCCTCCACCAGCCGCATTATCAACATGTATATGACCGCGGCGGCGATACCGAGAAATACCACCGGAATCATGAGCGATACCTGTTCGATGCTCTCCAGCTCAATATCCACCATGAAGTGGCTCAGCTGGTCCTCCCGGGTTATGACCGACCGCAGCCCCCGCCCCTCCAGCTCCTCCTCCACCCGATCCCGGGCTTCCTCGTGCTCTACCCCATCTGAAACGCGGAATACCGCATCATTGACCTGTCCGGGCATGCCCAGAAGATCGCCCAGAAGATCCTGGTGGGCAAATCCCACGCCGAAAATCTCATCATCCGGCATCATGGTCTGGATATCCGGTACCGCATAGGTGAACTCGGGGCTGTCCACGAGCCCGCTTATGGTGAAGGCGACCATTTCACCGTCAATGACCAGATCTATCTCATCGCCAACGGACAGACCATGTGCGTGGGCAAAGCGGGCCAGAAGCGCCACCTGACGGCGCCCGGGGCGATCCGGCAGGCGCCCATCATGCACGTAGGGGATATTGATGCCCGGCTCCTCCGGCAGTCCCACCAGGCGCAGCGTGGGGTGGAGGTCTTCCATGTCCACCCCCACATCCCGCACTATGCGCCCTTGCACCGCATCGATCTCCGGGAGGTGGTCCAGCCGCTCGATCTCCGCCCCCGCCTGCGGGGCAAACTCGGCAAACAGATGGGCAAATACCTGATTGCGATAGTATTCATGCACTGAATGACCAAAGTTCTGGGCAGTGTTGGACATGATTATGAAGGAGGCGATCCCCATGGCTATAACCACGGTGACCGCGGCAAACTGCAGCCACGATCGGCGGATATTTCGCACCAGACGTCGGTCCAGCGTCCGCATCACCACACGATCCTCTCCGCCGGCACCGGCTCCTCGTTCTCGCGGGTCTCCACAATATCACCGCTGCGCATGCGGAAGACTCTGTCGCCCATATCGGCGACAGCCAGGTTGTGCGTGATTATGACCACGGTGGTGCCGTAGTCCTGATTCAGATCCCGCAGAAGGCCCAGTATCTTGATCCCCGTCTCGTAATCCAGAGCCCCGGTGGGCTCATCGCACAACAGCAGTCCCGGGTTCTTGGCCAGCGCCCGGGCAATGGCGACGCGCTGCTGCTCACCCCCGGACATCTGCGAGGGGAAGTGCCCGGCCCTGTCGCTCAGCCCCACCCGCGCGAGGACCTCCTCGATGGGCAGGGGCTCGGGGACCAGTTCTGTGGCCAGCTCCACGTTCTCGCGCGCGGTGAGGGCGGACATCAGATTGTACAGCTGAAACACGAAGCCAATCTCATCGCGCCGGTACCTGGTCAGCTCGGACTCAGACAGGGTGCTCAGGTCGCGTCCCTGATAGTACACGCGGCCGGAGGTCGCAACATCCATCCCCCCGAGAATGTTCAGAAGGGTGCTCTTTCCCGAGCCGCTCGGCCCAACAATGACCACAAACTCCCCGCTGCGCACGTGCAGGGACACTCCATGCAGAGCCTGCACCCGCACCTCTCCCTGGTGGTACACCTTGTGCAGGTCCTCCGCCTCGAGGATCACCTCAGACATCACTCATCCCCCGCCCCGTCAGTCACACCGAGTTCTTCCCCGGAGGCACCGGCCATTCCATACATGAGAAAGTCAGTCATGTCGTCGACGAGATGCTCGCCGGGAATCACCCGCAAGCCCGCAGGGGACCGCAGGTTTTCATCCTGCAGCAGACGCAGCATGCTCTGAATTCCCCACATCCCCATGACCTGGCCCAGCAGTATGAGGAATGCACTGCGCGGGGGAGGACGCCGCACCACCTCTTCCCGGCGCAACCAGCGGTGCGCACTCTTGAGGTCCTCCCGCTGTTCGTCGAGCGCATCGAAATACATCTGCGCCACCTCGGCAGAGTGCGGCAGCTCCCCGAAGAGGATCTTGAACTCCTCGTGGTAGCGGGCGAACATGTCCAGGCGGCCCCGGATTCCCTTCCGCACCTCTTCCCACAGCTCCGCCTCACTCATCCCACAGCGTAACGGCATGGATTCTGCGGCCATGCGGGCGATCTGGTCGAACACCGGGGTGAGGCAGTGCAGGAGTATTTCGTCCTTGCTGGCGAAGTGACGGTAGATGGCTCCCTCGGAAATGCCCGCCAGCTGGGCGATCTCCGCGATGGTGGCTTCACCGAATCCCTTCTCGGCAAATTTCTCGGTTGCAGCGGCTATGATGCGCTCTCGCGTCTCTCTCCCGCGGTCCCCTGCTGCTGACAAGCTGCTCGCCTCCTCCGTTAGTGAATGCTCACCCACATTATCGCCGCCCCGGTCACTGCAAGTCAATCACCCGGGACACTGCAGCGAAGCGTAGCGCAGCATCGCGAGCGCCGCGGATGGAAATACCGGGTTCACCGGTAAAAAAACGCAGGGGAGGTCACGATAATTACTTGTGAAGGAGAGAACTTTAAAAGGGGGGACACTCAGAGGCACTGGGGTGATCGGGTAGACACCTCAGATGGTGCTTCGGCCATCAGACCACCCGATATGGGATGCAGATGAGTCCGAAAGACACTGTCGACCGGGCGTGGCTACGTACGACAGCCACTGCGGCACGTAGTCGACCCTTACCCATGCGGTACTACCTCGCAGTAAGCAAAACCACAATCGACACTAGAAGGAGGCAGCTATGAAAAGTTTCCTGGGTGGATTCAAAAAATCACTGTCGCGCAAGCTGGTGGCCATGTTCCTGCTCTTCGGTCTGTTGCCGGCAGTGGGTATAGGAATTTTTAGCTACATAAATGGGGCGGACAATATCGAACAGGAAGTCTTTGATAAACTCAACATGTATGCCGCCTCGACAGACGAAGAGCTGGAAATGTACTTCGAGGAAAGGGAAGGCGATGGGGTGGTCTTCGCCAGTACCCAGGACGTATACGGGAGCCTCAACCTATTGCGCGATGCCGGCTGGGATACCAGAGATCCCGATTGGCTCGAGCAGCAGGATAGTCTGCAGGCTCTCGCTGAGACGGTCGCAGAAGAATACGGATATGACCAGCTGTTCCTGTCCACTCCGGACGGCGAAATAGTATTCGACTCTGAGGGTGAAACCGTGGGCGCGGACGTATCAGATCGCGACTACGTGCAGGGCGCACTGGAGGGTGAGGTGACCTGGTCAGAGATGTTCTATTCTGACATCATCCACGAAAACTGTCTGGTGCTGTCCGTGCCCGTGCGGGAGGAAGGGCACACGGGAGATATCATCGGCACGGCCAACCTGGTGATGGATCAGGGCGGCGTGGACGCTGCTGTGCACGACGGATTGGGACAGCTGGGAGATACAGCCGATGCCTATCTGGTCGATGCGGATGGGTTACTCCTCACCAACACCCGGCTGGGAGATTACACAGAGGGCGCGGCTCTGCAGGAGTCCATCGACACACATGCCACACAGACCCTGGCGGGCCCCATACGCTCAGCTAACTGGGAATTCGCCCAGCAGGACGAATACCCTGAATATCGCGGCGAGGAAGTCCTCGGTCAGATGGAAGTTACCCGCCTGGGAGATGAACCCGTCGGCCTGGTGGTGGAAATAGACCACGCAGAGGCCTTCGCGGGCGTGGCCGGGCTGCAAACAGGAATAATAACCTCCGTAATACTGGTGGGGGCGGTAATCGCGGGAGCCGGCGCCTACATGGGTCGCGGCATCGTCCGGCCCATCGCCACAGTGGGTGACCAGCTGGCTGAGCTGGCCGAGGGAGGCGGCGATCTCACCAAAACCCTGCAGGTGCAGGGCGAGGATGAAGTGGGACGTCTGGCCGAAAGCTTCAACGCCTTCCTCAAGAAAATTGAGGACATTGTCATATCCGTCACCGACTCGACCATGAAAGCCAACAGCTCCCTCAGTGGGGTAGTGAAATCGGCAGACCAGGGGCTGGAGCACACCAACACTCTCGCCGGGGCAGCGGAGAGCCTGCGCAGTGCCGCCGAGCATCAGCACGAAAACACCAATGAAGCCGCCTCCAACAGCCGGCAGGTCTCCGAGGGCGTCGAGCAGGTGGCCGAAGGGGCGCAGGAGCAGGCCACCAGCATCGAGGACGCCCAGAATCTGGTGCACAACATGACTGAAGAGATCGCCGGCAACCTCGAACAGCTGCAGAGGACTGACGAACTGGCTACCACCACCCGCCAGCAGGCCGGCGAGGGCGCATCCGCGGTGGATCAGGTCAACACTGCGGTGGGACAGCTGAGCAGTACGGCAGAAGAGACCAACTCCACCATGGACGAGCTGAAGGAGTCCTCCGAGGAGATCGGTCGGATCACGGAGATGATATCGGAAATCTCCAACCAGACCAATCTGCTGGCCCTCAATGCCGCCATAGAGGCAGTGCGGGCCGGTGAGGCCGGCAAGGGCTTCACCGTACTGGCCGAGGAGATCCGCAGCCTGGCCGAGCGGGCCGAGCAGGCTACGGCAGAAATAGCCACCATCACCGACTCCATGCAGGAATCCATCAACAGTGCCGTGGAGGGTACCGACCAGTCCATCGAGGCCATAGCGCACACGGCAGAGAGCACCAGCAGTGCCGATGAACTCATCGCCAGCATGAGTCAGGCGGCAGACCAGACCAAAGAAGCCACCAGGACTCTGCAGGATTCCTTCGAGAAGCTGAATGAGGACATGGAGAAGGTGACGTCCTCCATGCAGTCAGTGTCCAGTGTGGTGGAGGAAAACACCGCGTCCACCGAAGAGATGGCCGCCGGCAGCCAGGAAGTTGCCGCCGCCATGGATCAGATCAGCGAAGTGGCCGACGACACCAGCAACAACGCCAGCGAACTGAGCGGTCTGGCAGAAGAACAGCAGAAGCTCATGCAGCACGTTTCCTCGGGAGCCGAGGAGACTGCCTCAGTCGCCGGGCAGATAGAAGAGCTGCTCGCACAGTTTGAGACCAGCGCCAGCGGGCAAAAGCAGAGCTGAAGCAGGACGGACGGCAGAATAATGGCATAAAATCGGCCGGCAGCGGCCGAGGCATCACGCGGGACTGCGGCGGGAGATTCTGCCCCGGGGTCGGGGCGGACTCCCGCCGCCGCACGTCGTCTCCTACAGCCGCAGCAGCGCCGCGGCATTGTCGGCAAAAACGCGGCGTCGCTGCGTCTCCGTGAGCCCGCTGACCACTACCTTCTGCATCTCCACCGAGGGATGGTGAAAGGGCACATCGGTGCCGAAAAGGACCCTATCCTCCCCGACCTCCTCGTACGCCGCACGGATCTTGGTGTGCATGGGCATGCCCGACGTCTCCAGATATACGTTGGGGTTGTCCCGGGCGACGTCCAGTGCAGCCTGGATGTACACACCATGCCCGTGCCCCATATGTATCATTAGAAAGTCCACATCCGGATGTCGCGCCGCCAGCCGCCCTATGCTCCAGGGGAGGGAGAAAGGCGGGTGTCCGGAGTGTATGTGCACAGAAACATCCAGACGACGCGCCGCCTCGACCACCGGGTCCACCGCCTCATCGTCCGCGGGGAATGAATGCAGAAGTGGATGCAGCTTGATGGCGCAAAAATCCTCCCGCACATAGCGCTCGACTACCTCCACTGCCTGCCCGCCGGTCATAGGATTCACCCACACCGCCGGTATCAGGCGATCGGGGTATTCCGTGGCGGCGCGCTGCACAGCGTAGTTGTCCGGAGCACATATGACGGTCTTTTCTATGCCGAATTCATCCATCTGCCCTACCAGTTCATCCGGGGTGATCCCCACGTCGAAGAACCCGCCAAAATAACCTATGTGTGCGTGGGCATCGATTACTCTCATCCCGTCAACCTCCTTCCGCTTCGTGCGCGAGCCCTCAACTGTGCGCGACATCCTCCGCTCCCTCAGCTCCCCCCCAGGAAATCTCTCCCCCCTCGATCAGCGCGGCAAAGACCTCCACTATTTCGGGATCGAACTGACTTCCCGCGCAGCGGCGCAGCTCGGCCAGGGCCTCTGCCGAAGAGCGGGAAATGCTGTAGGGGCGACAGCTGCGCATGGCATCGTAGGCATCAACCACGGCGATTATGCGGGAGAGCAGCGGGATCTCCTCGCCGGCCAGCCCGCCCGGATAGCCGCGGCCGTCCCAGCGCTCATGGTGGTGAAGAATCTCCTCGGCCACATCTGCAAACTCCTCGGTGGACGATGCCATGCGGTATCCAATCTCGGCGTGCTCTTTTATCAGCTGCCACTCCTGCCCGGTCAGTTCGCCTTCTTTGACCAGCAGCTGCTCCGGCAGGCTGATCTTACCGATATCATGCAGGGAGGCGAGCAGGGCGAGTCGATGCAGTTGCATGGACGGCAGATCGATCTGCCGTCCGACCGCGAGGGCCATATCCTTCAGGCGGCGCAGGTGCTCCTCAGTTTCGTGGCTTTTCGCCCCCAGGGATCGCACGAGAGCCCGGAGTATGGCGCTCCGCACGCTGCTATCTTCCGTCAGCTTGTACATATACATGCGTTCCTCTGCCTCCCGCACCACCCGGAGGATGGACTGGTCAGGTCTGCTCTTCTTCGCCGCGCCCAGCGACAGGGACACGGGTATTCCATCCTCATAGACATACTGGGCAGATTCCCGGCGGATGCGTCGGCAGATCCTCTCCGCCTGCTCCCGCGAAGTCTTGGGCAGCAGAATGGCGAATTCGTCGCCGCCCCAGCGGGCCACGATATCCTCGGCGCGGAGGTTCTCGCGCAGAAGATCAGCGGTTTGCCGCAGCAGCTCGTCGCCCCGCCGATACCCGAGCGAATCATTGACCAGCTTGAGGCCGTTGACGTCGGCCATAATAATGCTGATCGGCAGCTGGCGCCCTACATCGAGGCGATCCAGTTCCTCTTCGAAGAACATGCGGTTGTAAAGGCCGGTCAGAACATCGTGAAATCGCAAAAACCGCAGTCGATTTTCCTGCTCCTTCTGTCTGGTGATGTCCCACCCCAGGATCACCGATCCCGAGGGACCGGTGCGTCCGGTAAGCGGTCGTGCATGCCAGGCCATCACCCGCTCCTCACCATTGGCTGTACAGATGAAGGTCTCACACTCCCCGGAATCCTGTCCCGGATGCAGGATGCGGGCAGTGAGCCGCTGCAACCTCTCCCGGTCGCCCGGGTCAGTACACAGCCAGTTCCAGACCCGCGCGTGGCCCAACACTTCCTCCTCGTCGTAGCCACTGATGTCCGCGGCTCCGCGATTCCACAGGACCACATTCCCGTCCGCATCCAGCACGCTCAGCCATATCCTGCCGCTCTGCACAATGCTCCGCTGCAGGCCGACGGCATCGATGTCTCTGCACCGATGCCGTCCGACATCCCCCTCATCGGCTATCGCAAGAAGTCCGACCAGGTCTCCGTCCCGGTCGTGATCGGGGATTATCTGTACATCCCGGTGCACATTACCCGGCAGAGATACCAGGGCCCTGGCGGATTCATGTGTTCGCAGGGTGCGATGTGCAGGACAGCCCGGGCACCGTTCCTCCCGTCCACCCCATACCTGGTGACATCGCCTGCCTACCAACCGGCCTCCCGGCCGGGAAAGCGACTGCGATGCGGCCCGGTTGGCCCAGACTATCTCTCCATCGAGGGTCTGATACACGATCAATTCGCTCACTGCATCGAGGACATCATACGCTGCGGCCCGCTTCTCCATGTCAGCTCCTTCCGCTCAGTCCCGATCGGCAGCGCCCCCGGAGGTGGGAGCGACCCAAACCATACTTCATACATGGCGGTCGGCCGAAAACCGGGGATTGTCCGTCGTTTTCTCCCGGCGAAGTCGGCTGAGGCACAACCGGGCAGACCCCGGGATTCCTCAGCGTGCAGGCCGACCGGCACGGCCAGATCACAAAGAGCCGTTTTCTGTGCAAAAGCTGTCTAAC
>PUMM01000178.1 GCA_003551365.1 Clostridia bacterium
AACTCAAAGGACATATCTTCGTCATTGTTGGATGCAATATGCAAGTGGTAAGATGACATAAGTGGCGGCACCTTCCTTTCACTTTTGTGTTTGTCTATCCCAGTTATACCAGCTGGGAACAAGGGCCGCCACTTCCTAATTTCCACATCAGATGGGACAACCTCCGAGCTCATTCAGGCAGCGCAGTATCGAGGGGTCACCACCTATCAGGATATTGCCGTTATGTTGCACCTCCCGACCACAGGAAGCCACATGGGGAACGAAGTCGGTCATTGCGTGGGGGCAATCAGTAAAGACGAGCATAGTCTTGGTAGGCCGATGCTCAGTGCGGTAGTTGTAAGGAAGGACTTAACGGTTGGGCCTGGTTTCTATCAACTTGCGCGTGAACTGAGGAAACTCGGACCTGATGATGACGAGACGGCTTTCTGGAAGCCCGAACTCGAAGCAGTGTACGAGACATGGCGTAGGCCGATTCCCGGTAACTAGGAGCTGAAGCTCCAGGGTGTTGCAGTCTTTTGAAGAGTAATGCGAGCTGACGTTGAGGACATTATGAGACCTACCAGCTCACTCTTACGCAGGCAGGAAAGGAAGGCGGAAAGGGAGAATATTGGCATCACTAGGTGGGGATAGCCGGCCGGGGTGCGGTGGCCGCGGAATGCGCCATGCACGTAGTGGGGCGGGGGAATTGTGAAGGGAGGGAAGGCACCATTTACTTGCTCGTCAGTAGAGGGGCTGTAGAAGTTTCACCTGCTACCTTCTCTGATCTTGAGATGCGGGAGCAAGATATAGAAGAGATGCTGAGATCGAGTGTCGATATATTGTGTGGCGATGAAGAATCTATGTTGATCATTGGCAGACAGGTTCGCAATGAGAAATTGGGACGAGGTGATCTCACAGCGGTTGACAATGAAGGCAACGTAGTCCTGATTGAGATCAAGCGGGATCGCAGGGATATCAAGGGACGGAAGGAAGCCTTTGAATTTCAGGCAATCCGCTATGCTGCAAGCTATGCCACCATTAAGAACACAGACGAAATCGTGAAGAAGGTCTATGCCCCATACATTGAGAAACATAGAGATGAATTTGAACTCGGTGACCTTACATCCTATGAACTGGGGATTCGCAAGCTGAATGAGTTCCTGGAGGAAAATGATGCCATCGATAGGTTCAACCGCAAGCAGAGGATCATCCTGGTGGCTGGAGACTATGATGACCAGACTCTTTCGGCAGTTGCATGGATGAATCGCAATGATGTAGATATCAGCTGTTTCAAGCTCACGCCGTACAGAATCCACGACGAAACCTACATCCAGGTTGAAAGGATTCTGCCCCCGCCCGACTATGGTGATTATTACGTTGATCTTGCTGACCGGGATGCTCCGGCATCGGGTAGGACTGGGATTACCCGGAGATCACTTCCCAGGATCCATACTATGTTGGAGTGGGGGGTAGTAGAGGCTGGCGACGTCTTGACGGCCAAGGACAGAGATTCTGAGGCGACTCTTCTGGCAAATGGGAATGTGTTGATTGATGATGCTGAGATGTCCATGCACGAATGGTTGAAGGGCGTGTTCGGATGGTCGAGCGTTCAGACGTATGTTTTTGCCATTCATAAGGAGAGCGGCAAGAGCCTATCAGAGATTCGACGAGAATACATGGACAGAGAGCTGACGGACGTCCCAGAGGGATAGCGGGCAGGGTATCAGCTTTGGCGCATCTGGCTTGCATGCTACAGCTCCACGCCTTAGTTCGCAGAAAACCACCCGATTACTGGCTATGGATCATTCAGCCTGCAACCCGGCAACGGGTGCCCGATATATTACGTGTGGGACAACGGCCGATTTCACGGGGGATCAGCCCCTAAGCACAATACCTCGCGTGGGGGAGAAGTGGAATGTCTGCGACCATCGCGGCGACGACATTTGATGAGTTTGCTCTCAATAATGCCATTTATGCTCAGGCTGTCGCCATCCTGGGTCTCTACCTGTGGCTGGGCCTCGCCCTGGGTCAGCAGAAGCTGGAGCGCACCGTCTTCTTTCTCATGCAGGAGGAGATGAGGGAGGAGGAAATGAAGGCGCACGGGATTGAGCCGCTGGGTGAGAGAGTTCCCGTGACGCGGTGGGATTCTCTTTCCATGGAGGAGAAGTGGCGATACCGGTATCTGGGAAAGCTGATGAATATGTGGTCAGTTGTGCCCGGGATCATGGTGCTGGCCGGTGGCTTTGTCTGGTATCACGCCGAGGTGGAACTGGGGTGGACAGGGCTGGAGTTTGCGTGGACCAGAGCACTCATAGTGATTCTCCTGGTCGGCTTCGCCTACTACATCGCGAACTATCTACTGCAGCGCCGTCTGATGCGGGGGACGGCTGCGAATATGCGCAAGAAAAAGAAGGAATGAACCCCGCGTAACTGCCCATTTTTTCTGCATGCCTATCCCTTGACCTTGAGGTGTCACGCCAGAGGCGGCAGCGGGAGTATACTCCCGCTGCCGCAGGGACTGCCTCCCTCATCCAGGATAGAAGAAGTGGACCAGGGATATCACAGCAAGAGCATATACCAGCCAGTGCACCTGCTGCCCCTTTCCAGCTACCAGCTTGACGATCGGATAGGCGATGAAGCCAAAGGCTATCCCATCCGCGATGCTGTAGGCGAGGGGCATGAATATGATGGTGAGAAAGGCCGGAAGGGCCTCGGTGAAATCTTCAAAGTCGATTCCCGTTATTGATCCCATCATGAGGACACCGACGATGATCAGGGCCGGTGCGGTGGCCTCTCCCGGGATCAGATACGAGAGCGGGTGCAAAAAGAGGAATGCCAGAAAGAGCGCTCCGGTTACCACCGAGGTCAGCCCAGTGCGCCCGCCTTCGGATATCCCCGCAGTGCTCTCCACATAGGTGGTTACCGTGCTGGTTCCCAGCAGAGCTCCTCCCGTAGTACCGATGGCATCTGCCAGCATGGCACGGTTTATCCTTGGGAGTCTGCCCTTCTCATCAAGATATCCGGCCCGCGCTCCAGTTCCCAGCAGCGTACCCATGGTGTCGAATACATCCACGAAAATGAACGAGAATACGATGAAGAACGGAATCGTGGTCAATGCCGCCAAGTCGAGCTGAAGGGCGATGGGCCCGAGACCGGCCGGCATGCCGAAAATATCTCCCAGACCGGTGGGAACGTCCTGCATCCCCATGAAGAAGCTCACGATAGTAGTGAGCAGAATGCCCAGGAGGATGGCACCCTTTACCTTTCGAGCCATGAGTACTGCGGTGATGAGAAGGCCTATTAGAGCCAGCAGTGGCCCCGGTTGGGTGAGGTCTCCCAGAGTCACCTGAGTACCCTCGTAGCCGACAATTATCTGACCGTTCTGTAGGCCGATGAAAGCAATGAAGAGTCCGATACCTGCGGCAACGGCCCGCTTCAGGGCAGTCGGCACAGCGGCATCTATGTAATGCACCGCACCGGTGAGAGCGAGTATTCCGAAAACTATACCGGAGGCGAAAACCGCACCGAGAGCGGTCTCCCATCCGTACTCGGCTGCCACTGTGTAGGCAAAAAACGCGTTGAGGCCCATACCGCTGGCCATGGCGAAGGGATAGTTGGTCAGCAGGGCCATGATGATGGTGGTAATGCCGGCAGTGAGAATGGTTGCCGTCATCACTGCCCCGTGATCCATTCCCGCGTCACTGAGTATGCTCGGGTTCACAAATATGATGTAGGCCATTGTCATGAAGGTTGTAAAACCGGCTATTATCTCTGTCCGCACGTCGGTGTTATGTTCTTTGAGTTTGAAATCCGGAATGGTTGCTCAACCTCTCCGTAGTCAGATTAGGATTTTGATCGTTACTGCAGCACCCCGGTATTCTTTCTCTCACCTCCCCATATCCGGGGCATGAGGCAGCATGATGCAGAATCCGAATCAGTCCAAGCAGCCCTAATTCCGAAAACGCAACAGGTACTACATTTCGACAGGGGAGGGCGACTTCCTGTCAACTGCCGGGCGATTATACCGGGATTTTGCCGGTGTCGAATCAGTGGTCGCGCCGGAGAGGGGACAATTGCCCACTCATGTGAGGTGCGCGGAGTTGATTATAGCGGGGATGCTGCATCGAGGTCGGGCCGGGAGATGTCATCCCGGCCCGACCTCGTTAACAGGGGAGATCTAGCGGACCCATCTTGCCCGACTGCGCTGCATTCCTTCGTGGTCGTGCGTTCGTTCCTTCTCTCCCATACGCTCGATCTGCTCATCTGTCAGGATATCCTCGCGCGCTGCCCGGAATTGCTCGCGGAAGGATTCACGCAGCTCACCGAGTTCTTCTCTTTGTTCATCTGTGAGTCCTATCGGTTCACAGTCCGGACACTCTCCATCCTGGCAATTCTCATTGGCCCGCATCATGGGCCCGTAGGCGTACGTTCCGCCGGCAACCAGGAGGATTACGGCGAGAGCACAGATGCCCACTACCAGAATCCTGGTCGATTTTGCTCGCATGATCATGTGTCACCTCCTATTTGCTTGTGTAGATATAAGAGTACCCTGCATCTGTGACCATTCTGTGAACAAAGGAGGAAATAATCACGAATCTATCGGGGTCAGGGTGAAGCTGAAGATGGAGCCGGCCCCCGGCTCACTATTTACCCATATGGTTTCTCCGTGTGCTTCAATCAGCCGCTTCGCGATAGCCAGCCCCAGGCCGGTTGCACTCGAATCTCTTCGCCGTGACTCATCAACCTTGTAAAACCGTTCCCACAGATGTCCGAGCTTGTCGGGTGCAATTCCCTCTCCGGTGTCCTGTACGGATACGTGGATCGGTCCCGCCCGGGTGAGCACAGCTCGCAGAGTTACCTGCCCTCCCGGCGGTGTGTGGCGCAGAGCATTGTCAATGAGGTTGAGGATCACTCTTTCCACCGCATCGGGATCGGCGCAGACCTCGGGTAGATCGGTCGGACAGCACACGTGCAGATGGACCTGTCCCCGTTCGGCCGCCGGCTGCATTGTATCCGCAGTTCGCGTCAGCAGTCGAGGTAGAGAGACACGCCGGGGCGAAACGGATATCTCGCCCGCATCATATTGCTCTAGATCGAGCATGTCGTCCACCAGGCGGTTCAGGCGCTCTGTCTCCGAGCGCAGCAGCCGCACGTATCTTGCGTGATCCTCTTCCGGCACCGTTCCATCGTGCAAAGCTTCAATGAACCCACTGACAACCGCCAGTGGGGTGCGCAGCTCATGTGAGGCATCCGCCAGAAACTGCCGCCGCATTTCTTCCAGGCGGTGCGCTTCACTGATATCGTGCAGAAGGACCACGCATCCCCGGCTGGTCTCGCCCGGCTGCACGTTGGGTGTAACATGCACCTCACAGATATTCCGGTCCAAGTGCAGAGTACCGCTACTCTCTTCTCCCGACTCCAGTGAGTCGGCAATCATGTCACGCAGCTGGGGGGGAATAGAAAGGTGTCGGTAGTGTGTTGGGTCGTCCATTTCCCCGGAATCATTCAGCCCGACGAGGTCAGCTGCTGCCGGGTTGACCAGAAAGGCCTCACCCGCAGCGTTGATGGCCATGATTGCATCATTCATGCTCATCACTGTGGAGACGAACTTGTTTTTTTCGTGCTGCAGCGAATCGATGGTGCGCGACAGGCTGGCTGCCATGTGGTTCAGGGCCCGTGCCAGCTGTCCCACCTCATCATCTCCGTCCACGTCTACACGTTGATGGAAGTTTCCATCAGCCATGTGCATGGCCACATCACTCATGGCAGTCAGAGGGCGGGATATGCGGCGGAAGAAGATGTAGCCCAGGGCGGCAGCCAGGAGCAGTGCGGCGGCTCCGGAAAGCACTCCGAATCGCTGCAGCCGGGCAATCGAATGTTGAATGCCAGTTAGGGGGGCGTGTAGAAGTAGGGAGGCCGTAACCGGTTCATCTTGCGATCCTTCGCCGCTATGCAGCGGAACCGCCACCGAGAGCATTTGCTCATCAAAGCGGGGATGGTTTCTCTCATAGGTTACTATCTCGCCTTGCTGCAGCAGACTGAGGTTATCGCGGGAAACGAAAGACCGTTCGTGCTGCATGTCCCCCTCACCCCGTGAACCGCGCACGATCCGGCCCTCGAGATCCACAATGCGAATTCTTGCGTCCAGCACCGCATCCAGTGAAGACAGAACCTGGTCCATGGTTTCCCGCGCTATGTCACCCTCCAGATAGCCGACGGCGGTGAGGGCGATTTGCTCCGCTCCCGCGATGAGCTCGCGCTCGCGCTGAGCCCGGACGTGATCGTGCAGCATGGAGGTGTGCACAGTCACCGAAAACACTATGGCGAGCAGGATTATGGCGAGATTGGCCAGGATCATTTTGCCGGCCAGTCCCACGGGGATCCGCATCACTCATCCACCTCAAAACGATAACCGACGCCCCATACGGTGGAAATGCGCCAGCCGGGGGAATCACTGTCCAACTTCCTGCGCAGCTTCTTGATGTGCGTATCCACGGTGCGGGTGTCACCCACGTAGTCGTAGTCCCACACCTGCTGGAGAATATGCTCCCGGGTGAAGACGCGGCGGGGATTACTGGCCAGAAGCCACAGTAAATCGAACTCTTTGGCGGTAAGTGGGATCTCCTGTCCCTGCACCCGACAGGTTCGGGTGGTCCGATCCACCTCCAGGCCGGGGAATCTGAGCGCATCCCCTTCATCCGGGACCTTGCCTTCAGAGCGGCGCAGCACGGCCCGCACCCGGGCCATGAGCTCTCGCGGATTGAAGGGTTTGGTGACGTAGTCATCCGCCCCCAACTCCAGCCCGAGAACCTTATCGTAGTCAGCGCGCCGCGCGGTGAGCATGATAACCGGGGTTTCTCCCTCCTGTCGCAGAGCTTTGCAGACGTCCCATCCGTCCATCTCCGGCAACATGATGTCCAGGATGACCAGGTCGGGTCGATGCTCAGAGTGCAGACGGACAGCCTCGGTTCCATCATGTGCCTGCAGCACACCGTATCCCTCGCGCTGCAAATACAGGGTGATCAGCTCCACCAGGTTTTCATCGTCGTCCACGACCAGTACATTCTGATCTTTCATGACTTCTCCCATCCATGCGTGGCGCGAGTCGAGGTGTCCCGCCCACATGCTCGAGGAGCGCCACAATCCGGTACGCGGGAATCCCGTGGGTTAGGCAGGGTCAGTCGGCTCGATGATGTCGCGAACTGATATGCAAGTCAACCCCGCCCGCACTGGCGTGCAAGGGATTGACTGCCTACCCTTCACACCTCGATGTTCTTCCATTGTCCCGAGTGGAATCGCCAGGTGGCCAGGCCGGCCCGCACAAACCAGTCTGCCACCATTGCCAGCCAGACCCACTCGAGTCCCCGGTCCAGAACGTTGACGAAGAATGTGGCCAGCGCCAGGCGGACCAGCCACACGCTGGCCGTGGAGATGTAAAGCATGGTGCGTGTGTCTCCCGCTCCCCGCAGACCGCCGGACAGAACAAAGAAGGCGGCCATGGGGATCTGCGCAAACGCGACGATGCGCAGCAGTCGCTTACCCACCTCAATGACTTCCAGGTCAGTGGTGTAGATGCGCATCAACGTCTCCGGAAATACCAGGAGAACGATCATCATCAGGCCCATGAAGCAGCACGCCAGACGCAGTGACTCCCAGCCGCTGCGCTCGGCCATCCTGGGACGTTTCGCTCCCAGATTCTGCCCCACCAGTGCGGTGGAAGCTGTTGCGAATCCGAATGCCGGCATGTAGGAAATGGATTCAGCATTGATGGCGATGGTGTGAGCGGCGTAGGCCAGAGTGCCCAGGCCGGCAACCACCCGTACGTACAGAACCTGCCCGAGCCGGCTGATGAACTGCTCTATTGCAGCGGGCAGTCCGACGCGGACTATTCTACGAATCATTTCAATGTCAATCTGCAGGAAGCGGCGCAGATCCATCTGCAGCACGCACCGGCCGCTGAATAGCAATCCCAGCAGGATCAGTCCCCCGGCACCACGGGACAGGGACGTGGCCAGAGCCGCCCCGTTGACGCCCATGGCCGGGAAGCCCAGCCTCCCAAAGATCAACACGTAGTTCAGTACCGGGTTGATCACATTTATGGCTGCGTTTACCTTCATTGGGGTCATGGTATCGCCTGCGCCCCGCAGGGCTCCGGTTATCATGAACGCGGCCAGCATGAAGGCCAGGCCCGGCAGTATCAATCGGATATAGCCCACCCCCAGCTGCAGCACTTCTGGTTCAGGCCCCATGAGACCGATAATCTGGTGGGAGAATACGTAGCCGAAAAAGCCGAGGACCAGTGCCAGGACGAGGGCCAACAGCAGGGATTGCCGGAGGGAGTTTGACGCCTCTTCGGGGTTTCCGGCGCCCATTTCTCGCGCCACCACAGCCGTCGTGCCCGTTGCCAGCGCCCCGAAAAGGGCAAATGCCAGCATGAAGGGCTGCAGGCTGATGCCCACGGCAGCTATGGCTGCAGCTCCCAGGCGCCCCACCATGGCCATGTCGATTATGTGTGTAACTGTATGCAGGGCCTGCTCCGCCACCACCGGCCAGGCCAGCAGAATGATCCGTCTCCTTATGCTGGATCCCGAGGCCTCTTCCGGCAGTTGAGCCAGGTCCTCACGTCTATCACCCGGAAGCATCAGACGTCTCTTTCCCTTCATCGTGTTGCGGACGGGAATCGCTGATCAGAAATGGTCGCGGCGTCATTGTGTACCTGCCGCACCTGAACACCGGCAATCAGAGAATATTATACCAAGTTATGTACAGAAACGGTACAGAGAAATCTGGATGGAATAATAGGGGATGCTGTTCCATGTGTAGCCCCAAAGTGTGCCTATGTGAGTTTGGAGTTGATGGTGTGCCGGTGTGCCAGCGTCGTGGTCCGGGGGGTGGTATTGTGGTCGGGACCCGCTCTTCGTTCGCTTCAGGTCCCGCCCCGCTGCTCAGTACAGCACTCTTCCCTGTGTGTCGCGCAGAACCCGTCCCGCGCGATTAGACTGCACCTCATTGTCGCGGACGGCAACCTGTCCGTTGACGATCACGTAGTCAATTCCCTCCGGCGGGCGGCAGGGCTGATCTGCGGTGGCGCGGTCTCTTATGGTGTCCGGGTCGAAGAGGACGAGATCGGCGCAGAACCCCCGGGTGATTATGCCCCGGTCGGGCAGTTCCACACGCTCGGCCGGCATCGCGGTCATCTTGTGTACTGCCTCTTCCAGAGTCAGGAGCCCCTCCTCACGCGCATACTTCCCCAGAACG
Source organism: Clostridia bacterium (assembly GCA_003551365.1). Lineage (GTDB taxonomy): Bacteria > Bacillota > Sulfobacillia > SLMV01 > SLMV01 > PWGR01. Next base: position 9,238 of record PUMM01000178.1, read on the forward strand.
CGTGGGAAGGAGCCGTATTCGCGGGGGTGCACGGCAGCCTCTTGCTCGTTCTTTTGATCGCGCGTGTGGCTGCGGATGGAGGAGTCGCTCCCAATCATGACCAGGGGATGGGCGATGATGGTCCGTACATCCTCCTCGTCCATGATTCCCGCCACCTTTACCTGCAGTTCATTTTCGGTCAGCAGATGGCAGACTGCTCCGGGCAGATCCGTGTTGAGTTCGCGGGCAACCTCCCCCAGATCCATGCCGGTGAACTCCGTGCTCTCTGCGCAGGCGATGACCCCGTACAGCGACAGGCGGGCGGTCAGGTAGGTGGGATTATCCCGGAAGGCGCGGCGCATGGTGTCTGCGGCATCATCGCTGCGCAGGTTTGCCAGGGTTTCGGCATCGTCTTTTCCCTGCAGGTCATCGGGCAGAGTCCGGGTCAGCGGCATCACCGCCGAGAAGGTGTAGGGGTACACATCAGCCATGATATCTGCGCCCATATTCTGACCATCTTCCAGTATGGCCAGAACTTCATCAGAACGCCCCCAGTTATCTTTGCCCACCACTTTCTGGTGTGCCACCTGAACTGGCGTTCCGGTGCGGAGCCCGATCTCTACCACTTCCCAGGTAGCGCGGTGCACATTGGCCCACTGATCCGCAATGTGACTGGTGTACAGCCCCAGGTGCTCGCCTGCAACTGCCGTTACTTCGGTCACCTCCCGGAAGCCGCCATAGCACCCGGGGACGTAGGCGCGGCCGGAACTGATGCCAAAAGCTCCGGCGTGCATGCTGGCCCGGGTGAGCTCGCGCATGCGTTCCAGCTCGGTGGGAGTGGGAAACCGCTTCTCCATTCCCATCACGGCTCCGCGGATGGTGCCGTGCCCCACGAAGACACCCTGATTGTTGCCAATTTCGGTGTCCTCAATCCGACTCAGGAATTGGTCGAGACTCCGCCAGTCGATGTTGATGTCGGGTATGCGGCAGGCAGCGTATCGTGCGCTGGCATCTGAGAGCGGCGCCAGGCTGTTGCCGCAGTTGCCGCCGATCTCCGTCGTAACTCCCATCAACAGGGAGGACTCGGTTTCCGGCTCGCTGAGTATCTTTCGGTCTGCGTGGGAGTGAATATCGATGAAACCCGGGCAGACCACCTGATCCTCCGCATCGATTACCTGTGCGGCCGGAGGAGACTCCGCATTCTCTGTCTGCCCATCCTGCGGAAGACGTCGCACCATCTCGATTCTTCCGTTCAGTATTCCCAGCTCTCCCCGGAAGGCCGGGGCTCCTGTTCCGTCAATGACCCGTGCATTGCTGATGAGTAGATCGAACATAGTATACCGGCGGGCCAGGCGCCGGATGGCATCTCTCCCTTCGCGCAAATGATTGATCTCGCTTCCAGGCAGCTGTTTTCTATGCAGACCGTCATCTGCATTTTTGCCCGCCCGGAGATCCTTCTGCGTGTCGGGCGGCACATTGCTGCCGCACAGTGTGCATCTGTAGCCCGAATGCCTGCTGCACTTCAGGGATGCACTGATACCCTATCCCTGCGTTCTTCGTAGTGCCCACAGATCCTGCTCCGAGGTACACCCCGGTAGCGCGACAAGGGAAGTGTGGATGAATCCGAGAATCCTGCTGTCGGGAGGTGTTAGTGGTGAGTCTTTGCGTTGTGACCGGTACGCCGGGCTCGGGCAAGACCACTCTGGTGAATCACGTACTGCGGGAGGCGAAACTTGGGGATGCGGCGGGATTTATCACAGAGGAAGTGCGTGAGGATGGTAAGCGTAAGGGCTTCGATGTGGTCACGCTGCAGGGTCAGCGCGCTCCTCTGGCCCGGGTGGGCCCCGGATCTCCGCGCGTCGGGAAATATGCCGTCGACCTCGATTCATTCGAAGCCACTGGAGTGGCGGTGCTGGAGAGGGCCATTGAGGCCAATGCGCAGCCGCTGGTGGTGGATGAAGTGGGCAAGATGGAGCTCTACTCAGGCCGGTTCTGCGACGCTATGTGGCGGGCAATCCGCGAGGAACACTCGCTTTTGGTCACTGTGCCGCTTCGGTCGCGCCACCCGCTCGTGCAAGCTCTACAGGAGCATTGTCGTGCCAGAGTTTGGCGGGTATCGCGGGATACGTTCGAACGGGTCGCCTCGGAAGTCATCGAGAAGCTCCTGCAGTCGCACGGAAGTGGTGCATAGGACTCCATTTCTGGTGTCCAGCCGTGCGATCCAGAGCCGAGTTGGATGGTCCACAAAGATACAGCCGGCCCCATTCCAGGGGAATCGAACAAGGAGAAGATCTCCGTGTATACCGGTGCAGCCAGATCATGGTTGTGTGGACATTTATGGTTCTCGATGATTCCTCAGTTTCGCGTGGAATCCTCCGTTGATCCGGAGTCGCCTCGATGGCGCTGCTTCAGTATTCCTTCTCAGGTCACGATGTCTGCCCTTATCCTGCGCTGCAGATCTTTCCATATCTGCGGTCAGGATTGCCCCGCACCGTTCAGCCACCCGTATCAGCAATAATGCCAGTTAGCAAAGAGTTACATAAGCACGAATCCTATCCGCCAGACGATGATAAACCGGACAGATCATCTCTGGGAGTGCGACAGCATTCTTGCTCTATGCCAGCTGTCTGTGCCCGACGCCAACATACTCCGGCGCCAGACGTACGTACGAGATACTTGCCGTAAGGAGGCAGCTGCCGTGACCGGGTGCCGTAGCGGAACCAGCGAGGGCGCAACTGCGGATGAACCTGAGTGATAGACCGCCGAAAGGTCGGACAGGCCTCGTGGCTAACTGGCAATTCTCACTTAGGTAGCCTGCTGCCCCCAACCGGGTTTTTGCCGAACTGTTCGACAGGTTTCCTGGACACAAACCCAGGGTCGCACGGGCACTCTACACCATCTGATGGACCTGCCCATTTTCCCCCTATTGCTGATCCGGACCAGCGTACGTCCCGGCGAAAAGGATTGTTTCGGCCGTATCGTCCCGGATGACGAAGAAGAAGGGCTGGTCGGCGATCACCTCGAAGGGCTCCGGACCATCTCCCAGGCCATACGCCATAGTTACAGCTGCCGCCTCGGTACCCTCCTCATCTACTTCAATAACAGCTTCGTGCATTATCTCATCCAGGAAGAACCCCTCGCCTTCTGGGGACATATTGCTGAAGTCAGCCGCGTCTCTGTCGAATGCCTTTTCCATACCGAGAGAAGTCAGAACCTCACGGAGCTCCTCCCCATGTTCGATTTCAAACCTCGGGAGCCCAACCGTGCCGTCGTGGAAGCCAAAGTTATCCATCCATTCTTTCCAGTTTGCAGGGGCGGTCGGTGAGGGTCATTCGGAAGCGTTGCTTCAGATGATGCGCGTTGTTTCCCCCACCCGAGCCCAGCTCCAGGATGGTGCGTGTGCCCGGATCGTGGGCGAGAAACAGCCGACGATAGATGCTGGCCTCAGCGCGATAATGGGATGCTGGCGTCAGAAGCGGCATCCAATCGGCCAGAGAGCTGTACAGCGGCATGTTCCGGTCCATCGTCATCTCCTGTCTATGTCACCTCGGTCTTCCGGAGTGGGTACCCCGCTCCCAAGACAGCTCTTCTGGTGCCGGTGTGATCCCCAAGGGTAGCTCCTCAAGAGACCGTATTTGTGCCACGTACTGATACCCCACTTCTTACCTACTCATCTTCGATACTCTTCGCATAATCCAACAAGGCCAGTATGAGCTCGGAACCATCTCCATATAGAACATAAGAATCATCATTTATCTCCACGGATTCGCTGGTTCTTCCGTCGAAAACACTGATCCGCGTAAGCTCGCGGCCATGGTTTCCTTCGTGATATGCAAGTATCTTCACACTCCGGGGCTCACTGGGATCGCGGTTAACTTTTCCGTGCCTCATTCCGGGAGTGAATACTTCTGCTCTCATGGACTGTCCCTTTAGCGTCGTAATGAACAGATCCTTGATGAGAGATTCGTCTTCGATTGACCATTCCTTCATTTCTGGGCCAGGAAAAAAGATTTGCAAAGTGATTTTCGATACACTATCTCTGTCCACAGTGCTGTCGATTGTTCGAACCAGGTCTCGTGGCCAGAAGGTGAAGATCAGAAACAGAGCAATGGCAATGCCCAACACACAAACAATCCGCTTTCTTCGCAACCTCCTTCGTGACAAGCTCCTACCGGTCATTCATGCCACCTCCACCCAGCTGCATATAGGCAACAGCCGTTGTGCTGGAATCGAGAGAAGTCCCGTTCGAGATGCAAGCCCCCCCCAGATTCCGCGCAGATGCTATGGTTCCACCACGATTTCTGGGCGAGGGGCATCCACGTGCAGGCGCTCGCGGAGGTCGTCAGTGATCTCCAGTTCGATGGCTGCTCCCGGTTCCAAGTCCTGAAAGGTCCAGATCACGGGCACGTCCACCATGGTTCCGGCACCCGCTGACTTCTGGTGAATCTTCTCCTCCATCCGAGTATCGCATATTCAGCATGTGAGATCTAATCCAAGAATCAATTCTCCGATATCCATTTTAAGTCAGCTTCTTACCTGGGCGGATCCCGCAGATAAACCTCGGGCTTCACCCCCAACAGGTCCATCACTTTCCGTGGCACTGTGATGTTGAGGGGAAATTCACGCTCCCCTTCCTCATTTATGACGATGGTCATTTTGCTGAAGTGGTCCAGCACCCGCTTCCCCGTTGGGCGATGAGTATCTGGTCCCGCGATGACCTGCATGGGCCGATCCTCATACTGCAGAGCGATGCGAGCCCGTCGCTGCATGACACTGTAGATCATCAACGCCATCAGAAATACGTAGCCGAGGGCGTTCACCCGGGCGGGATTCTTGAGGTAGATCGGCCCGGTGACCTT
>PUMM01000067.1 GCA_003551365.1 Clostridia bacterium
AGGTGATGTCATTGACGTGCAGATCGCACCTGAGCCCCTTATTGTAGACCAATCCGGCAGGCTTTCTGTCAAAGGCAACGATGACTGAATACCTGGTCGTGCGAGCCACCGTGCCGGTGGGGTTGTCATCCCGGAGTGGATCCTTTTTGGAGATGACGACCAGGTCTCCTACAGTTATCTCCGTCTCCGGCAGGGGCTCTCCCGGCTTGTGCCGGCTGAATTTCACCATATACTTGCCCCCGAGGGCGAACCCCTCGTCACTGCCCCCAAGATGCAGAATGGCCCGACCCGCCTTCTCCCGCTGTCGCCCGGAGAGGCTCCGCATTTCCCGTTCATGTCGCTTCATCTCCTCGCGTCTCTCGGCTTCCACCAGCAGGGCCTTCTGCATGAAATGACGGCGCGGATTCTCCGCATCACTGACCAGAACGTCCACTCCGGCCACATTGTCCAGGTTCTCTGCAATGGGCTTCTCCAGCTCCTCTGGCACCTCAGCTGTGGCCATGGATCCGCTGATCTGGATGTCGCCAACATCACCGGCGTCCACTTCTCCCTGTGCCGCAATCGCACCGAGCAGGTCTCCCGGCCGGGAGTTCTCCGGCAGCCCACCGATATATATTTTTCGCCACATACTAACTCCTCCAGAGCTGTTCGACCGTCTGACGGCATGTCACACCGAAACCATTGCATCAGAACCCAGGGGTCAGTTGCAAATCCAGCTGCAGACGAACGGGCACGGGTTCGGCTGAATGGTCGGCTACGCTGCTGTGAGTGACAAATAGCGCACCGCGCATCCTTTCGCCCGCTAACGATTTACCTGCAGTGGGCCCGACTTCATGTTTGCGTATCGTCGTTATGGGAGCTATTCAAGCAGGAATTTCATCTTTCACTGCGAAACCGTCACGGTAATTAGTTATGTAGATGCACCGAACCAAGTCCCTTGGAGAAGGGTATCGCGTGGCAGATTGACCCGACCTCAGCATGCAATCTGCAGTGCCCCGGCTGTTGGGCGGGCAAATATGAGCAGAGCGACCGCATCAGTCCCGAGCGGCTGGATGAACTCATGGATAAGATGAAAGAGCTGGGCATATACTGGGTTGTGCTCTCCGGTGGCGAACCGTTCATGTATCCTCATCTCATAGAGATACTGGAAAAGCACAACGATATGGCCTTCATGGCTTATACCAATGGCACCCTGATCAACGAAAGCATGGCCGATGAGCTGGCCCGGGTGGGCAATCTCAGTCCGGCCTTCAGCCTGGAAGGCTGGAGAGAGAACACCGACGCCCGGCGCGGGGAAGGCACCTTCGACCGGGTCGTCGATGCCATGCAGCGATGCGCTGACCGGGGAATTCCCTTCGGGACCTCCCTGACGGCGACGAGCCAGAATGTCGGGGAAATCTGCTCGGAAAGGTTCATGTCCTTTCTGGATGAGCAGAGAGCCATATACGTATGGATCTTCCATTACATTCCCATAGGACGAAGCCCCGATCTCGACATGATGCTGAGTCCGCAGCAGCGACTCTGGATGTTGGATCAGATAGACAGAGTGCGCAGAGCCCATCCCATGGTGATAGTGGACTTCTGGAATGACGGCCATTACGTCAACGGTTGCATCGCGGGCGGGCGTTTCTTTGCCCACATCAATGCAGCCGGCGATGTGGAGCCGTGTGGTTTCGCCCACTTCTCACTTGACAACATCAATGACACCTCACTCCTTGAGGCCCTCAACAGCGGCCTGTTTGCAAAATTTGCAGAGAACCAGCCCTTCAATGATAATCATCTCGCGCCCTGTCCAATAATCGAGAATCCCCATGCTCTGCGCAAAATCGTCAGGGAAACCGGGGCCAGGGGAACGCATGCAGACGCAGAGAAGCTACTGTGCGGAGATACAGCCGAGCATCTGGACCGTCTCTCGGAGTGCTGGCGCAGACAGTCCGCAGAGCGAAGCGCAGGGCTGGCTGAGCGAGGCCATTGCCGACCTTCCTAGTCTGTAGATTGACATCACAACGGGGAGGCAGGAGTTCAGTCCGGCCTCCCCATGTCCCGGCAGAACGAATGGCCTTCCTCCTCACCATTGCACCGCTCTTCTGTGTGCCAGGGCGGACAGTCCCCGCTATCGGGGGTTGAAGACCCCAGAACCGCACCACAGGAATGCGAACAGCCCACGATGACCACCCGCGCACTACGCTGTGGTCAGCTGCCGTGTCAGCCCGAGTAACCACCCACCAGGCACTCAGCTGGCAGTGGCCCTGCCTTCCGGCTCGCCAGGTAGCGACAACAGGCGGGCTGTACGTACCAGTTGCAGTCGGCGGCGGTCACCCGTGAGCCAATGAGCCAGGATGGTGGCGCGGTGATTCCGGATAGGTTCGAACAACTTCACGCATATCCCTCATAGCGATGTTCGATTGTGGGGGATCCGACAGGTCATTTCCTCTGGACACATCTGTGGAGCACATCTGCGGGGATTTGGCTCAAGGGCCGTGCAGGGTACTACCGATCGCCGCGCATGCGGGCGCGCAACCACTGCAGGATGCGCAGCAGGGGGCTGGCGGGCTCCTGCTTCCCCGGACGACGTCGACCGCGGGCCCTCAGCCGAGCCTCCCTCTCCTCCCGGGCCAGGCTGCGATCACCTGCGAGCGTTTCAACATGATGGCGGAGCTCATGACGGATGGTTTCGCGAATCTGATCCTCCCAAACCTCACGGGGCTGCCCCTCGAACAAAGCGGCGAAGGATCCATAGAACAGGGCAACGTGACGCCCCAGCCTGTCGACAGAATAGTGACCGAGGACGTAGAACTCCTCATCGTACTCTGCCTCCGGCACCACGATGATGCCAAGGTTGAGTCTGTCCAGCAGGGGTTCGGGAACCTCGCTATCCACCACCTGATTGGCGAACTCGGTAAATTCCTCCAGATCCATGTGTCTCCGGCGCCGATCCGCTGCGCCATACCCTCCTCACACTACATGTTATGGGGTGATGCCCAGCTGCTACTTCGCACCGGGGGTCCCGGATTCCTCCCCCTCTGCGAATGCGAGCGCGCAGGCAGGGAACGTCCGGGGCCTCTGGAATGGGCCCCGCATGGAGATGCCGGTACGGACGCATGTACCCGGCCCACCGATCGCCGGATTGTAGACGGATTGACAGCGCGCTGCAGCCGGTACCGGCCAGAACTAGGCGCTGCCACCCACAAAGAAACCCCGACCACGAAGGCCGGGGTTCTGTGCGATGTTTGATATTCCCTGTTTTAGTGATTCGCGCCGGCAGAACGAGCACCGGAAACGCTTCCGGAAGCGGAGATCTCTATCCCGTCAATCTGCATTTCGGTGTAGGAGAGAGCCGATACTAACCCGGACACTGCGGCAAAATCTGCACACTGTATCCTGACTCCCCTTTCGTCCCGGTGCGCGGAGCTGTACTCCTCGCGCCGCAGCATCTCGGCCAACGAATTGCTGATGAATTCACTGCGCATGCGTACAGTAACCTGGTACATTTGGCAACCCCCCGATGAGATTGGTGCACACTCAGAGTCGGTCAGACCAGACAGTTACGTGACCCATCAATCGACCCTATCATTTCCTCGCAGCTTATCTCCCATTAGACGCACCTCCATCTCATCATCGCCACAAAATTGAGTATATCTTCCGGAGATCTCCGTGTACAGGAAAGCTGGCAGATTGAGCAATATTGCAACCATACTGTAACAATGGCCAGCCGGAGCGGGACATCACTCACTCGCGGTGCGTGCATCGCACCCTTCCTATGCGACTGCCAGAGAACAATGCCCCCCGCAGGGAGCCCGCCATCTCCATAATGAGTCGATCAGATGTCCGAAAACATCGGGCAGGTGTCCCTCGCCTTCCCATTCGGCAGCTGCGGGAGGAAAGCGTCATCCCGGTCGAGAGTACGCGGGCTCCTCCCCCCCACCATTACGACAGCACTTCATCGCACGGAGGTCCCGGAGTCACATGCCCCCCGGGCACATTCTTCCGGCATTGTCATCACGCCGCTGTATTGCCTCTTTGTGTCCGGGCGGGGGTTCTGCCACCCTTCCCTGCGGAGGCATCGCCAGTTCAATGCACCGACATGTATCCGGTCAGCGGAAAAGCGGTTACCCATGTACACAGCGACGCAACCGGGCACCGCAGTTTCTCGGCGGCACCGGCTTCATCCGCTCGCCCCACTCACCGGCACGAGCGATGCGATGCAGCGGGTCCCCGTGTACTGACGACACCATTTCGCGAAAGATCTACTTTGCCCCTCAAATGACGGCTTCCTTCCACGTCCCCCGCCGGAACCACAAAGTGGACATGACTGCGCCGGAAGCAAAGGCGAGGAGGATGGCCAGCCAGATGCCGTTTATCCCCAGCTGTCCGGAGAGATAGTAGGCGAGCGGTACCTGCAGCACCCACTGAGTGATCACCCGCAGGATGGTATCCTCAATGGTGTTACCCGCTCCGCGCAGTGCTCCCCCCATCACCATCTGCAGGGAAAGCGCCACGTAGGCGAAGGCCCCGAGGCGGAGGAACTGCGTCCCGACAGCAACGACCTCAGGGTGGTCATTGAATATGGCTATGATGCTGGGGGCAAACACGGCCACCATAGATCCCGCCGCCATGAGCAGCGCAAAGGAGACCTGCGCCGACTTCCAGGCGCTCTCCTCTGCCCGATTGACGTTGCCGGCGCCGAGATGCTGTCCGACCAGTATCGTGGTGGCCTGCGACGTACCTATCGCTGGCATCCGCAGCAGGGTCAGGATCCGATTTCCGACACCCCAGGCAGCCACCGCATAGGTACCGAAATCGGCAACGATGCCGGTCATGAACGTGCGGGCGAGGGCGATGGCAGTCAGACCGAGAGCGGCCGGCGCGCCGATGGCCGCCACCATGCGGATCATGGTCGGATTCGGGACCAGGTGCCCCGGACGAATGTGTATCTCCTCCCGCGTACCGGAAAACAGCAAGTACAGGCCGATAGCCGCTCCGATGGCGCGCGAGAACACCGTCGCCACGGCCGCGCCCGCTACGCCCAGAAAGGGAAACGGGCCAATGCCGAAGATGAGCAGCGGATCCAATACTATGTTCACCGCAAATGTGCCTATCTTTATCACCATGGGGGTATGGGTATTGCCGGTGGCGCGGAACACCGCCTCAAAGACGAAGTAAAGGAACATCAGCGGAATCCCCGCACAGATAATGCGGAAGTAGGACCAGGCCAGCGGCAGTACCTCCGGCTCTGCCCCCAGAATGAACAATATGGACTCTCCGTACAGATACCCGAAAGCACCCAGAATCAGCGCAATCCCTGTGCCGAATATGAAGACCTGTCCCCCGGCGTGATTGGCGTTCTCCTGCTGGCGGGCCCCCCGATACTGCGACACCAGCGCGCTCCCGGCTATGGAAAACCCCGCGCCGAGGGAGAACACTGTGAAGACCACCGGAAAGGAAAAGGATATGGCGGCCAGTTCCTCCGGACCGAGACGACCGACCCACAGGGTATCAATGATGTTGTACATCATGTGCATCGTCTGCCCCACTATGATGGGGAGCGACAGCTTCTTCAGTGCCGGCAGAATCGGCATCTCGGTGACTGCACTGGCGCCAACATCGCGCCGTGGGGCCGGCTCAGGGCTCTCCGCGGACAGAGTACTCAGTCCCTTCCCGGGTGAAATCATTCGTGACTCTATCAGTATGCCTAGCTTAGCATTGACCCGGGGGTCCCGTGAAGCGCAGCGAGCAGTCCACCTGGGATGAGGATTTGTCGCAGGCAGAATGCAGGCGGAAGAAGGCGAACGTCGCGGGTGAGCGCCCGGGATCAACAGCTCTCGACCGGCACTCCTGCGAACGCACCTGCGAAAGGGATAGGGAAGGGAAAGGAAGGGAGAGGAACTGCCCGGGCGGCTGCAGCCCACGAGGCAATGCCGCGCAGCAGCAGTGCGGATTTGCGGAGTGGGAGCGGGGTTACCCCGCTCCCACTGGTCATGTCCGCATCAACCCCATTGACTGCAGTACACTCTGCAGCTGCTCCCGACCCTCATTATCCAGGCAGGTAAGCGGCGGACGGAATCCCCCCACATCTGGGCCACACATGCTGACAGCCGTTTTCACCGGTATCGGATTGGTCCGTATGGTCAGAACCTCCAGAAGCGGCAGCATCTTCACATGTGCCCGGGCAGCCCGCTCAGTCATGCCCCGGCGATAGTCATCGATCATGGCGGCGATACGTCCCGCCACCAGGTGTGCGGCAACGCTGACCACGCCCCAGCCACCCACTGACATCACCGGCAAGGTCATAGAATCATCCCCGCTGTAGATGAGAAAATCCTCCGGGGTGACGGCGCGGATACGGGCAACCTGGTCGATATCTCCCGAGGCCTCCTTCACCGCGACCACGTTGTCCAGCCGGGCCAGACGGGCCACAGTATCGGGCAGCAGGTTGCCCCCAGTCCTGGACGGAACATTGTAGAGCATGACCGGGCAGCTACTTTCCTCCGCTGCCAGGCGAAAGTGTTCATACATTCCTTCCTGCGTGGGCCGGTTGTAGTAAGGGGTCACCAGCATGACGCCGTCCGCTCCGGACCTCCCCGCTTGCCGGGTAAGCGCAACAGTGGTACGGGTGTCATTCGTCCCACTTCCCATCCACACCTCCGCGCGATCCCCGACCTCCTCGAGAATCACTTCCAGCAGCTGCGTCTTCTCTGTGGCATCCAGAGTCGGAGATTCACCGGTGGTGCCGCTGACCAGAATGCCGTCAGCTCCATCATCCACCAGCCTGCTGCTCAGCCGCCTCGCCCCGTCCATGCATACCCTCCCGTCGCCCGCAAAGGGCGTCACCATGGCCACAATAACCCTCGCATGGTTTCTAGCGCTCATCTGCACTCCCTCCCATCCTGTCCAGTTGAAAATGGCGGTGCAGGGCACGCACTGCCCGCCCCACATCCTCTTCAGCTACCAGGCAGTTGATGCTGAGGTGAGAGTCACAGGTCTGCAGTATGTCCACTCCGACAGCGCGCAGGGTCTGCACTATTCGCGCCATAACTCCCGGTACCCCCCGCATACCCGCTCCAACGGTGGATATCTTCGCGCATCCGGACCGCCCACGTGGATGATATCCTGCCTTCTCCAGCTTCCTCATCGCCCGCTGCAGAAGCCGACCATTCACTGCGAAGGCAATTTCGCCCGGAGACACATTGATCATGTCCACGCTGATCCCGGCAGATGCCAGAACCCCGAACACCTGCTCGGCATCGTCGTGTTCTCCGACCACTCTTATCTGCCCCACATCTACTGCATGAGCAACGCCGGTCACTGGCCGGCTGTTGTTCAGTCTGCCGGCAGTAACCATGGTGCCCGGATGGTCATTGCAGGCGCTGCGGACCCGCAGGGGTACACCACCCGCCATTACCATCTGGCAGGCGCGTGGGTGCACCACGTGGGCTCCCTGCCGCGCCAGCTGAAACAGCTCTTCGTAGCTGATATCTCCCAGGGTACGCGCATCCGACACCAGACGCGGGTCAGCGGTCTTGATCCCGTCAACGTCCGTACATATTTCCACCAGCTCCGCTCCCAGGGCCACTGCCAGGGCGGCCGCGGTGATATCACTTCCGCCCCGGCCCAGAGTTGTTGTCTCCCCATCTTCGCTGACTCCCTGAAAGCCAGCGACCACCGGCACTTGATTCTGCCGGAGGAGGCGCAGGGGCTCAGACGGCGACACCCGCAGGATCCGGGCCTCCCCGAATCTGTCGTCAGTGAGAATGCCCGCCTGACCACCCGTCAGTGCAGTGGCCTCAGTCCCCGCCGTACGCAGGGCCCCGCTGAAGGCAACTGCCGCGATTATTTCTCCGCATGACATGATCAGATCCAGTTCGCGCAGGGGACTCGGGTCCGCGAAGGACTCAGCGAAATCGATCAGCGTATCGGTGGAGTAGGGCGAACCGCGCCGCCCCATGGCCGAAACCACTACCAACAGGGAATGATCCCGGCGCGCACAGGACTGGACTCGCCGTACTGCGCAGTTCCAGTTCTGTCTGCCATGCAGCGATGTCCCGCCGAATTTAAGCACCCGCAGTCGCACCTGACAGATCCCCTCACTCCCCGCACCGCACCAGCTCCTCGGCAATCTGCAGAGCATTGGTCGCGGCTCCCTTGCGCAGGTTGTCGGATACCACCCACAGCCAAAATCCTTCCCCTGCTTCGCCATCCGTACGAATCCTCCCGACGTGCACCTCATCACTTCCGGCAACCTCGCGCGGCGTGCAGTATCCAGCGCCCCCACTTGCAACTGTCACTCCCGGTGCCTCTGCCAGGATTTCTCTGACCCTCTCTGCAGTCACCGAAGTGGAAGGTTCGCACCAGACGGCAGTGCAGTGACCTATTTCCACCGGCACGCGCACAGCTGTGACTGCCGCTGCTGGACCGCCGGGCAGGATGCGCTGCAGCTCCGCCGCGATCTTCCTCTCCTCCCCGCTGTGCCCGTTCGAATCCATATCGCCTATCCCGGCGATCACATTTCCCGCCAGGCGTCGCGGTGCGGAGCAGGGGCTGGCCTCAGTCTCCCTCTGCAGGAGCTCCAGCGCCTCTCGCCCGGCGCCCGAGATGGACTGATAGGTGCTGACTACCACCCGACGCAGACCCAGCGCGCGGTGCAGGGGCGCGAGAGCCACTGCCAGCTGGATGGTGACGCAGTTGGGAGAGGCAACTATCCCGCAATGGTGCCGCAGCTGATCGCCATTGACCTCCGGGATAACCAGGGGGACATCGCAGCGAGCACGGAAAGCCGTGCTCTTGTCCACGCACAGTGTACCAGCCCCGGCCAGGCTGGGAAGATAGGCCTCCGCCGCCGCTCGCCCGGCACAGTTGAAAACCAGATCCATCCCGGCGAGCCCTGCGGGAGTGCACTGCTGCACCGGCAGCGACCTTTCCCCCATGCGCACCCACCGTCCCCCACTCCCCGATGCCGCTGCGATCACCTCAGACACCGGAAAGTCCCGCTCCGACAATCCGGCCAAAAGCGCAGATCCCACCAGACCAGTTGCCCCCAGGACGGCCACTCGATATCCGTGCATGTTGATCACTCCCCGGGACCGAGGAGCATGGGCTGCAGCTGCTCACCCCGCAGGGCGGCACACACAGCGTCTCCGGCCAGCTCCCACTCAGCGACACAAGATGTCGGCTTTCCCTGCGGATCATCCTGGCGAAACGGCAGGAAAAAGACTTCTTGGGCCGCCAGCAGAAAACCAAGGTTGGGTGCGTTGAGTCCGAGCGCGTCATTGGTCGATATGCCGAGGATGACTGGTCGTCGGTTGCGCAGATGAGCCTTGGCGGCCATGGTCACCGGAGTGTCCGTTATCCCGCAGGCCAGTTTGGCCATGGTGTTTCCCGTGCATGGCGCTATCAACACGGCGTCCAGCATCCTCCCCGGTCCTATTGGTTCTGCATCCACCATCGTGTGCACAATGGCTTCCCCGGCAATCGTCTCCAGCTCATCGCGCCAGTGCCCGGCCGGGCCAAACCGCGTATCCGTACCGATAGCCTCGTCCGAGGCGATGGGCAGCAGAGCTGCTCCGCGCCGGGTCAGATCCCGGGCCAGGGGTATAATTTCCTCGAACGTGCAGTGCGATCCGGTCACTGCCAGCCCGATCCGCAAACCCACCAGATCGTGCATCATCAGCCCCCCTCTGATAGTTGTTCGCAAACCTCCGGACCCGCCCCCCCGCATGACAGCCCAGTCGATTCTGGGACACCACAGCTGCAGAGTCGCAATGACCGCACATACAAGGAATCGCCCCGCCATAACAGGCCGATGAGCGGCAGAAGTAAGCGATCGCCGCCCCCGGAAAAGACCCGGCAGGCTTCCGTCTCTTTCAGTATATGAACGGGAGTGGTCAGTGTGCCGGGCCCGCCGAGCTCCGCCAACTCACAGCGCGGCCCGCAGATGTGAAAGCAATATGCGATCGGATATGGGGTACACGCCCCGATATGCACCATAACCTGGGACAGGATAGGCGGGCCAGATCATGCCATCGGTGCAGCGCCGGGACGGATGCAGGGCGCAACGGTGTCCCGCTGTCGGGGAGCCTGCGAATATCCCCACGGGATCAGCTGAATGCCAGAAGAACATGGTGCATCCCGACAAGCATAGTTTCTGAGTGGCACCAGCTGCCGCGGACCAACTCTTCCCCACCGTCTGTATCAGGGGAAGAGCATAGCTGGCACTGAGCGCAGCATCTAAAGGAGTGCGATCTTACTGTGGGCGGCATGCCGACACTGCCTGGTGACGTCACACCGTCCGGGATGCGGCAGTGCTTCCACTCCAATGCAAGCGATGGGTGTCACCGCGAGCGCGAGCAGATCCACCGGATCCTCATAAGCGGAAATGGCAAGTGGGACATTGCCGCACGCCGCCCCGGCGGTCGGGAGACACGCACCGAGTGCATTGCCCCACCCATCAGGCCCCGCACCCAATAGCCGGCGGGGGCTGCGGGGCTGAACTGACAATGGACAGGTCGCCGACCACGTGTCGCTGCCTCTCTGACCGGCTGGCATCCGCTTCTCTCCGCGATCCCGGTTGCTCCTGCGCCCGCCCACCTCTCAACCTCGCACCCGCTGCGGCTGCGGCTGCTGCACCACAGAACCTATCGCCCCTGTGGCGTGCCGGAAGTGCTACCCTTCCGGGGCTGTAGAAGTCACGAAGCCTCCCGCCTCACCGTCACAGCAAGTGCACGGTTAGGCGGCAAGATGTGGGGCGGATCCGGGAAACTGGTTACGCGCCGCGCGGGGAACGGCGTCCGAACTCAGAGCCCCTCACGCACGCGCCGGTAGTCCTCTTCTGCTGCCCCGGCCAGAAAACGGACGTCATTGGCCAGGGATACGAAAGTCATTCCCTCCTCGATGCAGCGGAGGACATCCTGTGGGTCGCTGGCGTAGTAGCCGATGGCTACATCCGCGGCACGAGCGGCCGAACAGATGCTATCGACGGCGGCACGGAATGACGGCTCGTCGGTCCGACCGAACAGGCCGAGGTTGGCAGAAAGATCACTGGGCCCGATGAACAGCATGTCGACCCCGGGAACTGCAGCTATCTCCTCCACGTTATCCAGAGCTTCGGCCGTTTCAATCTGACAGGCGACCAGGATCTCGTCGTTGCACTCGGCGTAGTATGTGGGCAGATCTGCCCCATATCCGCTGGCCCGGGCCCCCGCGACTCCGCGAATGCCCTCGGGTGGATACTTGCAGGAGGACACCGCCAACCGGGCCTGCTCCGCCGTATTCACCAGGGGACATATGATACCGTACCCGCCGCGATCCAGGGCCTTTTTGATTATGGCTGGGTCGGTGTCGGGTACGCGGATGATGGGAGTGACTCCACTCCCCCGCATGGCCCGCATCATATCCTCGAGCATTTCCTCGCCGTACGGTCCGTGCTCTGTGTCCAACACCAGCCAATCCATCCCGAAGCGGACCAGTATCTCCACGACGGACGGCGAAGGCAGGCCGACCCAGTTTCCCACCGTCGGTTCACCCTGCTTCAGCTTGCGCTTCACTTCATTCTTTATCACCTTCGAACTCCTCCCTTCGGATCTTCCTCCCGTGTATTCCTCGCCATATCCTTCGTCGCGGGAGCTAATATCCCTTCAGTGCAGCTGCGGGACTTGCCCCGTGAGAGTCATCCCCGGGGGCGAGCATCATACTCCAAAAGCAGCCGTGATAACGATGCCCCCGGAACTTCCGACGGGACAGCTGTGCGAATACCATCGTGCTACAGGTCAGCACAGCCCCGCGGTGCCCAGATTGAGGAGAGTTGAGTTCCTCATGGAAGGCTATGCAAAGCCGGAGCGCAGAGCTGGGAGACAGCACCCAGTTTCGCCTCAAACAGCGGAAACATTGCTCGAATTCGCCATATCTGCAGCCAGCAATCAGTCGCCAGTCTCTCCAGTGACTGAAGTATTCTGCCGCAAGCAGTCAGAGCCTGCCGGGAGTGCGTCACGGGTGCAGACGGGAACTCTGTTCATCGCCTATCCTCCACAGTACTGGTCTGCATCGAAACCGGCTGCAGGGATCATCAACCCCATACAGCTGCACCGTGGGTGCTATGCGCTGGCAGGACCCAATGATTGTCAACGGCCATCTAGAGACCGCCGCCGGGCCAATGCAATTGGAGAGTAAGCAGCATATCCCGGATCACCGAGTCCTATCCCCGCGATCTCCTGTCGTGTGCCCGGGCTGTTGATCTCGCCCTCAAATGCCGGTTCCCGACAGAGCGGCAGCAGCACATGACGGTGCCGACCTCGCCGTCGGGCTCATAAGCGCTGCGGGGTTGTGAAAGCGGGACGAGACCGGCACCAGTTCACTCCAGCTCTATCTTGATCTCAATTTGGCTCTCATCTCGGAGCTCTGCCACTAGCTCTTCCAGCAGTTCATAATGACGGGTTTCCTCCAGCTCAGCCCGCAGCCTTGAAGCCACATCCTCATAGGCGGGGAAGTCTTCCATGTGGGTGGCATACTGATCGTAGAGTTCCTGCACATGCTCATCGGTCACCTCAAACTCATCGTCATCCAGCTCCTCCATGTAGATCTGCAGGAATCTCTCAATCTTCATCTGGCGGCTTATCTGCTCTTTAAGGCTATCCTCAGTCATGCGCATCTCCTGCAAGTAAGCTCGCGCCTGTTCCTCCTCCTCAAATCGGTCGCGAAAGCGCTGGAAGGCCTCCTGCACATCTCGATCATCCACACTGATGTTCCATCGCAATGCTTCCCGGTACAGAAGGGTTTCAGATATGAGATCATCCAGGGCCGCCTCCCGAACATAATCCTCCACCTCAGGAGTTACCTTCCCTCCCTGCTCCTCATAGGCACGAATGATCTGATTCATCCTGGCCTGGTGTTCCCCGAAGCTTATTTCCTCATCATCAACTGTGGCCACGACCTCGGGCGGGGGCCCGCTCACCAGATGTGACCATCCAAAGACCACGGCGCCCAGCAGGACGGCAGCGAGGACATACTGCTTCCAGTTCATAGTCTCACCTCAAAGAAAACCGCGCGTCGAGCAAGTCGTGACGCGCACCGGAACCGAATGCACACAGAATCGACGAGTATATGGGACGATGGCTCCGCCTCTAACCCGCTCTGTAAATTGTCAGGTGCAGGTTGACGATCTTGCCGCGGCTCACTCTGTTACTGGATAGACTTGCGAGGCAGTCGCATTAGGGTGGCAGACTTCCTCGTAGGCTTACGCAGATGGGGACAGGCGATGCGCAGTTATCCTCGTCCCTCGTATTCCCGCAATCGGTCCAGGGCCTCATTGATGAGCCGAACGGCCTGCTCTGCTTTCTCCGCCGCCAGTTCCAATCGCTCCCGGTCATCGTCCATGGCATTCTGCAGGAGATAATCTGCGCTGTTGAGCGCCCAATGTGCTCGCTTTACCACACCCTCTTTCCCCTCTCTGGAGGGATCCGGGTCCAGTCCTTTCTCCAACACCATTGGATCGGAATCCACGGTGAGGGTGCGTCGCACTGTAACCGTAAAGCCCAGTTTGCTGTCACACTGGGGGCAATACACTACACAGTATCCACCGCGCGTCCCGATGTTACCGGTGACGCCGATGAAATCAGGGGATATGAAGTATATGCAGTGGCATTCGGGACATCGAATATGGATGTCGTTTTTCATGTTTTGCCCCCTCTCTTTAATACACTTTCTACGAACTCCGACTGCCTCCTGCTTTGAGAAGCGATCAGACATGCCCCCTCCCGGCACCTCGGATATCATGGAGCCAGAGAGAGTGCCTGCACGGGTGTGAGTAAAATTGATGTGGGTAATTGGGGTAAAAAGAGAGGATGGGAGATCTCGATCCCTAAATGTTTAGATAGAGAAAAACAAACAGAAAGGGGGAGACCTCCCAT
>PUMM01000086.1 GCA_003551365.1 Clostridia bacterium
AATGACCTGTGGGAGGACCACGAGATTGTGCAGGTTAGACGCGACGGGACGGAAGAGAAGATCATTGCGGAGGATTCCGATTTCTTCGACTACCAGATTGGAAGACGTTTCGGACATCCCCTCGTTTCGCCGGACGGCAGTAAGATTCTCTTCCGGTCGCACAGAAACAACTGGATAAACTACTGGTGTGTCAGCGCCGATGGTGGGGATGCCCCCGAACCCATCTATGAAGAGGAATATGACCAATCGGCAGAGAGCGGTTCGATGACGGCCGGTGAGGCGTCCTGGTCGCCTGACAGTCGCTACGTTGCCCATGTGTCCAACTATGACGGAAATGTGCAGCTGAGAGTTACGTCGGTTGCAACTGGTGAAAGCATAGTCGTTGCCGCTGAGGATGAAGGCGTGGTTACTCATCCCGCCTGGTCCCCGGATGGACGGCGGATAGCATTCACCTACCAGGATTTTCTCTGTCCCCCCGATGTGTGGGTGGCGACCCTGTGCGACAAGGACGGAAACCTGGAGGTCGAATCGACAGAACAGCTGACGTCGTCCATTGCTGATAGACTGGCCAGGAAACTGAACAGGCCCGAGAAGACGAAGTTCGAGAGTTTCGACGGGCTGGAGATTTCCGCCTACATATATCGGCCGGCCGATGCCGGAGAGGAGCCCGGACCCGCCATACTGGAAGTGCACGGGGGACCCGTGGATCAGTTCAGAGACACAATGCATCCTGTCGTGCAGTATTACGTGCAGCGCGGGTACACGGTTATGATGTGCAATGTCCGCGGTAGTGCCGGTTACGGTAAGGATTTTGAGGAGGGAATCTCCAATGGTTGGGGAGTCGATGATCTGCGGGATCTCGTGGAGGGTGCGAGGTATCTGGTGCGGCGAGGCATAGCCGATCCGGACAGGATTGGTATAACCGGACAGAGCTACGGAGGCTTTTTGAGTATGGCCGCCACATGTTTTGCCCCGGCCGGCGTATTTCAGGCGTCGATAAGCCGTACCGGCTATGCTGACTGGAGCTACTACTACAGAACCGGTGGGCAGCGGACCGTGAAGCTGCTTCGACACAGCATGGGACCCCTGGAGGACGATGAGGACAAGTATCACCGGTCAGCCCCGAACCGTCACGCGCAGCGGGCGGTGATGCCGGTCTTCATTGTGGATCAGAAGACGCCCGCTACTGAACCGAAACCGGGCCTGAGGAAGGAATTTGCGAGAAGCCTGGGTGCGGCAAATAAACCGGTGAAATACCGGAAATATGCGAGCACAGGCGGCCCATATGCCAACTCGGAATCGGGTGCAAACGAACTCCTTCCGGACATGATGAAGTTCTTCGATACTCACCTGAAACGAGCCTAGCTGTCTGCTGCTCAGCGTGGTCGGGATGAGTGTCCATATGACTGCAGCAGCAACCCGGCTAAGAAATGGGAACACTGGGGGATATCCTGCCGCCTGCAGCGGGTGGATATCCCCCGCAGATGAAGATACAGGTCACGGGTGTGCAGTCTGTGCGACAGATGGAGTATCCGTGAGCCAATTGAAAACTTGCTGCTCTTCTGATATCGCGGAAAATGTGTCGGGAACGGGGGACGGGATGAAGACGGGCCTGCGAGGCCTGCATACTGTTTCCGGGTCAGAACATGCGGGTTCGACGCTTTTGCAGCCGTTACCGGGGACACAATCGTGTGCCACCTGATGGCGGTCGCACGCGAAAATGGCTGCTGAAGGAGCTCAGCGGCTGAGTGTTGTTGGGGCTCGATCCCGACAGAGTGAGCCTCACTGATAGTGGAGGCGCCAGACGGGGTGAAGCCACATTGGACAAAAAATTTTCGGAGCAGTCCGCAGCATTGGTATCAGATGTGACTGAGACCCGCATCCTCCCCATGTTTACCCACAATAGGGATTCATGAAGAGCAGATCAGTTGGCGATGGAGTGTCCCTTCATGTCCTCATCTGACCCAATCGTCAGATGAAAAAGGAATCGATATAAATGCGGAGAAATCGGTAAGAGGACTTCTGGGCAACTTGACGAATGGTTATACCAACATACCAACGCGGCGGATGCCGGCCACCGGGCAGCAGGTCATGTTCTACATGGGGTCGGGCAGTCCGCCGTGACTGGGGTGGAGGAGATCAAAGCGATGCGAAAAGTCGTGATTGCACTGGGAGGCAATGCCATACTGCAGCCGGGCCAGGAGGGTTCTGTGGACGAACAGCTGGACAATATTGACGCCACTGTGGGGCAGATTGCGCGAATCATCGCCGACGGTGATCGAGTGGTGCTGACCCACGGGAACGGTCCACAGATCGGCGCCATCATGATCCAGAATGCGGCTGCCAGAGATAAGGTGCCGGCGATGCCCATGGACGTCTGTGGGGCGAAGAGCCAGGGCATGCTCGGTTATATGATACAGCAGCGGTTGTCGGCCGCTCTGAAGGAAGTCGGAGTACAGAGCTCCATAGCCAGCCTCATAACTCAGGTGAGCGTGGATGAGCGCGACCCGGCGTTCGATCGCCCCACCAAGCCCGTGGGACCGTTTTATTCCGAGGCGGAGGCCCGGGCGGGAGAGGAAGCCGGTGAGCACTGGGTGAACGATGCAGACCGGGGCTGGCGCCGCGTGGTTCCCTCCCCCGAGCCGGCGGAGATAGTGGAGTCGGAGTCCATTCAGGCCCTGGTGGATGCGGGGGTTGTGGTCATATGCGGCGGCGGAGGCGGGGTTCCGGTAGTGGTGGGAGATTCTGGTTACCGGGGAGTGGAGGCGGTGATAGATAAGGACTTTGCCTCTCAGGTACTGGCACAGGAGATCGGTGCAGACGTACTGATGATCCTGACCGATGTGCCGCACGTGATGCTCAACTACGGAGAGCCCGATGCGGAGCCGCTCTCGGAGGTCTCCGTCACCGAGGCGGAGAGATATGTGCAGGAGGGACACTTCGGTGCAGGCAGTATGGCCCCCAAGGTGCGGGCATGTCTGCGATTTACCCGGCACGGGGGAGAGGCGGTCATACCCTCGCTCGACAGTGCGGTGGAGGCGCTGCGGGGTCGGGCGGGCACCCGG